>NZ_LBCB01000005.1:21692-120905 GCF_000980515.1 Akkermansia sp. UNK.MGS-1 | reverse complement strand
TGTCTGACAACTGTCTGACATATGTCCGACAACTGACTGACGCTTGTCTGACAACTGACTGACAGCTGACGGACAACCGTCTGACACGGCATCTCCGGGCCTCGCAACCCTCACAGGAGGAGCCGGAAACTTAGGCTCGCTCCTCTGCCTCACGCCCCACTCCGTAATCGCCAGATACCGTCCTCCCTCCGCATCATACCTCACGACCATCCCGGCAGCCTCCAGCTCACACAGGGCCTGTTCCACCTCATCCACGGACAAATGCACCCGGCAGGAAAAACACTTGCTCAGCACCCACTCAGCGTCCCCGTAAAACCTCCCTGCGCTATCCGCAGCCATCCTCAGCCGGACATACACACGTTCCCCGGTAGAGCTTAACTCATCCATCTCCACCTCTTGGCACCAGTCTCTTATTTCCCTGCGCGGCATCGTCAAAGTCAGTTGGAGTTGTAATTCATAACCACTTGATGGTGCAGACTGTGTTGCGGCTTTTGACCCAGTGGAACCATGCGTAAGCCATAGCTCCCGCCTTGTAACGGGAGAAATCACCATTTTTCGCACAAATCCGCCGCTCTGAAAACACCCACACATCCGCGGGTGGGGTATCGTTAAATAACCTCTTGCGGCTCTGACCCTCTAAAAATGACAATTTCAGCAGCATCCAGACATTAGCCCCCGGCTTGACAACCTGTAGAGCCCTCTCGACGAATTCACGGGCTGTGGCATAGGGCGGATTGGTCATGATGTCCACGTCACCCATAGGTGCGCCGTCAAACTCCCAAAGAAAATCCTGAAGACAGGAATCAGGGCATCCCCGGTCAACAATATCGGTTGCGTACACTTCGTGCCCACGTTCACGCAGGACGTTGACGATATGACCAGCCCCACAGGCCGGTTCCCATACATGTTTCCGTAGTGGTGCGCCGGCATTGAGCAAATCCCTAACCATAGCCGGGTCTGTTGCATAGTAGTCTTCCCGTTGCCGTTCTTCGGAGGTGTGATTGGATGCGCCCAGCAAGGCTCCTAACGTCCTTTTGTTGCCTGTCCAGTCCTTCATTTCTCTTTATCTCCATCCTTCTTTCTCTTCCGCCCGCAACAACTTATTAACGGCTCCTGACGGAGTGGAACTGTAGTGTCTTTGCTCTGTCCAATTCCAAGGACGCCTGATTGCGCTCCATTCGTGGATTCCTTCCTGCGTAACGTAGATATTGGTTCCCTTGGCCCTCATTTCGTCGTGGCTCCGGGAATAGACGAATTCATAGTTCTTGTTCATGCCGGCAATTCTCCGTTGGTTACTCTGTCCCTTACTTCCATCTTGGAAATCCCCATGGAGATCATCACCTGCTCCATATCGACTTTCTGAAACGCCTTCTTCCTGCCGCCGGGCTTGCCGATCAGCTTCTGCCCCTGTTCATTTTCATCTTCCCATTCCTCGACTTTTACATACTCCCCATTCTCTTTTTTGGGAAATAAATCATGAGCCAGAATAAAAGCGGAAGCGAACTTCTTTCGGAACCGGGCCTGTTCGGCTTTAATCCGCTTGCGCTTCAAAATGCAAAACCTCGCACCATGTTCACCGATAACCTCCGCATCAGACCAGTACTTCAAATTTTCCTTGTACTTGTTATTGCCCTTCTTAAACTCCTTCCGGAAATGGGGCAACAGCATATCATACATAATCATGGCCCTGACGTAATCTTTCCGGGAAACTTTTAGATACACCGTCTTGAAATACGATTTGTATTCATAAGAACCGTAGGAACCCCGGCACACCGCCGCAATCTGGGCGACCAGCTTCATTTCCATCTGGTTTTTATACTCCATCTCAAACTCGCCGATTATTTCATCATTGAAATCATCTTCGCCGAAACCGTGTGCCCGGCAAATGCGTTCAAACGCCACTCTTGCGGATTCTTTTTCTCCGTCTATTCCCTCCTGAACAAGGGCGTAAATCTTTCTGGCTTTCTCAAAAGCCTTTTCCCGCTCAGTCATTGTCCTGTTCCTCCTTTCTCGGCTCCCATCGGTCTATGCTTTCTCCGATATTGACATGAGATCATTCGCAACATGGCACATCCCATTCATTGCGCTCTGAATATTTGCAATTACCGCAGTACCTGTCCTCCATTGGCACCCACGCCCGGCATGCGGCTCGTTTCTGCCAAGCGTCACGGATAAGCAGGGCGTGCTGTTCAGTAACATCTTGGGTCTCGCAGCAAACATAGTTTCCGCTTCTCCAATAGTGACGCCTAGAGAGGAAATTAACACACTTCCATCCTTTATGGTCGTCTCTAAATTTTTCCAATTTCCCAAGAGCTTTCCCGTACTCAAAAAAGGCTTTCTGTTCAGGCGTCAGCTTCATAGGCCCTCCTTCCCCTGTGCAAATGCCATCTTGTCGATCTGCGGTGAACCTGTCATCAGCTCGCTCAGGCAAACCAGTTTATACCCGGCATTCCTGACTGATTCGGAGCTGTTGATCAGATCCTCCATCTTCTTCCGGGTGCCGGCTCCAAGCAGTAGTGACTTACCCCAGCAATCCACAAGCAGGGCATAAGCCAGAAATGCCGTTGTTTTCAATTTGGTAAACCTTGCCAGTCTCTTCCTCCATCTTCGGGACTGCCGGGATAACTCCACGGCTTCATCCAGAGACTTCGGCACGCGCTTTTCAATCTCATTCACGCGATTCCAAAGCATGGCCAGCAGGCGCCGCTTGCGCAAGATGTAACTTTGCCGGACAACCGTCTTTGGTGCCGCCTTTGTCCTTCTTACGGACTTTTTCTTTTTTATCGTTCCAGACTTCATGGGGATTATTCGATTTCTTCAAGGTTGTTTATGGCACTTGTTATGCATTCACAGGCTTCCTGCATGGAGTAAATGGCATTGTATGATTGCTCTATGCGGTTGATCATGTTTTCCGGGAGGTTATCTTTATACTCTTCTTCTTCCTCCATGATCGTTTCCAGCTTTTCGAGAAGGTTTTGGAGGTCGTCATGCAGATCTTCCAACTCTTTGCGGCGTTGTTTATTCATATTCTTTCTTGTTAATTGTTAATCGTTTTTACTATTCTTCACAGTCGTCTGCTAGCTCCCAGTCTTGACAATAATCATTTAAGCTTTCAGGAGTGTTAAACAATCCGTATGTGTAGCAAAAAAAATCTCCTTCATTGTTAATGCAATTTCTGCAACACGGCTTGAAAACAAATTCCTTTTCATTCTTTTTTGTTTGAGGGAATTTTTTCTTAGAAACAGAAAAAAGCTTTTTGATGGATAAGAGGATGTTAATCATTACTGTTGGTTTCCGGTTTGTGTTCTTCCTCCCTTCTGGTTCCCCAGGTGCAGCCGTCCTTCTCCGGGTCCACGTACCAGTGCCCATCCGTTCCCAGGAGGTCGCATTCATGCTGTTTCCCCTGTTGGCGGAGATGGGGCCGGGAGGGTCGGCATCGTTTACAATCCCGGCACATGGTCCAATGTTCCGCCGCCCGCAGGATGTTCCCGGCGTCTCGGATGGTGTAATATGTGAAACTGCCCTGGGAGCCGTGCCACTCCCTCATGCTGGTTTCATGGCGGCGGGCGTCAGATTCGTTGGCGTAAGTGAAATACCTTGCCCCCGCACCGGGTATGATCGCCACGGATATGTACCGGGCGGCCTCCCAATAAAATGTGTTCTGCATCATTGCTGGCCCTCCTTCCTGTTAAGCTCCCATGGCCACAGAATCACATCATCCTGCCGCACGGGGTCAGGCGGCCCGGAAACCGTTTCCAGATAAAGAACACCCCGGCCCGCATTTTTCCCAATGATCCTTCTAGCCCGCCGTTCCCCGAAAAGTTTCACCTTGTCCCCCGGCCAGACCCTCATGATAGGCGGAAACTTGGAAACAAGCTTTTCCCAGTCCTTCCAGCAGTTTTCTTCTCCGTTTGGGTAAGATCCAGCAGAAGTGCATAATCCGCAATTACACTGAATTAAATCGGATTCTCCATCTCCGCATCCGAATTCAATATATTCTGGCATTTCCCCGCACAGCGGACATAAAAGCTTCTTCATTTCAATTCTCCGTTAATCGTTAAAACCTTGAACTTAATCACCCACACCCACGGATTCAAATGGGCAGATCCGGCTCCCTTTAATTTATCCCACAGGGAAAAGTAAGACATCCGGGCAAAAATGTGCCCATTGGATTTCCCTGAATAATCCTTCCATAAGTGGGCATCAGTTATTTCGTCGTGCCAGACGCTTTCAATGCCCTCCATTTGGGCATCCTGCGGTGTAATGTCTAACAGCCGCTCAATTCTTACTTCTGTAATTTCCAACAAAATCCGCGCCGCTTTCCGGGGCATGTGAATACCAGATTTCCAAGGTGACGCTTCCGTTCCATCTTTGTTTATTTTAATGCCTCCATCCTCGTCCAAGACATGTACATATCCTTGGTGAGTGGCGGCGTAGCAGTATTTCCCGGTGGGCCGGAATTGATCATCATATACCTCGAAAAACGTTTCTCTTACCCACAGTCGATCACCCGCTTTCCCGTAGGGGCATCTTACCCACGGATTAAAATCATCATCCGGTTCGTCATTGCAGACAGCCAGCCATAAGCCGGGTTTGACTTCGACGAATTCTGGAATCTCCCAGCCTCTTTCTTTCAGGTGCTCCGGGAAATCATTAAACCGGTTCAGGCCGCGCGTGCGGCGCGTCTGGTTCTTGTACTGGCCGGGCATGCTGTATTCCTGTAGTAACGCCCTGATCATGTCCGCGCTGAACAGAATGGGCCGTTCTTTCACATTGTTATTCATGGTCTTGGTTCTTGGTTGTTTCGGAATCTTCCAAAATTCGGTAAATCCTTCGCAGACTGTACAGCGGACGCCCCACCTTCTGGTGCGGTTGCTTCATGGATCGCTTAATCTCTGGATGCTGCTGGGCCGTCCGGTGAAGCCATGAATCACTACGCCCCAGCACCGCACGGGCCACCTTAGCACTCACCCAATCCTGCCCACTCTCCACCTTCACCTGTACCCCGGCAGCCTTATCCTGCCCGCCTCCCGTTGCAGCCAACCGTTCCACTACTTTCGCGGCCAGCAAATCCAGCACGGCATCCGCAAACAAAATCTTGTTAAAATCATCAGCCGCAGACATAAACACCTCCAATCAACACAAAACACGCCACTACCCCAATCCCCCACAACCACCCTCTCACCCGGCAGCACCTCCCCGGAGTACCATACGCCCGCATGCAAGGCCTGCCTCCCCAAGGCAAATCACCCATCCTCACCGGGAGCACCCTTCCTGCGGAGGGAACCAAAGGACACCATGCCCTCTCATCCCTCCGCAGGCTGGGCTTGATGCTCTCCTCATCCTGCGCCAGAAAATGGCCTCCCGGACAGGGATTAACCCCATGCCAGCCATCATCTTCAATTACACCCATATCATTCAGTTGTTGGTTGTTGTTCTTGGCCTCCACCTTGGAGCCGGGAGATAAAATCTTTTCAATAAAAAGGACTGTGACTGTAATCCCACCCCAGCAACATCAACTCCTCCTCCATCAAATCCATCATGCCACAGTCCCCGCTCTCAGCTTCTTCCTGCTTGCGGATGCTTCTTTCACATCGGCTCCCTGTGTGGCAGCTTCCGCCACCATCAACTCAAACGCCTTTTTAGGAGTAATTTTTAATTGCTCACTCAGCTCCATCACCCGCGCCATTGCTCGCGGACTCAGGCCCAACCAATCTATTTCCGGTCGCTCTGTCTTTCGCATGTCACCCAAATACGAAAAAACACCGTGTTCGTCAACAACAAAACACGGTTTTTTTTCGTAAACAAGAAATAAAATCATCTTGCCAATACGCAAAAAGACCGTATTGTTAGCGCATGACGCCTAGCAAAGAACAAATAAAATCTTGGCTCAAAACAATAGGAAAAGACCGAGAATGGCTCGCTAAACAATGTGGAGCCAAATCTAAAAGAACTGTAGAAAAATGGTTTGAAACTAAAGGTATTGTCCCTGCTAAGGCCATTTTGAAAATTAATGAATTGATGCTTCAAACACAATATCAATCTTCTATACAACCTTCTAATTTGCCGAATCAGGACAATCGCGGGAAAATGGAATTGCGCTTGGACTACGACACTCAAAGACGGGTGGAAAAAGAAGCTCTACGCCTCCGCATGGAACTCTCCGCTTACTGTACAATGGCGGTGGAGTGGTGCAGTGAACAAGAAGATATAGGAGAACGCCTTGCTGCCCGGCTGGCCTCTCAACAACAAGGCACGGAAAAACAGGAGACAGCCAAACAAGGCCTCCCCTCCCATACGGAATCTTCCGATCCCGCCACCCGGAAACGCACAACCGAAGAAACTCTCGGCATACTGCGCATCGGAACTAATCCGGGCGCAAAGAGAAAATCAGGCTCTGCGTAACATCATCGGTTATTACTTCTCTAATTGTGATTTTGACTTGGATATTTGGGAAAAACTGTCCCCAATAAACTAAGCCACTCCTTGCCACAATTACACCTTCTCTTCAAGAAATATTTGTTAGAATCTGCATTTTTCTAACAAAACACGCGCTCAAACTCCTTCCATCAAAAAATAACTGACCAATCCACAGTAATGAAACTCAAAAAAATTGTCACTAGCACAACAACCATTACCACACCAAGACGCTCTTTCATTGTTAAAGGGCAATCATCTCCATTGCTATCCACAACCTTATTATCAAGCAACAATTTTGAACAAATATACATCATAGAATCATAATGTTCATTTCTATCCCACCCCTTCAAAAGAGATAACAGACTCCCAATTAAAAACAACACGAAAGGACCAATAAAAGAACCATCGTATATAAATCCTATGACACTTAAAATTACAGCGAAAAAGAAAATTGTCCCTTGAATAAAACAATTAGAATTCACCCAACAAGAATATAATTCCCCCCTTAAAACCCCTAATAACTCAACCTCTTTTTCTCTTATAGAATTTAATTTATTCAATTCATTGTTAATATCATATATATTTTTCTTAAGTTTTACATTTTCATCACAGACCTCATAATAATCTTTGGCCAATTTTCTCAAAACATCTATTTCATCCTCTATCCCTTCGGTAGACAATACCCGTATATCTATAAACTTTTTTGCGCGTTCTCTACTTTCAGAAGCCAAAAGCGCACTAACAGGATTCTCCTTCTTACTTACCAATCGCATTGCACACATATCGTCACAATAATTATAATTTAAATCAGATAAAGAAAAAACTTTACAACTCCGGCAACTTCTCCAACGCCTTCTCCGTCGCCTCCGCTCCAAACTTAATATACCCGGCATGCACGGCGGCGGAAGAGTGCCCTACAATCTCCTGCACCATCGCCGGAACCACTCCTGCATCATGCAGCATCGTTGCTACAGTATAACGCAAAGAGTGGAAAGACAGCTCATTCTTCACCCTTCTCTTTCCGTCTCTGGCAGGAGTTAATTTCCTGTATCTTTTCCCGGCCAATCGTGGATCACGGTCAATCAAACCGGCATCAAACAACATCCCGGAAAACTCCGCAGACAACCTGCCGCTCCCAGACCGCTCATACATCTCGGCACGGGACGGATGAACAAACACGGCATCCTCTCCACAGACAGTTTGCCGCTCGCGCAACACTCCGGCCAAAACCGGAACCATCGGCACCACCATCTCCCGGCCCGTCTTTTGAGTCACCAATTTCACCACTCCCTTTTCCCAATCCACAGCATCCCACCTCAGCATCGCCACATCCCCCAACCTCTGGCCACCAAGATAAAGAGAACACAACACCATACTCCTCCACTCCTCATCACATCGCTCCAACACTCTCCGCAACTCTTCCAGCGTAAAACCGCGCCGGGCAATTCTTCCAGAATCCGTCTTTTTATCCCTCGGCAGCTCCACTCCCATTCCGGGATTCCTCTCAATCACACCCAACTTAACAGCAGCATTAAAAACAGCGCAAACCATCCCAAACTCCTTCTTCACTGTCTTGACGGCAAACATTCCGGCCAGTTCCAGCATAAAATCATTCATCATGCGGGGAGTAATACGTTCCATTGACCAATCAACCCTGTCTTCCAAAAATGTATAAAACCTGTTTGCGGCATTCCGATAATTCCGGACAGTCGCAACAGACTTCCCCTTTCTGCCCAACCCGGCAATAAAATCGCCAAACCAAGCACGCACAGTAGGAGCAGAAACCTCCTCTCCTGTCACCTCTACAGCCAACTCCCCAATCACCTTCCGTATATGGAAAACAGTCCATCCCTTCTTTGCGGCGGACTCCCACGCATCAGCCACCTTTTGAGCCAGCTTCCGCGCATCCGTCGCGGACATCCCCGCCTCCTTTAGAGCCTCCACCTTCTCCCGCTCCATACCGCTGTTTAAAAGCCTCTGAGCATCCTTCTCAGATATAGCACCCGCCGGAGCAACTTCAATCTTGGTACTATGAGTGACAAGTTTCCACTTGCCGGATGCGGTGGGCACATAAAAACAAGCATGCCAAAACCGAGATCCCTTTCTGCATCTCAAAAACGCCATGCCTGATATAGCATCATAACTAGCATCAAAAAGCAACTATTCATATCCCGTCATACCCTGTCACCTAACAAACTATTTATTAATTAACCCTCTAAAAAACAACGAAAAAGCCCGCACTTTCATTGTGCGGGCTTTTTATTCAAAAAGAAAGCTTTTGGTACACGGAGAGGGATTCGAACCCCCGACCAACTGTGTGTAAGACAGCCGCTCTACCACTGAGCTATCCGTGCATGAGGTGGCGGGAATATATACCGGAAAACCGGACCCGGCAAGGAGAAAATGAGAAAAATGCGTTTTCATCTCCTTGTTCTCCGTATCAGTAAACTCCGGACACCGCAAATTCCGGAAAAAGAAAAGAAGGCAGGTGAAAATTTCCTGTTCCTTTCCGGGAATATGCTTGCGAATTATCTCTGAAACCTGTTTCCCTACCTGATGTCCACACGCCGGAGAGCACGGTAATGCAGGATAATGAAGAGGACGCACAATACAGCCTCGGCCCCATAGAACATGTCTAACGCATCCCGACCGGAGGTGAACCCGTAGGAGTGCAACCCCACTCCCAGCATATTGACGCCCCACCAGGCAAAGGCAATGATAACGCCGCCCACCACATTGCTGAAGTGGAGCAGCCAGGAAGACAGCCATCCGGCTTTCCGGGCATGCAATACGGTCAATTGCCACAGAACAATCATCAACGCTCCGTTTTCCTTGGGATCCCAGCCCCAGAAGCGCCCCCAGGATTCATTGCCCCAAATACCCCCAAAAACCGTTCCCACCAGCGTAAACACCAGGGAAAAACACAAGATGCCGTAAGCCATGCGGTCCAGGGATTGTTCCGTTTTTCCGCCGATCAGGCGCAGGGGGGAAGCCAGGAGGTATATATGGGAGAGCACCGCCGCCAGCAACCCGGCCGCGTACCCCAGCACAATGGTAATGACATGGGTGGAAAGCAGGAAGTTGGAGCGCAGGATGGCCACCAGGGGATCCATATGGTCCACAGCCTGGGAGGATTCATACAAAATCCCCATCTGACAGGAGAAAGCCCCAAGCAAAAGCCCCGCCGCCAATACGATTCCCTTTTTACTGAAAAGTTCCACCACAAGAGCGCAGAGCACCCCCATGCAGGCGATGAAAGCGATGGTTTCATACGTATTGCCCACCGGGGACCTCATGGTGATGAGCACGCGGATGAGCAATGCCGCAGCCAGCACTCCGGCTCCGCCCGCGCCTGTCAGCCACGCCAGGCTGAAACCTCCGGGCCGGAGAAAACGCCGCCAGAGGGGAGCGTTGGCGACCGGGCGGAAAAGCGCGCAGAGCAGCAGGCACACGAACGCCGCCACAAAGACAGCCAGGGAAACATAAAGCGGATCCAGACGATAGTAGAAAATTTCTCTTTCCAGGCCGTGCCGCTCTCCGGCGGAGGCGGCTTCATTGGGCTGAACCAGCTTTTCCAGCAGCAGGCCTTCCGCTTTCATCCGCAGTGCGGAAGCCTCCGCCCCTGCCATGCCAACTGCCTTGCGTTCCAGCAGGGACGCCATTGCCAAAAAGGCTCCGGCAGCTTTGTCCGGGGCAGCCGTCCACAGGCGTTCTCCATCACGGCCGACAGCAGGAAACCAGCGCGGGAATTCCATCCGTTCCATGGCGGCGGGGTCTTCCAGCATGATTCGGGAGCCAAGCATCCAACCCCGCACCACGTCAAAGTTGCGGGCAAGGGACAGAATTTCCTTCTGGGCTTCTGTCAGATTAGTTTCTCCCAGCAACCGGATTTCCCGGACGGCACGGGTCATTTCCTCCCAGCGTTCCGCAAGCTGCGCATAAGAGTATTTTTTCCGCTTGTCTTTCTGGTCCGGCAGGTGCAGGCGCCTGACCACCTCTTCTCGATTGACCAGAAAAACAGGGTATTGTTCCGCCAGCTCCGGACGGAACATGCTGTCCAGCATCCATTCCACTGGGGAGAGCTTCCTTTTCCCTTCCGGCGTATCAATCACCAAGCTTCTTTTACCCAGCGTCCGGAGCAGATGGAAACCCGCATAAGTAGAAACAGGTTTCAGGCGGCCGCCGTCCTGAACGGCCATGGCACCGGCCCGTTCCACCAAAAAGGAAGACCAGGGCACATAATGTTCCACCAGAACCGGATGGACGGCAGGCCGCGCCGCCAGCATGCCGATGCCGAAGATGGCCGCTACCAGCAGGCAAATGCCTGCCAGGCGCAGACGTTTTTTTCCGCCGGAGGCGGAAGCAGCCTGCGGTTCCTCCTTCACCTCCGATTCGGCAGCCGCAAGCCTGGGTTTGCGGCGCAGGTATCTGCCGAAAACACAGCCAAAATGCCACAGCAACCCTGCAGCGATGATGTAGGAGGACCATTTGGGCATCTGCTCCAGGGGATTATGGGAAGCGCGGAGAATGGAGATAAGCCTGCCCAGATGCAGGGAATCCTGACCCCAGCTCATCTGGTACAGCGTCCAGCCGGAAAGGCGCAGAGGCTCGTTCATGCGAATAACGGCGTCATACTGACCGCCGGATTCCGGGAAGACGGTTACCTGGGATTCATAGGATTTAGGTTTGGAAGTTCCCGGATAAAACTCCGGCACAAAGCGGTTCAGGCGCAAATCAAACGGAAGGGAAGATTCGTGCACCCGGTCCCCCTGGGGCAGTTCCACCTGTTCCACAGCCACCGTCATTTTGTTGCCCAGCATGATGCCTGCCAGCAGCAGCAAAATACCACCATGAGCCACCAGCACGCCCGCGTGCCTCCAGGTCCACCGGATGCGGAACATCCCGCCTATGAGCAGGTTGATGAACAGTAGGACGCAGGTAATGCCCATGCCGGGCAGAGGCAGGGAAATCAGGGAGTTCTCCCCGCCCAGCGGTATCAGCACATACGCCGCCCCGAAAAAAGACTCTATGGCAGCCTCCGACCCCATGGAGGAAGACAGCCTCACCTGGTACAGCGTTCCGGCAAAAGTCAGTGCCAGAAGAATCAGCATCAGGGCGATGCCCAACCCGTAGCTTCCGGCAACATTCCAGAGGCTGCGTCCATATTTTTCCCAAGCCGCATCCGTTCGTTCCCTGTCCATCAGCGTAAGGCGTCCGTAGTCCAAAAAGAGGGCCGATTGCACGATCAGCTCGTGAAACCGGCCTCAACCATATCTCTGGATAAAAAGTTATTAAAAATTGTCCGCCAATTCTTCAAAGAATGCCTGGGGATGTGCACAGGCCGGACATACCTTGGGGGCAGTGGAACCGGTATGTACATAACCGCAGTTGCGGCACTTCCACTGGATTTCCTTCTCCTTGGCAAAAACCCTGCCTTCGCGCACATTTTCAGCCAGCTTGAGGTAGCGGGCTTCATGGTGCTGCTCCACGGAGGCAATCTTGCGGAAAGTTTCCGCAATGGCGGGGAATCCTTCCCTGTCCGCTACTTCGGCAAACGCAGGATACATGTCGGACCATTCGTCATGCTCGCCGGCGGCTGCGGCCAGCAGACAATCCTCCGTAGATTCCAGGGGAGCCGTGCAGACGGCGTGCGTTACTTCAACGCAAGCGTCTTTCAGCAGTTTGAAAAATACCTTGGCATGTTCCTTCTCATTGTCGGCCGTTTCCAGAAAGATAGCGGCAATCTGTTCGTACCCGGCCTTCTTGGCTACGCCGGCAAAGTAGGTGTAGCGGTTGCGCGCTTCTGACTCCCCGGCAAAAGCCTTGAGAAGATTCTTTTCTGTTTCTGTTCCTTTGATGGATTTCATAAATTAGTCATCTGGTTGCGTAAGCGAAAGCATCCTAATAAGACGCCGTGAAAAAACAAGCAAATATTGAATGAATCTAAAAAATAGACATATCCGGAAAAACATACGGCAGTTTCCCCATTTGGGAAAACTGTTGCCATGCACGCTTCTGCTGTCCCCCCCATACGCGCCGGCAGCAAAACGGCATCCCGGGAAACAGGCAGGAACCCGTACCGCAACATCAGGCCTAAGCATGAACCGGATCATTTGACACCCCTTGTGTAAATAGTAAAATTAAACGGAAAAAAACCTTAAGCTCCATCCATGAATTCCGCCAATACCCCCTTATTGGAAACCGAGAGATTAATACTGAGAAAATTCACGGAAAATGATCTGGAGGCCCTGTTCAATATTTACAGCAATGAAGAGGTAAACACGTATTTGCCGTGGTTTCCATTAACCTCCCTGGAAGAAGCGGCGTCCCTGTTCAAAGAAAAGTACCGGGAAGTGTACAAACGGCCTTACGGGTATCATTACGCCATCTGCCCGAAAAACAGCAACCTCCCGGCAGGGTATATCCACGCAGGCACGGACGACAGCCATGACCTCGGCTACGGATTGCTTCAAGAGTTCTGGCACAGAGGCTTTGCCACGGAGGCGGCCAGGGCTGTTGTCGCCCGGTTGAAGAAAGACGGCATGCCCTACATCACGGCCACACACGATATCAGGAATCCCCGCAGCGGAGGCGTCATGAAACAGCTGGGCATGCGCTACCAATATTCCTATGAAGAGCTGTGGCAACCCAAAAATATTCCGGTCACTTTCCGCCTGTACCAGTTGAATCTGGATGGACAGGAGGATCGGGTTTATCAGGAATACTGGAACAGGTCATCCGTCCGTTTCAAAGAAACTGATATCTGAATTCCCAATACCTGGCCTCATCTTCAGGAGCTCCTTCCCGCCCTGGGAAACATTGCGGATACCTCCGCATCCGGTTATCTTTCCACCGGTTTTCCGGAGAAAGTCCTGCTCCACGGTTCTTCCAGCCTGTCCGGAACGCTTTCCAACTCCCGGAGTATTTTCTCCCGCTCTCGGGAAATCCGCTCCTGATCCGCAGAGGCCGGAACAGGCTGCTCCCCGGGCAGAGGCATCAGCCCGTCCGCCGTCCTGCCGCCGTCCGGGGCAATCGGCGGAGCAACAACCTTGCTGTCTTCATCCGTTTCCGGTTCAGGGCTGACCGGCTTCTGCTCATCCATCTTTCCGGTACTTTCCGGAACAGCCAGGTTCCGATACAGGAACACCAGGTCCCCCGCCTCCACAGCGCCACTGCGGATATCCGCAGGAATGCGCGCACGCCCCATTCGCTCCTCCGTCACAATCAGGTTGGCGACTCTGCATTTTTCTTCCCGGCCCGGAGATTGGGAGATAAGCACGGTTCCCGGTTCATAAACATTCCCGGCCAGAGCAATCAGCACATAATGATGATTAGGATACACCTGCTCCACCTTGCCCACATATACGGGGGGAGGGACTGCTTTCTTAACGGGCTGCTGCACCTGCTGGGAACAGGAGGCCCCCAGCACCACAAACGCCGCCAGAACAGGTAGGGAAACAATTCGTCTCATGGGGAGTTTTTTCATCGTTTCATTCCACCAGCACCTTGCGTGGACGGTTGGTATTATCCGCCGGGGCAATAATGCCGCGGGATTCCAGCAAATCCATCATGCGCGCTGCACGGCCGTATCCAATGCTCAAACGCCGCTGCAGCAGGGAGGTGCTTACCTTACGTTCCACAACAGCCACTTCCAGGCACTTGGCATAGCATTCCTCTTCCGCGTCATCCAGCGGACTGTCCGCACCTCCGCGGGAAGGCTCGTCCAGGGACTTCTGAACCTCTTCATGGAATTTCTGCTTGGCCTGGGAAGCACAGTGGGCCACCAGGGCTTCCACTTCATCGTCAGAGATAAAGGCTCCCTGCGCCCGCTCCACCTGGGCGGAACCCGGCGGCAAATACAGAAGGTCTCCCTTGCCCACCAGTTTTTCCGCCCCCTGCCTGTCCAGAATCACACGGCTATCCGTACCGCTCGCCACCTGGAAAGCGATGCGCGTCGGGATATTGGCCTTGATCGTCCCCGTCACCACCTGCCTTCTTGGCGTCTGCGTCGCCACAATAAGGTGGATGCCTGCGGCACGGGCCTTTTGGGTAAGACGTCCAATATTCGTTTCTATGTCCGCTCCTACTGTCTGCATCAGGTCCGCAAGTTCGTCAATAATAATGACGATGTAGGGGAAGCGTTCAGGAATAACTCCGTCGTCCTCCAGATCCAGTTCATCATCTTCTTCCACAGGCCATTCCCCCTGGGATTCCAGGTCTCTGGCAATGGATTCCGCCAAAGATTCATCCACCTGCCCGTCTTCCGGTTCCTCCGTCTCTTGCGCAGGAACATCCGGCGGGCGCTTGTTGAAAGCTTCAAAGTTTCGCACACCCACCTTGGCAAAGCAATGATAGCGGTGCTCCATTTCATTCACGCACCAACGCAGGGCATTGGGAACTTTCTTGGGATCCGTCACCACCGGAACAATCAGATGCGGCAGCTTGGAATAAGGCTGCATTTCCACCACTTTCGGATCCACCAGAATAAGCCTCAGTTCATCCGGACGGAATTTCAGGAGCATGGAGGAAATAATGCTGTTAATGCACACGGATTTTCCGGATCCGGTGGCGCCGGCCACCAACAGGTGCGGCATGGACGCCAAGTCCCCGATCACGGTACGTCCATACACGTCCTTCCCCAGCGCCAGCGGAATCTTTTTCTTGGGGGAACAAAAAGCGGGATCCTGCAAAAGTTCCCGCAGGGGAACGGCCACCTTCTTCCGGTTGACGATTTCAATACCTACCGTATCCTTGCCCGGAATGGGGGCCACGATGTTCACGCTTTCCGCCTTGGTCGCCAGCGCAATATCCTTCGCATACTGGTCAAAAGTATTTACGCGCACGCCGCGCGCGGGATACACTTCATAACGGGTGATGGTCGGGCCTCGGGTAATATCCCCAGGCGTCACGTCCACGCGGAATGTCGTCAGGGTATCAATAATCTTCTGCTGTATTTCCAGCATTTCTTCCTTGTCCTCTGCCGTAGGGCCTTCCGGCTTTTCTTCATAATGCAGCAGTTCAAAGGGAGGCAGCTCATACTCGCGGAATTCCTCCGTGGGAGGAGTGGACAATTTGGAAAAAGGCTGCTCTTTGGGCGCGGGCTTCATTTCCGCCGGTTCCGCAACGGTAATCCTGGGGCGCGGAGCCAGGGGAAGGCGGCCCTGGGTTCGCGGGGCGCTGGGAGGCGGAACAGAATCCTCCGGCTTGGACGGAGCAACCGCCGCCGCTTCATGATACAAACTTTCCAGATCGTCCCCGGTGCGCTGCAGACGGGGAACGGAAGCCCGGCCCTTTCTAACCGGCCTGGGAGCGGACAAAGCGGCATCTTCCATGCTGGCCCTCACGCGGGCAGCTTCCCTGGCAAGCAGAGCGGTCTGTCGCGCCAGTTTTTTTTCCTTCCTGTTCATACGCCAGGCACGCCATTCCCGCAGCATGGCCCGGCAAAACGGCCGGGGACGCATCCCGGCGGCATAAACCAAGGCCAGCAAATAGCCCAGCCCGGAAAACGCCAGCACAGCGGATCTCCCGGCCAACGGAAGAAACAGACCAGTTCCCAGCAAATGGCCCGCCAGCCCCCCGGCGCCCTGAATCTGGTGGCGCGCCACCCATTCATTCCCCGGCACATGCCCGGCCGTCAGAAACAGGCATCCGAACAACAACAGGAACAAACCGCCGTAAACCACGCTTCGGGGCAGCCTTCCATGGTGGAGCAGGCGGTAAAGCCCCCACCACTCCAACAGGATAACCAGCATCCAGGCCATGCCTCCCAGCATCCAATAAAAAATTCCTGCACCATATAATCCCGCCGTTCCCAGCACATTGGAGGTACCCGGTATAACCAGCCCGGAGCCATTTAAATAACTCCAGCCTATTTCCCGCACATCAAATGTCAGCATAGCAGCCAGAAGAGCCACCCCCCCCAACAAAGACACGGCACCCCATGCCATTCCAATCCAAACAGGGGAACGCCCCTCTTCATGCTCAAATGCATGACGTTCCTGCATATCCAATGCCATACCTGTTTCTATTCTAGCAATTCTTCGCCCCAAACTCAAGGCTAAACAGGGAAGAAAAAGAATTGCCCGAATCCGCTTCCCTCAAAACAGGAATTGCCGGCTTACGGACCGGAAATACGGTTTTTAAACACTTTTGCCACTCTGGAAGAGTATCGCCAGGAATTCCCTTTTTTACCTGAGAAAAGACCGCCCCTGCACCGCAAATCAATAAAACCGAATCAATTTCAATGATTATTTTTCATATCCATTTGATTATTTATTATTAGCCTAAATATCTATTAAAAAAAATGTGCCGTTCGACATTTTTTCATGAGTTATGAAACATCCAGCGAATTTCAAATCCGTTACTTACTGAAATCAGTTGCTGTTTACCTGCTATTTATGAGAAGAATCGCCTCTATTTCCATGTTGGCTGTGGTATCCGCGCTTTCCGCGAGTGCTGCTACTGTATTATTTGATTTTAACAGTTCTCTGCTTCCGGAAACTCCTGCCAAGACTGTTTCTGTAACCGATTCCGGTTCAGGATTTGTTGCAACCCTGGCTACGGCATCCTCTTCCGCGAATCTGGGTTCTGCTTCTTCCGCCGCTTCTGGGGACTGGGTTTCCTCCGGAACTTCTTTTGATACACAGGGATTGGATTCTTTCATGGAAAACCAGATTTCTTTCGGAAACTCTTGGCAGACCTTTATCTCCGGCCCCAAAGGAGCTTCTCTTTCCCTGACTATTTCCGGTCTGGTGGCTGGTGCTTCCTACCAGATTGCCCTTGTTACCGGGTGTCCGCTTGAGGGGGCCGGTGCCTGGAATTCCCTGGTGACTTCCAATACCTACGGCAGCGCGGATCCTTCCATAGGTGCGAACTCTCAGACAATTCAGGCCCGGACTCCCACGGGGTACACCATTAGTGACGTTATTGCCAATGAAGATGGCGAAATTATTCTGACGGTGAATACTCCGGGTTCCGCCCACACGCCTACGTTCAATGCTCTGGCTATTTCCGGAGAAACAGCCAGCGTTCCGGAACCGGCCACGGCGTCCCTGAGCCTGCTGGGGCTGGTGGCCCTGATGGCTCGCCGCCGAAGAGCTTGAGAATCTCTTTTCCGGCAGTTAAAAATGTTGTTGCCTGCAAGGTTCTGCCTTGCAGGCAATTTTTTGTAATCATCCGATTTGAGAAAACTGGGCCGTCCGGGTGACCGTTTTTTCCTGGCGGAACTCTTGCTCCGGAGGAAATAAGGCTCCTGCTTCTTTGACATTGCGGGAACGTTCTTCATCCGTTACTCTTTGCTCTGCCGTAGAGAGAAATGATCATCATTGCGTGGAACGCAACAGGGAATTGATTCCGCCGGATACGGATATGTTCCGGGTCATGGACGGGGCAGGGGATGGAATCCCCGGTGTCTTTGTGGATCAGATGGCGGATCGTATTCTCGTTTCCACACGCGGCTGTTCCATTCCTGCAGACCTGGAAAGCGAACTCCGGGATACGGGCATGCCCGTATCCCATAAAAAACTGGAACGAAACCAAAAAGAGACGTTCTGGACATCTTGGTTTTCTGTGGCGGTGTTATTCCCGTCCGGGACTATGACTTCCTGAAGGAAAACGGAGTTGTGGCTATCTTCGGCCCGGGTATCAACATTCCAGAAGCTTCCAGGGGAATCGTGGAAGCTCTTAACGAACAGTATGCTGAATAAGTATAAATCGTTGTTGGTCAATGTAATGACCTGTGAGAAACCGGATGAAAAATTCGGACTCTTTTTTTGCGGGCGGATTAACTATCCGCTGTCAAACTATTTTTTTAAAAAAAAGGAATTTACGCAGATTCACAGGCGGAAAAAACAGATTGGCAAATCATAGAGAATATCTGTGAATGTTTTTTGGCCGAGCTTATTTCAAATTTCATGATATATAATAAATATAATTTGATTTTCAATCAATTATGACATTTACCCATCATTGTGCGAGGACATTGTGCAATACATGGTTTTTTCCAGCGGATAGTTAATCCGCTAATTGAGAATGCTCTTCCTCATGGCATTGAAATTACAATCCGTTAACCAGTCACGACTTTCATGTGCAGGCAAGTCAGCGGCCACTCCCCGGCATTTTACCCGGCGGTACTGCTTCTGCCAGTATCTTTTCATTATTGATGATTATTTTCCCGATTTTTCCATGTGAGGGGAAATATATCCCCCTTTTTCAAATCCTTGCTTGTTTCAAACAAAAAAAATCAAAATCATCAAATTTAAAATGATGACTGAACATATAGCGGCCTTTTTCTTTCAAACTTCCGGAAGATTGAAAGCATGGAGGGCATCACGCCATTCCCGTGGTGCTTCCGGGGCAAGGAAGAAAATCCTTTGAGCCGGAATGGCCTCTTTCCCTGTTTTTAGCATCATCTTTCCTCCTAAAAGCAACGTTTCCTCCTTCCTCACCAAATGAATACAAACAACCTCATCAATAAAGCCATTCTGTGCTCCCTGGCCATGGCCGGAGCCGCTCTCCTGCCTTCCTGCGTCAGCCCCAAGGAAGTACTCTATATCCAGGATGTTTCCGGAAACTCCAGAGAAACCATCAAGGCAAACTACCAGACGACCATCCAGAAGGATGACCAGCTCTATATCGCGGTCAGCAGCAAGCAGCCGGAGCTCACCGCCCCCTTTGCCATGTCTGAAATCGGTTCCGCCAGCGGCACCTCCAGCAACAAACCCAAAGGATATCTGGTGGATGCCCAGGGCTGCATCGTCCTGCCCGTCATCGGCAAAATGAAGGCTGCGGGCAAAACCTGCTCCCAGCTGGCCTCCGACATTGCCGCGACTCTCAAGAACAATGACTACATCCGGGATGCCTCCGTCAATGTTCAGATCATGAACTTCAAATTTTCCGTTCTGGGCGAAGTCAATGCTCCCGGAACCTACACTATTGAAGGCCAGCGCGTAACCATTCTTGAGGCCATCAGCCGGGCCGGAGACCTTAATATTGACGGCAACCGGGACGTCACGTTAATCAGGGAAACCAACGGAACCCGTCAAATCGCCAGCATCGACCTGCGCAGCAAGGATTTGTTCACTTCTCCTTATTATTACATCCAGCAAAACGACATCATTTACGTGACACCCTCAGACCGCAAGGTCAACACGCGCAGCGACGCTGCTCAATGGTACGGCTGGGGTCTCTCCGGGCTTGGTGTCACTCTGGCCGTGATCGCCCTGTGCCTGTAACGGACATTCCGCCTCTTTCTCATCCGGCTTAATCATACCTGTGAACGGAAATATAGGGACGGTCCGATTGCATCGGACCGCTTCCCCAGGGGTCCAGTATTTCCAAACAACATTCCACCCTCTTTCCTCCATGGCAAATAATACCGCTCCCACTCCGCCTGTTACGGAAAACACAGAAGAAACAACTTCCCTGGACACGGTGCTGCTCGTCCTGCGCCGCTACTGGTTTATCATCATTCTGGCAGCCCTCGCCGGAGGTACGGCGGCTTACTACCTAGCCGGCCGACAGAATTACATTTACCAGAAGACGGCCAGCGTCCTGATGCGCGATGCCAAAACGAGCAGTGACGCATCTTCGGAACGCATTATGGCAGAGCTGGGCATCGATTCCGGCGCAGCCAACCTGGCCAACGAAAGCTTCATCCTCAAATCCACCGCATTAATGAAAAAAGTGGTGGAAGACCTCAATCTCAACACTTCCTATTGGCAAAAAAAAGATTTCAGGGAAATCGACCTCTACAAAACCAGCCCCCTGCTGGTCCATTTTGAACGGATCGATAAGCAACGAGCCTGTACCCTGCAGATCACGCCTCTAGATGAAAAGAGGTTCATGCTTAGCCATTCCAATAACCAGGGGGAATCAGTCCAGCTGGAAGGGTTTTACGGAAAACCTCTTACACTTCCCTTTGCCGTCATTTCCATCCATCCAACATCCCTGATGACCGATGCGTGGAATGAAAAAACTGTCATTGTCCGGCACAAGCCCGTGCTTGAAACTGCTAACAACCTGCTCCACGGACTGACAGTCACCCGTCCGGACGCCAAAGAATCCAGCCTTCTGGAAATGTCCCTGACGGCCAGTAATCCCCAGAAAGCGGAAGACGTCCTCAACCACCTCATCCAGGTTTACAACCAAATTTCCAAGGATGAACGAAACAAGGCGGCCCTTAAAACGGAAAACTTCATCCAGAGCCGCCTGAAAGAACTCGGAGCCGCCCTGAGTGACGTGGACAAAAAGATCACCGAATTCAAGACGAAAAGCGACATTGTCAAGGATACGGATACCACCATGAGCGCGGACTTCAGCACGTCCCAGGCGCTGGAAAAAGAAATTTTCGATCTCGAAACACAAATCAAACTGGCAGCCATCCTGGCAGACAATCTTAAGGAAACCGAACGCAAACAGGGCCTGATTTCCGTGGAAACCGGACTTCCCGATTCCGGTATTGCCCGGCAGATAGAACACTATAACGAAGCCTATCTGGAATATCAGAAAATTGCAGGAAGCGCCGGTTCCCAGAACCCAATTACAGTGAGCTTGCGCGACAGGATGAATTCCACCAGGGCGGCCGCCAACAAAGCTCTTTCCAACTACCGTAGCAATTTGAATCTCAAGCTCAACCAGCTCATCAGCAAACGGGATTCCCTTACTGAACGACTCACGGAGACAGCAAGCAGGGAACAGGAAATCATTCCCCTGGTCCGCGAACACAAGGTTAAGGAGGAACTTTACCTGATGCTCTTAAGCAAGGAACAGGAAAACGCCCTGGCTATGGCGGTAACGGAATCCAGCGCCCGGGTTCTGGAAACCGCCCATGGGCCCAACTTTCCCATTTCCCCAAAAACCATTCAATACATCGCGGGAGGAACGGCGGGAGGTGCCCTGTTCAGCATATTTGCCTTCATGGGAGCGGCCATGTTGAACAACAAGGTTAACAATAAACACGATCTCCCGTCCACAAACAGGCAGCCTGTCATTGCCGAACTGCCCCAGATGAACAAAAAAGAAAGTAGAAATACCGGTCTTTTCATTCAGGACGAACATTCCGTCATCGCGGAATGCTTCCACATCCTGCGCAATAACGTAGATTCCATGCTCCCCAGGCCGGAACAGGGAGGACACGTCATTCTGGTTACCTCTACCCTCCCCGGAGAAGGGAAAACCTTCACCTCCGCCAATCTGGCCGCAGCTTTCGCCTATGCCGGCAAAAAAGTACTGCTTATTGACGGAGATTTCCGCAAATCCTCCCTGACCCGGCGTCTCGGCGGTTCCGGACGCAAAGGACTCACTTCCATCCTGCTCCAACAGAACCCCGACACCACCGGCATCATTCGCCCCCTGGGAGAAAACTCCCGTGGCATGGATATCCTTTACACCGGCCCCATGGTGCCCAATCCGGTCACCCTGCTCAGCCATCCCCTGTTGGGCCATATCCTCGGCATCCTCAAAAAACAGTATGATGCCGTCATCATCGACGCTCCGCCCTACGGCATTCTGGCAGATACCGCCATTCTGGCATCCTTGAGCGATATTACCCTGTACGCCGTGCGCAGCGGAAAAATAGACAAACGCTATCTGTTCCAAATCCAGCAACTGGCCGATCAGGGGAAACTGCCCAACATGGCGTACATCATCAACGGAGTCAACTTCAAGTCCGCCAGCTACAGCTACTATGGCTATGGCTACGGTTACCAGTATGGCTATGGGACCAAAGAACCGCAGCAAACCAGCAGGAAACAAAATAAATAAGGTGCAGGCCATACATAAGCCCAAGGCCTTCTTCCCTGCTTTTTACTCTTTTCGGCAGCAATCATGTTCGGCAACCTGTTCACCCCCCGGTATGCGACATCCAGCCTCTTTCCGGACGGCATGGACATGCACACCCATATTCTATGGGGAGTAGACGACGGAGCCACCTGCCTTGAAGAAAGCCTGGGAATCATTCGCCGGCTCAAGGCCATGGGACTTAAAGGAGCTTACTGCACCCCCCATATCATGGCGCGCTACCCGGACAATACGCCCGATTTCCTGCGCCGCCGTTTCGACCAGTTGCTTGCCGACACCAGGGAAGAACAATTCCAGCTCCGGCTCGCGGCGGAATACATGCTGGACAACCAGTTCAATGAGCAGCTGCGCCGATACACTCCCCTGACCTACGACGGAATCCACCTTCTGGTGGAACTGCCCCAGTACTACCTTCCCGGCGCCTGGAAGGACATGATCAGCGCCGTCCGGGACAGGGGCTATATCCCTGTCCTGGCGCACCCTGAACGCTATGGCCGCCTCCTGCAGCAGGAAGATTTCCTCCAACTGACTCAACAGGAAGGCGTCAAATATCAGGGCAATGTCGGCTCCCTGAAAGGATTTTACGGCAAATCCGCCGCAGCCTTGGCACAAACGTTCCGCACCCGTCAACTTTACGAATGGTGGGGAACAGACAGCCACAACATCGCCATGGCCAAACGCATGCCTCTGAAAAACTGACTCTGCCTACTCACCCTATCAACAACCTCTCGTACTACACCCATGCCAACCCCTACAACTAATATCCCCTTCAGCACCCCGCTGTATCGTAATCATCATTTTTACAGACGCTACGGAAAACGCGCCCTGGATTTCACGGGTGCACTCTTCGGCCTTATATGTCTGTTTCCGGTATTATCCATTCTGGCTATTCTGCTGGCCATCGTCCAGCGGACATCTCCCTTCTTCCTGCAAAAACGCATCGGGCACGGCCTCAAACCCTTTCATATCATCAAATTCAAAACCATGAAAGACACCAGGGACAAGGAAGGGAACCTGCTCCCGGACGAAGAACGCACAACAGTCTTGGGCTCCCTGCTGCGCAGCACCTCCCTGGACGAACTGCCTGAACTCATCAACGTTCTGCTGGGGGACATGAGCTTTATCGGCCCACGTCCCTGGATTCCCGATCAAATGGCCATTTTTACCCCTTCCACCCGGAAAAAAAGAATGTCCCTGCGCCCGGGCATCACGGGGCTGGCCCAGATTCGCGGACGCAACAACCTCACCTTCCGTCAGCGGGTATGTTATGACCTGAGCTACCAACGCCACCTGACCTTCCGGTATGACCTGAATATCCTTTTTTACACCTTCCTCAAGGTTGTCGAGAGGGAAGGTATTCAGCAGCGTCCGGATGCCCTGAGTACACCGGCCCGTGTACTGAAGCCCAGAGATTTGATGACCTACGGATTGAAAGAAAATACGCAACTCATTTTAAGAAGTATCCGAAAAGAACCTGTCCCCTCCCTGAGCATACCCGCTCATCCCTTGACTCCCAAAGACCTGCCGACCAAAGGTCTTAGGGTAAATACCCAGCTTATCATGAGGAGCCGTCAGAAAAGCGTCCAATAAAATTTCCTCTCCCCCCCCCGCCAAAAATGAAAATTTCAGTCATTACGGTTTGTTATAACAGCATTGCAACGCTGCAAGACACGCTGGAAAGCATTCTGCGGCAAACCTATCCGGACATGGAAAGCATTGTGGTGGACGGGGCCAGCAAGGACGGAACCGTGGAATTGATTGAAAAATACAGTCATCAATTTTCCGGCCGCATGAAATGGCTATCCGAACCGGACAAGGGGATTTATGATGCCATGAACAAAGGGATAAGCATGGCTACGGGAGATATCATCGGCTTTCTGAATGCGGATGACTATTACCAGGACGGAGGCGTGCTGGAAACCATTGCCGAAGCGTTTGCCCGGCATGGGGCGGATGCCGTACATGGCAATCTGCACTACATCAACGGGGCAAGGGAAATCGTACGCACATGGCGCGGAACGGAGTATCGTCCCGGCTCCTTCCAGCGCGGCTGGTGCCCGGCGCACCCCACATTCTATTGTAAAAGGGACTGCTTTACCCGTTACGGCGGCTTTGACCCCGCTATCGGCAGCGCGGCGGATTTTGAGCTCATGCTGCGCTTTATAGAAAAAAACCATATTTCCACCGCCTATATCGACCGCGACATGGTATTCATGCGCACCGGCGGCTCCAGTACGGCGGGCCTGCGGGCCATCCTGAGGAACACGCGCCAGAACAAACAGGCATTCAGGAAAAACAACCTCCCTTACCCGTGGCATTACGGAGTAACCCGGTTGCTGGCCAAAGCAGGCAGCACGCGCAATCCCATCCATTACCTGTTCAAAACCCGCTAGATTTTCCCAATCCGCACCTGTCCGTCACTGCGTCATGAACCTGATTTTCTATTTTGACCAACCCATCCTGCCCCATGCGGGAGGAACGGAACGGGCGGCGTATCTTCTGGCGCAAGCCCTGTCGCGGCACGGCCACCGGGTTTCCTTCCTGTCTCTCCAACAGGCGGATGCCCCTCCCGGCGAACTGCCTTATTTCACCCTACCGCGGCAGGACACGCTCTTCTGCAGGGAAAACAGGGAATATGTGGAAAATCTATGTTCCGCACAAAAGACGGACGGCCTCATCAACTGCGGGGCCAATCAGGATGACTCCTTCTTTTTCAGCCATGAACACCTTGACATCCAGGCGTCCATCATTTCCTGGATTTCCTTTGACGTCCGCACAGGGCTGGATTACTTCCCCTCCCTGCTCCGGAAGGATTTCTCCACCTGGGGAAATACCATAAAAACGCTGCTGCGCCATGCGCTGCTGCCCTATAAAAAACATGCGGCCGTCAGCAACAAAAGGAGGAAATACAGGGACATGTTCCGCGGGTCAGACAAGGTGGTCTTTCTTTCCCGGCATTACACGGAAGACGCCCTCCAGCTGGCGGGAGCGCCGGAAAGAGCCCGTCTGTACGCCATCCCCAACCTGCTGACTTATGATCCCGTTCAGCCCGACCTTTCCGGAAAGGAAAACGCCGTTCTTTATGTGGGGCGGCTGGCGGATTCTCCCAAAAAGGTGGATCGCCTGCTGAACGTCTGGAAAAAAGTGCAGCCGCTTCATCCGGACTGGCATCTGTACCTGGTGGGGGACGGCCCGGAACGCGGCAATCTGGAACGGATGGCGGAACGGCTGAAGCTGGAAAACGTCCATTTTGAAGGGGTCCAGGAACCCGCGCCCTATTACCGCAAGGCCAGAATACTCTGCCTCACCTCCACCCATGAAGGCATGCCCATGGTGATTAACGAAGCTCTTTCCTACGGCTGCGTTCCTGTGGTTTTCAACAGTTTCCACGCTGCCGAAGACATGCTGCCGGACCGGGAGACGGGACGGCTCATCCCGCCCTTCAGCCTGCGCCTCTTCGCGCGGGAGATGGATGAACTGATGAGCGGCCCCTACGTCCCTCCCTCCACCAGAGTATTAACGAACTATCAACCGGAAAAGGTTATTCCCCTGTGGATGGAATGCCTGCAGGACCAGCCATGAGCAACATCGTCATCTATCTTCCCAATGAACCCCTGGGCAAACAGGGAGGCATGGAGCGGGCCACTCACCGCCTGGCCGCCATGCTTGCCGGTGAAGGCCACCGGGTAACGCTCCTCTGCAGAAACAAAAACAGGCTGGGGGAAGAATACGTGCCTCCGACGGATCTCGTGTTCATTCCCGCGTCCCTCAGACGGGAGGAAGAACAGGATTTTCTGCTTAACTTGATTAAGGAAAGAGGAATTGAAACCATCATTGACCAGACGGAAGGAGGAATTGTGGGGCGGTGGGGAATTTTCCGGCGTCGCGGGCACATGAACGGGGTTTCCGTTAAACTCATTGCCGTGCAGCACAGCTCCCAATATACCTACCTGAAACATTACCGGACCGTCAACCGGAAGCCCGCCGGACGCGGCCTGATCGGCAAGACACGTTCATTTTTCTATAATACGTTTATCCTGGCATTAAAAAAATGCAGGGCCGTTTTGCTTCAGCGCAGCCTGTTCCGGGAACTGGCTTCAGACTATGACCAGATAGTGACGCTCTCGGAAGGGGGCATTGAAGAATTCAAAAAACTGTGTCCCTCCGTCCCCGGGAACAAGCTCTCCTGTATTCCCAATATCGTGGAACCGCCCTCTCTTCCCAGGGAAGAGAAAAAAGAACCGCGCTGCCTGTTTGTCGGCAGGCTGGACAACCCCTCAAAAGGAGTGGACAGGCTCCTGCGCATATGGGAAAAAGTGGAAAAAGCATGCCCGGACTGGCATCTGGATATTGTGGGTGACGGGCCGGATGCGGAGCTGCTTAAGGATTCCGCCCAAAAACTGGGGCTTTCCCGAATTGCCTTCCACGGCTTTCAAAATCCGGAACCTTACTATTCCAGAGCCTCCGTATTCTGCATGACTTCCACGTTTGAGGGATTCGGCCTCGTTCTTGTAGAAGCCATGCAGCACGGGTGTGTTCCTATTGCCTTTGACAGCTACCCTGCCGTCCGGGATATTATCTCCCACGGGGAAAACGGCATCCTCATTCCCCCCTTTCAGGAAGAAGATTACTCAAACGCTATCATGGCCCTGACGAACAATCCCGACGAGATGAAACGGTTCAGCCTTCACAGCCTCAGCATATCCCAAAAATTCAGCCCCGCAAACCTGGCATCCAGGTGGAACGCCATTTTGTAGGATCAGAAAAACGTTATCAAATCATTGGCAGAGATGAAAATTTGTTTTGTCGCATGGTCGGATTTCGGAATAGGAGGCGTCCCAAAAGTGCTGACCTGTCTGATGGACGCCTTGTCACGCAACCATGACGTAAGCCTCTATTCCCTGAAAAACCTTCCGCAGTCAGGCATTCACGGAATCAACCGGGAACAAATTCATATCTACTGCAAGGAAATGAATTTATATGAGAAAGTTCGCCGCTCCGCGGCGGACTTTCTTGTCACCAAAACCCCTCTGTTCAGCTCCGCCCTCGGCTGCCGGCTATACGCGGCCGCGCGCTACACGTCAGGCTTCAAAAAAGCGCTGACGAACCACCTCAATAAACATCAATATGATGTGGTCATTTTTGGTTCCGGATTTGAAGACTCCCTGCTTCTCGCCCTTACCAAAAAGAAGCTCCTGCCCAGCATGAGAATCATGACGTGGTCCCATGCCTCCTATGACAATTATTTCACCAACATGGGTGCCTTCTTCTCCCGGTACATGAAGGAGGCCATCAAGGCGTATTACCATCGTTTCGATGAAGTCATCGTCCTGTCTGACGGGGACGAAAAAGAATTCAAGGAAAAACATCATCTTCCCGCCCGCCGGATTTACAACCCCAACACGATGAAACCGGCCGGAAAATCGTCCCTCACCAGCAAAACGTTCGTTTACGTCGGAGCTCTCTCCCGCCAAAAAGGGACTGATCTGGCCGTCCGCGCGTTCCGCAGATTCATTGAAACGGACCAGGAATGGAATCTCCATATTTATGGGGATGGCCCGCTGAAAGGATGGATTGAAGAATATATATCCTCCAACGGTTTGCACCACCGAATCATTCTGCACGGCCCCTGCGGAAACATGGAGGAAGAATTTCCCCGCCATTCCATCCTGGTCTTTCCCTCCCGCTGCGAAGGCTTCGGACTCGTCCAGGTGGAAGCCATGTGCTGCGGGCTGCCTATTCTGGCGGCGGATATACCTATCTGCCGGGAAATAGTGGGAAAACATCACGCCGGCATCTTTTTTGAGTCGGACAATCCGGAAGACCTGTGCCGGGCCATGCGCGAGATGACGTCATCAGACCTCTCCACCTATGCGGCAAACGGACTGGCCGCGGCGCCCCTATTCAACCTGGAGCAGACTGTCTCTGAATGGGAAAACATGTTCAACGCAGTAAAATCATGAAACATTTAACATTACTGGAACCTATCAGAAAAGAAGGCAATTACCAATTCTTCATGCAATGGTTCGCGGACGCATGGACAACCAGCGGGGGACAAACGGTCAAGGGAATCTCCGTTCCGTGGAATCTGCGTTTGTTGATCGCCAAATCCCGCGTTTCACGGAATTTCCGCCTGTTCACCAGTTCACGCAGGGCGCTGCTGGTGCCGGGAGCCGGTTATCCGGATTCATTCGCGTGGCCGTTCGGTTATGCAAATGAAATCGTGCCCATGCTGTGGGACGTCTGGCCCCGGTACTGGCCGCGCCTCATCTCCTCCCTGAGACGCCACCATGTGCAAACATTGTTGTGCACCTCATCCCAAGTTTGCGAATACGTGGCGGAAAAACTTCCGCATATTCACGCTGTTCATGTTCCGGAAGGCATAGACCCCGCCGGCTACCGGGACGGAGGCCCCCTGGAGGGACGCCGGACGGACATTCTCCAGATCGGGCGCCTGATGCAGCCCGTGCACGAGGCCATTCTTCAAATGCGGCAGTCGTCTCCCCGCCTCAGCTATCTTTACCCGGAAGAGCCGGGCCGCCTCGTCTTTCCGGACTTTCCTTCGCTGTGCGAAGGACTGGCTTCCTCAAAAATCGTCATCTGCTACCCGCGCTGCCGAACCCACCCGGAAATGGCGGGCGATGTGGAAACGCTGACGCAGCGCTACTGGGAATGCATGCTTTCCGGAACGCTCATTGTCGGCCATGCCCCCAAGGAACTGGTCGATCTGCTGGGGTACAATCCCGTCATTGAACTGGAGACGGATGAAGATATCGGCAGCCGGCTGTCCCAGATTCTGGACAACATCTCCTCCTATCAGGAATTGGCGGATAAAAACCTGGCCGTCGCCCGGGAAAACGCATCATGGGATACAAGAATGACCCGTCTCCTTCCGCAACTGCGCCAACTGGGATATATGCAGTAACAATCTTTTTCAGTTTCACTCAAAACCAGCGAATCCGGACATGGCCGCACTCTGCAAATACTGGGCTTTTGCCTTCATTCTCTGCCAGCTTGGCCAGCAGCACATGCTCTTAAACAGCATTGGCTCCATGGGGTCTTTCTTTCTTCTGGGGCTGGGAGCTCTGTTGCTGCTGATCAACTCCGGGCGCGTCTTTGACCGGAAGACGGTCTCATCATCTCCTTTCATCTATTCCTTCGTCTTCATTTTCATCCTGTATCAATTCACATTCGGTATTTTTGACCTTAATGAGAAAACGGGAATTTATCTGATTGCCAAGGTCGTCTGCTGCCTGATGATTGCGCTTTCCGTCCAGAAGGACCTGTCATTCTATTTACAGCGCCTCATGCCGATTCTGGCGGCCGTCACCAGCCTGCTCATCCTTCTCGGCTTTGTTCACAACAATGTTATTTTTGAGGGCCGCCACACCCTGGGATTCTGCAACGCAAATGGGCTGGGAGCCATCTCCTCATTATGCGCAGGAGCCATGATTCTGGATTCTTCCGACCGCTCAAAGAAAAAAATCGCCATCATCCTTCTATGCGTCCTGGCCACATTCCTTTCCGGCAGCCGGGCTTCCATAGGCATTCTCTGTTTGACCTTCGTCATCAAATACGGTCTGAACGTTAAATTTCTGGCAGTACTCCTGGCCGGAGTGCTCGCCTGGCAAATCATCCTGCCCATGGCGGGAATCTCTTCCACCGGCCTGAACCGGTTCACGGAATCCGTGGAAAATATGGATTTCTCATCCTCCCGGGAAGGCGAACGGAAAGCAACCCTCATCATGATCGCCGAATCCCCCATCCTGGGAAACGGCTTTGACGTGGAACAGAGCGAAAAAGCCAAGGCGGTAAGCGGCCTTGGGTCCCATAACGGCTATCTTGACATCATGAAAATGATAGGCATTCCCTACTCTATTTTCCTGTTTGCGTTCATGGCATATTATACCTGCTCCGTCTGGCGGAAATTCCACAAATCCGCCTGCGATTATGACAGGATACACCTGTTCGTCATTATCTCCGTTCTCATCGCCGCCAACTTCGAATCATATCTATGGGGAATCAACCAGGTGGTCACCACCCTGTTGTTCACCTCCTTCGCCGTATTGCAAAAACGCATGACAGCCCTTAAACATGGAATCTGAAAAAACTTATTTCTACCCTGTCCTCTCGGATTATGACTTTGGCTGGTTCCGTTTATCAGGACCGGGGCTTGCCAACTGCATGTTTGTGGCGGCTCGCGCCTACATACTCAGCAGGCGGGAAAACGCAGGCTACATTTCCCCCACCTGGACCAAACTCAGCCCGGGAACCTTCCTGCGCCGGGAGAAAGATAAAAGAGTCTATTTCAAAATTTTTAATAAACTGGGAATCAGCGGATTCAAAAAAATCCGACTGCTGCTTGCGGGAAAATTGCGCCCCGGCTCCCGGAGGGTGAAACAAATCCGCGGCATGGGGGAATACTTTGACGACCTCAATGAACACATGGACCTGGTGCATGAATTCATTGAAAAAATCACCAGAAAGGAAATTATTGAAAACGTGCGTCCGGAAGCCCTGAAAGACAGCATCGCCATTCACGTGCGGCTGGGGGACTATTCCCCGGAAATGCGGGTGGACATCCTCTGGTACGTGAATCTCGTCAAGGAAATCCTGTCCATCAAGCCGTCCCAGCAATTCCTCCTCTTTTCCGACGGCTCGGACGAAGAGCTGCGGGAGCTGCTGGCCCTGCCCAACGTCAGGCGCGCGTTTTACGGCAACGCCTACGCGGACATGTACGCTATCAGCAAGTGCAAATGGGTCATCGCTTCGGACTCCACTTTCTCCGCCTGGGGGGCCTTCATGGGGGAACGCCCCATCCTGTTCAACAAAAGGCATTTCAAGAGGGTGTTCCGGGACCGCGTTCCGGAAGCCGTTCTGGGAGACAGCACCCGCATTCCGGATGAATTCAAGACGCTGCTTTAAATATGAACAAGCAATATGACTTCATCTACCTGACCAATACGCCCTCCTTCTACAAGGCAAGGCTTTGTGAGGAACTGGCGAAAAAACACTCCGTTCTTCTGGTCCTTTACGGCTATGGAGCGGAAGCGGTCAATACCCGGCTTTCCGGCAATGAGAACGGCTTTGACTACTTCTTTCTGCATGAGGGAGACGCGGGAAAAAGAAACAAGGCCCTTGTCCTGTTCAGGCTTCTGAAACTGATGGCCCGGGTCCGGGCCCGCAGAGTGCTGTTCTCCGGCTGGATGGCGCCGGAATACAACATCTACAGCTTTCTTTCCTCAAAACGCCGCAATGCCGTCATCTGCGAATCGTCAGCCATTGATTCCGGCATGGACGGCTGGAAAGGCCTGCTTAAAAAAGCCGTCATACGCCGCATGAGCGCGGCGCTCCCTTCCGGTTCTCCCCACCGCGCCCTGTTTGAACATATCCGCTACCCGGGCGACATCCACGTCACGGGCAGCGTCGGCATCTTTAACATGGAAGGCCGCCGCCCCCGTCCCCATTCCCCGTCCGCCCCCCTGAACTACATTTACGTCGGGCGCCTCGCGCCGGAAAAAAATCTGGAACTGCTCATCAGGGAATTCAACTCCAACGGGCGGCCTCTGACCATCGTGGGGGACGGTCCCCAGAAGGAATTTCTCAAAAACATGGCCGGGGGCAACATCCGCTTTCTGGGCCACCTCCCCAATGACAGGCTCCCGGAAATCTATGAACGGCATGACGTGTTCATCCTCCCCTCGCTCTATGAACCCTGGGGGCTGGTCGTGGAAGAAGCCCTCTTCCGGGGGCTGCCCGTCATCGCCAGCGACAAGGTGGGCAGCGCCGCCGACATGGTGACCGCTTTGGAAACGGGCGCGGTCTTTTCCCTAGCCGCGCCCGACGGCCTGAGCAACGCCATTCATGAAGTTGAAGAGAACTATGAAACCATGGCGCGCCGCGTAGCGGACATCAACTGGAACGGCCGCGTGGAAGCGCAGCTCAAGGCATATACCTCCCTTTTAGATTAATGGCTCCCATATTACAAACCATCGCATCCCTTGACTCCCGTTCGGGGGGCACCAGCACCTGCACTTATGACCTGGTCAAAGCTCTGAACGCTTCCGGCATGCCCACGGACATCCTCACCCTCCAGCCCGGCTCCCCGGAAGAACGGATGGTGGGAGAAGACAGCTTTATCCATGCCTGCCCGTTTGACGCCCGCACTCCCCTCGCCGTCTCCCGGAACATACGCCGTTTTCTGGCCGGTTCCCGATACAGCCTCTACCACACCAACGGCCTGTGGCTGGACGTCAACCACGCTACATGCGCGCACGCGCGCAAAACGGACACCCCCTGCATCGTTTCCCTGCACGGCATGCTGTACCCCCAGGCGCTGGAGCGCGGTGGCTGGAAAAAGAAACTCATGCTCGCCCTGGGGCACCGGAAAGACATCTCCGGAGCCGCCTGCGTCCACGTCACCTGCGACAAGGAAATGGAATACTACAGGGACATGGGCTTTTCCAACCCCGTGGCCGTCATCCCCAATCCGGTGCGGATTCCGGAATATCTTGCGGATATCAGGCGCCCCGGGCACGAGGGCTTCCGGGCCGGATTCCTGGGAAGACTCCATCCCATCAAAAATCTGGAGGCCCTGATCACGGCCTGGGGGCAGCTGCGCCTCCCGAACGCGGAGCTTCTGCTCATCGGGGACGGAGACCCGGAATACAAGGCCCGGCTGGAAGAACTGGTCCGGGCGGAAAACATTTCCAATATCTCCTTCACAGGCTTTGTCTCCGGAAGACGGAAATATGAAATGCTCGCTTCTCTGGACGTCCTGTGCGCCCCCAGCCACCAGGAAAACTTCGGCATGAGCATTGCGGAGGCCCTGCTGGCGGGAACGCCCGTCATCGCCAGCCGGGGAACGCCGTGGGAAGCGCTGAACACCCGCCGGTGCGGCTGGTGGTGCGGCAACGATTCCTCTTCCCTGGCCGCAGCCCTGGAAAACGCCTTCAGCCTCTCCCCGCAGGAAAGGCTCGCCATGGGCGAACGCGGCCGCGCCCTCGTCATGGAAACCTGCGCCGCCCCCCACGCGGCCGACTGCATGAAACGCCTGTACCGGTATCTGCTGGGGCAGGAAGCCAAACCGGAATTTGTCTATCTCCCATGAACATCCTCTTTTTGCTCGGAAAATTCCCTTCCGTGGGCGGCGTGGAAACCGTCACCGCCATTTTGGCGAATGAATTTTCCGCCCGGGGCCATGCGGTGCACGTGGTTTCCTTTGAACAGGTGACGGAAACGCCCACCCCTGCGCTGGACAACCGGGTCACCCTGCACCGGCTGAGCTACCCCGTCTCCAGCCGGGCCAACCGGGATGCCCTGCGGGACATCCTGGCCACCTGCCGCATTGACGTCATCATCAACCAGTGGTGCCTGCCCTTCCACGTCACCAGGCTGTGCCGGAAAGCCATGAAAGGCCTGCCCTGCCGCCTGCTGGCCGTCCACCATAACGCCCCGGACTGCAACGCACGGCTGGAAGGCCTCCGGATGCGCATGGCCCGGACGGGAAACCCGGTGAACAGGGCGTTCCTGCGCCTTCTGCTGAAAGGCTGCGCCATGGCCACCGGGGCCAGCCTGCGTTACGTTTACGCTCACAGTGACCGTTACATTCTCCTTTCAGACAGTTTCCACCAGGCTTTCCGGAACATCACCGGACTGAAAGATACCGGAAAACTTCTGACGATTCCCAACCCCATTACCGTGGAAAACCCGGAATTCCGCTATGATCCGGCCCTCAAGAAAAAGGAGGTTCTCTTTGTCGGACGGCTGGAACCCAACCAGAAACGGGTCTCCCGCGTGCTGGAAACGTGGGCGCTGCTGGAACCCCGCTTCCCGGACTGGACTCTCCGCCTGGTGGGTGACGGGCCGGAAAAACGCTCCCTTCAGGAATTCTGCGCGGAACACCGCCTGGAACACGTTTCCTTTGAAGGCTTCCAAAATCCTGCCCCGTATTACGAACAGGCCTCCCTGCTCTTGTTAACCTCGGAATATGAAGGATTCGGCCTGGTAATCGTGGAAGGCATGTCCTTCGGCGTCTCCCCCATCGTTTACGGAAGCTTCTCCGCCGCCTATGACCTGGTGGACCACGGAAAGGACGGCTGCATCCTGCCCGCAGCCAGCGGTTTCCAGGCGCATCGGATGGCGGAAATGGCCGCAGGGCTGATGCGGGAACCGGCCGACCTGCACGCCATGGCGAGGAACGCCATAGCCAAAAGCCGGAAATTCACGCGGGAACATATCATTCCCCAGTGGGAAAAAGCTTTCCGCCCAGACGCCTCCTGAACACGCCTTCCCCCTTTCCCTCTACATGGAACAGACCCGGAAACAAACGGACATCGCATTCACCGTCAGCGGGAGGCTTGCTGCGTCCTGCGCCGTGGCCTATATGGCACTCCCGACCATCCTTTTTCTGCTGGGATGGGTCAGGCCCCTGTTCTCCGTTCCGGCCGCTGCGGCCGTAGCCGCGGCAGCCGTCCTGCTGGGCGCAACAATCCCGGCCCCTACGCTTCATTTCACCAGGCGCCAGATGGCCATTTACCTCTGCGTCCTCGCCCTTTCCCTTCTGTGGCTTCTGGCGGGCGGAATGACGAGAATCACTTCCCAGCACGCGGACTTCGTGGTCCGCAACCCCATTTATGAAACTCTCATCCGCTGCGACTGGCCGCTGGTGGACGCGGGCGGGCGGCCCTTCATCTACTACCTCGCCTTCTGGCTTCCCCCGGCTCTGGCGTGCAAATGTTTCTCCTGTTCGGACATCTTCATCATCAACTACGTCCTGACCGCCTGGACGGGGCTGGGGCTGGCGCTGACCCTCACGGTCCTCTGGAGCAAATTCCGTACAGCCACCCTGCTTTTCCTGCTCCTGCTCATCTTCCAGGGCCCGCTGGACGGCATCGTCAGGTGGGGGCTTCATTTATTCCATTTGCAGGGGCCGCTGGCCCATGAACTTTACCTGACGGTACTGGCGTTCTTCGGGGGCGTGCCCCCCACCATGCAGCTTCACAACACCTTCCATCACACCACGCTGCTGTGGCTGTTCCTGTCCATGGCGGCCGCCTGGGACATTCCGCCCAAAAACCAGCTCTTCCTGGCCTCCCTGTGCCTGCTCGCCTCACCCATCGGCTCGCTGGGCCTTCTGGTCTTCATCGCCGTCAGCACGCTGATCCGCCGCACGCCCGTCAGGCAATACTTCTCCTCCTGGACAGTGCTGGCGGGCGCCGCGCTGGTGCTGCTGGCCGGCATCTATTTCACGAGCAGCAATGGAAACAACCGCATCCGCCTGACGTGGCAGGATTCCCCCTTTGACCTGCTCCAGTACGGCAACTGGAAATTCTGGGCCGCCATGGTCGGCTCCTGGCTGCTGACGGTAGGCGTCCCGGCGGCGCTCCTGTTCCGCCGCTTCAAAAAAGACGCCCTGTTCTGGTCAGCCCTGGCCATTCTCACCCTTACCTACTTCATTTACATAGGTTCCGTGGGCGGCTACAATGAATTCTGCTACAAGGCCTCCAGCGTCAGCTTCTTCTGCCTGGCTCTCCTCTTCACCCGCATCTTCTCGGAACGGATGGGGCCGCCCCGGTGGCGCCGGCTGTGCGTCTGTTACCTGATCCTGGCCGCGCTCCCCAGCCTCTCCGTCTTCGCCAAGGCCGCACCCACGCTCGCCTTGACGAAGCCCGCGCGGCTGGCCAACATGCAGCGGGAATGGAAGGGGCATCTCCACCATCCGGCACATCCCTGGAACGCCCCGCTTTGGGGAACCGGAGAAGGACGCGCCTTCCGGAACATCTATTTCCAAAAGGCGGGCCAGTCCGCGGAAGGGCCGCTGGCCCCCTTTTCCACCGGAATAAAAACAGACGCGGAACCAGCCGCCGCACCCCGGCCATAACCCCTCTTTCACCACTCACCTCCACCCCCAGCCATGGATCTTTCCCGTTACCAGGAACACTACTCCCTCAGCCACCGCCTCAAACGGTATTGCTGGTACATCGTCAACCGGACTCTCTTCCGGCTCTTGGTCACCAACGCCATGAAAGTCCCCCGGAATCTGCTGCTCCGCCTGTTCGGGGCAAACATACCGCTTGCCTCCCTCGTTTACCCCAGCAGTAAAATCTGGGCGCCATGGAATCTCTCCGTAGGGGAATACGCCTGCATCGGCCCTGATACGGAAATCTACAACAAGGCCCCCATCTCCATCGGAAACCACGCCGTCATTTCCCAGGGGGCCTTCCTCTGCACGGCCTCCCATGACATCTCGGACCCCGCCCACGCCCTTATCTCTGCCCCCATTACCGTGGAAGACCAGGCATGGGTGGCGGCGCAGGCCTTTGTGGGCATGGGGGTGACGGTTGGCCGGGGAGCCGTGGTAGGAGCCCGCAGCGCCGTATTCAGGGATGTGGCTCCCTGGACGGTTGTGGGCGGGAACCCGGCCCGATTCATCAAACAACGCACGCTCCGCTAAACCATGCTTGACCTCTCCGTTATCATCCTCGCCAGAAATGAGGAACTCCATATCCGCCGCTGTCTGGAAAACATTCTGCCCGTCGCTAAAGAAGTCTTTGTCATTGACTGTTTTTCCACAGACAACACCACCGCCATCTGCCGGGAATACCCCAGGGTGAAGGTCATCCAGCATGAATGGCCCGGCCTGTACGCCCTCCAGTTCAACTGGGCTCTGGACAACTGCCCCATCACCGCAGAATGGGTGCTGAGGCTGGACGCGGACGAATGGTTCATGCCGGAAGCCCTGGAAGAGCTGAAGGAAAAACTGCCCGCCCTTTCCCCGGACGTCACCGGAATCATCCATAAGCGCAGGCATATTTTCCTGGGCCGGTGGATGAAGCACGGCGTTTACCCGGTCAAACTGCTGCGGCTGTTCCGCTACGGCGCGGCCAGGTGCGAACAGCGCCATATGGACGAACACATGGAACTCAGCCGGGGCCGCTCCGTTGAATTCGAATATGACTTCGTGGACGAAAACCTGAATGACCTGGGATGGTGGGCGCACAAACACGTGGACTATTCCGCCCGGGAAGCGGCGGATATTGAAGACATCCTCTCCTCCTCCGCGGCGGCCTCCGGCATCGACGGCCAGGCAGGCAGAAAACGCGCTATGAAGGAACGCTACGCCCGCCAGCCGCTCTTCTGGCGTTCCTTCGCCTACTTCTGCTACCGTTACTTCCTGAAACTGGGTTTTCTGGACGGCAGGGAAGGATTTTTATGGCATTTCATGCAGGGATGGTGGTACAGGACCCTCGTGGATGCCCGGCAATTCGAGAAACAGAAACAAGGCTCCGCCAACACGGAACGCTGACCGCCATTACCCCGCTTTATCTCCATGCCCCCCCTTTTTTCCATCATCATCCCCGTTTACCGTTCCGGCCCCTTCCTCAGGGACTGCCTGGACTCCATCAGGAACCAGACCCTGACGGACTGGGAATGCATCTGCATCAATGACGGCTCCCCGGACGACAGCGGAGCCATCCTGGACGAATACGCCCGGAAGGACGCCCGTTTCACCGCCATCCACCAGGACAACCGGGGCGTAAGCGCCGCGCGCAATGCGGGGCTCTCCGTGGCGAGGGGAAACTGGACCGCCTTTGTGGACGGGGACGATACCGTGGAGCCGGACATGCTGGCCTGCCTCCATGAGGAAGCTCTCCGCGCGCAGGAAGCCGCCCTCCTCTGCTATGGAATCAGCAAGGACTTCCATGCGGGCTCCCGGCTCATCCGCACGGAAACCACCCTTCCAAGCCGGAACCAGCACATCCCCGCGGGGGAAACGGGGGCTTTCCTGCGCTACCTGCTGACCAGCCTGGACATGGAATCCTCCTGCAACAAACTGTTCCGCACGGAACTCCTGAAAAAAAACGGCATTCTCTTCAATACCTCCGCCGTCGTGTTTGAAGACTTCCAGTTTGTCCTGGACTACCTTTCCGCCTGCGCCCCGGACATCATCCTGCTCAAAAAAGCCTTCTACCATTACCGCGCCCAGGAAACGGAAAACGGAGCGGCCAAGCGCAGCCGCTTCAATCTCGTCCGGGACATAGACGCGCTCACAACCAAATTCCTGGCCTGGGCCAGCACCCTTTCCCTTCCGCAGGAAGATATTCCCATTGTCAAAGGCTACATCCTGCAAAAAATCAGCGTGATTTTCCATGCCCTCCAGCGGCAGCCTTATGCCGCGCGCAGGGAAGTATTCCGGGACTTCCTTTCCAGCGGCCTGGCCGCCCGCAAGGCGGAGCTTCCCCTGTGCGGCCGCTACTTCCACCTCGTCTGCCGTCTGCTGGCGGCGCGCAGATACCGGATGGCCCACCTTCTGCTGAAGGCAAGGAACATTTAACCCTCTGCGCACCCTCATCCAAACGGCATCGCCCATACACAGCCTTTCAACAATATGACCCAGCCTCTCGTCAGCATCGTCATTCCGGTGTTCAATGTGGAACGCCATCTGCGCCAATGCCTGGATTCCGTTCTCCGCCAGACCCTGAAAGAATGGGAATGCATTTGCATAGATGACGGGTCGCCGGACGGCAGCGGAGCCATTCTGGACGAATACGGAAACAAAGACGCGCGTTTCAAAATCATCCACCAGCGGAACAGGGGCGTTTCCGCCGCACGCAATCTGGGCATCAAACTGGCCTCCGCCCCTTATTTGACATTCATTGACTCGGACGACTGGGTTGAGGACGACGCGCTGGAAAGCCTCCTTTCCGCCATGGAGGAATCCTGCGCCGATATGGTGATGTGTTCCATCTGCATCCATCAGGAAAATCATCAGGAGGTTTCCATGGAAACGCCTTACCCTCCCTCCGGAAACATGCGGGACGAATACGCGGTGACTGAAAAATCCTTCTCCGGAGCGGCTCTGGTAGACGTCTCCATCTGGGCGAAACTTTTCAGCGTGGAAACGATCCGCGCCCATCAAATCCACTTTGCGCCGGAACTCAAAGTCTCCGAAGATATGGAATTTTCCACCCGGATGCTCTGTCACAGCCGCCGCGTCTCCATCATCCGGAAACCCCTGTACCATTACCGTGCCGGCCACGAAAGCAGCATTATGAACAATATTGTCCGCGGAAGAATGAAAACGTCGGATTTCATCAATTCCATCAATGCCATCTACCGCCTCTACCGGTGCGTCCCCTCCGGCCTGGAACGCGGGGAATGCAGGGAACGCATCACAGGCACGCTGAGAAGGGCCCTTTCCGGAAAAAACTTCTACCGGCAAATCATCCGGCAGCTTGACCACAAGGATCAGGCTGCCATCGCGGCCTCAACCTCCTTCCCTTACATGAATTACCTGAGGAGGGGGAAAAAGCTTGCTTCTCTCCAGATGATTCTGCGGCACCTCAGAATGCAGTTCGGCCTCGGAACCCGTCTTCAGGCTCTCTCAAACGCCGTTAGAAACTCTTTTAAAAGCTGACGCCCAATGAAGATAGGCATTATCACCATCCATTATTCGTTCATCACCCGCAACTACGGCTCCCTGATGCAGTTATATGCCATGCAGCAGGTGTTGGAAGGAATGTCCGTTCAATCCGCCCTGATCAAGCAGCTCCCCAGACCGCTTCCCGTCCCCCCCCCTCCCACAACTCGGCAAAAACTGGACTATTACTGTCGGCATCCCTGGAATTTGCTTGCCCGCTGCGCCCGTTCCCTGAAACCGGAACGGAAAGCCCCGCGGCCTGCCCCTTCATTTGAATCCTTTATTAAACAGGAGATACATTCCCTGTCCCCCATTTTCCTCCCCGGAGAACTCAACGCGCAAGAACTGGATTTTGACGCATACCTGGCGGGCAGCGACCAGATATGGACATCCTGCGAACCGGAAAAACTCCTGGATTTCGCCCCTGCCGGCAAGCGCATAGCCTATGCCGCCAGCGCGGCATGGGGGAAGCAGCCCCCGGAATGGCTTGCTCTGGCCCAGCGGGAATTCCCTAAATTCTCCGCCATTTCCGTACGGGAAAAACACGGGGTGGAAATATGCCGGAAAGCCGGCGCAGAAAAAGTGGAAGTTGTTTTGGACCCCACACTGCTCCTGGACCGCCGGGAATACTCCCGGCTGACGGAAGGGAGGCCGCCGTACTTTTCCGAACCGTGCGTCCTGGGTTATTTTCTCAACACAGGCCAGCTTTCCCGGCTTCCCTGGAAGCAGGTGAAAGAGGCCGGGAAAAAAATGCGCGCCCCGCTCCGCGTCATTCCTCTCCAGGGAGCGGAATGCTGCATCCCGGAAAAATATTCCATCTCCCCGGATCCTTATGAATTCCTGCAGGCCTTCCAGGAAGCCCTCTGCATCATCACCAATTCCTTCCATGGCACAGTATTCGCGCTTATCATGCGCAAGCCCTTTATAACCATTCTTCAAAAAGGAGAAACAGCCGTCCAGAACACGCGTATTTTCTCCCTGCTGGAATCTCTGGGGCTGGAAGACAGGATCTACCATCCGGAAAAAGGCTCCATGGCCGAACAACTGGACCGTCCCATTAACTGGACGGCCGTCGAACGGAACTGGGAGGCTCTGCGCATTCATTCCATGGAGTTCCTGAAAAACGCCATTCAACAATGCACCTCCGCTACCCGCCATGGCTGAAGAAAACAGCAACAAACGCATTGCCCGCAACACCATACTGCTTTACACCCGTTCGTTGATCAATCTGGTCATCGGGCTGTACACGTCGCGCCTTACCCTGGACGCGCTGGGAATACCGGATTACGGGATTTACAACGTCGTCGGCAGCCTGGTGGCGCTCTTCGGCCTGTTCAACGGCAGTCTGAACACGGCGATCAGCCGGTTCATCACCTATGAACTGGGAAGGAACAACAACCAAAGGCTGAACAAGGTTTTTTCCTCCTCCCTGAGCATCCTCTTCATTTTTGCCCTGGTGATATTCATCATGGGAGAAACCGTGGGGCTGTGGGCAATTAATTGCCGCATGGTTTTTCCCGCGGACCGAATGAATGCCGTCAACTGGGTCTATCAGATTTCCCTGATGACATTCCTGGTAAGCCTGCTCAACGTGGCGTACACCGCTACGCTGGCTGCGCATGAAAATTTCCGGGTGCTGGCGACAGTAGAAATCCTGTTGACAGGGGTCAAAGTAATATGCGTCATCCTGCTGTATTACGTTCCCATGGACAGGCTGATTTACTTTGCCGGGTACAGCTTCCTGCTCACCCTGGCTTCGAGCGGCTTTTACGTCTTTTATTGCATGCGGCATTACCCCATCTGCCGCTACCGGGCCATCCTGGACAAGCCATTCCTCAAGGAAATGGGAGCATTTTATTCATGGAACCTCTTCGGCTCCATCGCCTGGCTGCTGAAAGGTTCCGGCATCAACGTGGTCATCAACCTCTTTTTCGGCGTACTCATCAACGCCGCGCAGGCCGTGGCGTCCCAGGTATCCGCCGGGGTCACGGCCCTGATGGGAAGTTTTTCCAGCGCCATGCAGCCGCAAATCACGAAAAGCTACGCGGCGGGAGACTACGAACACATGTGGAAACTTGTCTTCAACGGAACGCGCTACAGCTTCTTTCTGCTGGCCGTCTTCATTCTCCCCCTGTGCTTCAACATTGATTTCATCCTATCTCTCTGGCTCAAGGAAATTCCCGCGTACACCAACATCTTCGTTATCCTTTTCCTGGCCAATGTGCTGGCGGAAAGCTACTCCACCTATTTGATCACCGTTCTCCTTGCTACAGGGAAAATCGCTTTCTACCAGGCCAGCGTGGGAACAATCCTCCTGTTGAACGTCCCGTTAAGCTATCTGGCCTTCCAATGGGGATATCCACCCGTTTCTTTCCTTGTAGTATCCATTATTCTGACGTTCGCTGCGTCTGCCCTGAGACTTTTCCTGCTAAAGAAAAGATTTTCCTTCTCCATTACTCTCTTTCTTCGTTCCGTCTTTCTCAAAACGCTTCTTACTATTCTCCTGGTCAGCGCGTTGAATTTCATGTTGCTGAATCTTCGCTCACTCCTTCCATATGGGAATATCCTCGTGCTTCTCTTCTCCTGTCTTATTTCCATGGGAGGCATTTACATCCTAGGCCTCAACTCGGAAGAACGCCGCATTGTCATCGTGCAGGCAAAAAAATACCTTCACCGTTAACTCTTCATTCACGAACATGATCATTTTGGAAAACAAATACGATTGTTGCGGCTGCCACGCCTGCGTGACAATCTGCCCCCGGAAATGCATTTCCATGCATCCGGATCAGGAAGGCTTCCTTTATCCGTCAACTGATCAAAACCTCTGCGTGGACTGCCATCTGTGCGAGAACGTCTGCCCCATGATTTCACAGAAGGAAGAAAGAAAAAACGCCGCGGAAGAGGCAGACAGAGAACCAATCAAAGCGTATGCCGCACGCAGCGGAGATAGCCTAACGGCGCAGAACAGCGCTTCCGGAGGAATATTTCCCATTTTGGCAGAGAAGGTATTGAATGAGGGAGGAGTCGTTTTTGGAGCCAGGTGGGACGAAGATTTCATGGGAGTCCGGCACGATTTCATCACAGACAAAAAAGACCTGTATCTTTTCCAAGGCAGCAAATATGTCCAATCCACCATAGGAAACGCATTCTTTCAGGTCCGTGATTTTCTGAAATCAAACCGTAAAGTCCTTTTTTCCGGAACTCCGTGCCAAATTCAAGGGCTGAAAAAAGTCATCCGGAAAAACTCCGAACTTTTAATTACCGTTGATATTGCCTGCCATAGCGTACCGTCTCCGAAGGTTTGGAAGTCCTTTTTCCGCAATCTGATCGCCAAGAACAGGATTTCCGATGTTTCCGGCGTTTTCATGAGAAAAAAGACTTTCTCTCCTGCGCGGGGCTGGAGATGTGATTCCTTCGTGGTGGAATCAACCAACACCCCACCCCTTGAAGATTCCATTTATGAAACCGCCTACGGACGCGGTTTTTTGGAAGGCATGTTTTCCCGCCCGTCATGTGAAAAATGCCCTGCCAAAAATATGGAAAGCGGCAGCGATATCACGCTTGGAGATTTTTGGGGAGTGGAAAACTATTTTCCGGATCTGGTCATGCAAGAGGGGCTTTCCATCATTATCTGCAAGACGCCCAGGGCTCACGCATTGCTGGAATCTGTGCGCGGCTCTCTGTCCGTTTTACGTCCTGCCGAATATAAATGGGCGGCAGCGCATAATGAGGGATTACGTTTTGATCCCCGGAAAAACCCTCATCGGGACTCCTTTTTCCGGAAGCTGGCCAAATGCCGTTCCGATCAGGCGGCGGTCAATCTGATGGAATCATATTTTCGCCCTAAGCTTCTTGCAAAGATAAAGACGAAATTAAAATCCGTGTTGAAATGTATTCTTTACCGCTCACTGTTCCTTGCCGGCAGAAAAGAAAAAAACCACTCTGAAAAGTCTTAACAGTTGCCTGAATAAACTGATTATCAAAGACCTGCATAGTAATCGTCTGAAATGCGACACCTTTCAGATTTAAACACGTTCCGATCAACATGAATAAATGTATAGAGGAGAAAACAGGAAGGCTGAGATACTTTGACGCCCTCCGGGGCTTTTCCATGATTTTCGTCGTATTCAGTCATGTAGTACTTTTCTCCATGGGCCTGACCGACGTGAAGGACAGTACTGTAAACTGGGTGATCATGACTTTCCGGATGCCGCTGTTCTTTTTTGTCAGCGGCTTCTTCGCCTACAGGGTTTGCACGAAATGGACCGCCTCCCTTGTGGGTGACGTCATCAAAAGGAAGATTCAGGCACAGGTAATTGGAACGATTGTGTTTTGTTCCCTGTTCCTGTTTTGTCAGGGTCAGGGAATCTTTACATGGCTGCACACGGGTTTCCAGGGATATTGGTTTACCATCACCCTGTTTCAGATGTTTTTAATCTTCCTGTCTCTGTTATCCAGGTTATGTTGCACGGAGCGCATGCTGGACATCGGGCTCCTGCTCGTTTCTTCCGTCTATTTCCTCTCTTTTGGGGTGCCGGTAATAAGAGAATTCTGGGATTCCCCGCTGGGAGGCATATTGTGTGAGTATGAGGTAACCCGCTATTTCCAGTTTTTTGCATTGGGAATCTTTTGCCGCAAGTACTGGAACCAGTTTGCACGGTTATTAACAAAGGATTGGTTTAAAACCTTTTTCATAGTTATTTTTGTGATGTGTCTTTGTTTTATGAATTTAATTGAAAATTCCCAAATATCCCCACACCAATTCCACCAAGATAGTCGGCATTCTTGTACGATATGCCGGTTTAATAGTCGTAGTTTCATTCTTCTTCAGCAAGGAGAGATACTTTAACGAAGGCAATATCTCTGGTAATCTTCTGGAATACATCGGCCGGCGCACATTGGACATTTACCTTCTCCATTTCTTTTTCCTTCCCAATCTGAAATTCTTACAGCCATTTTTAACCACAGGCAATACGGTCATCATTCAACTGTTTGTCGGCATCACCGTATCAGCAGCCATCATCACCCTCTGTTTATTGATAAGCAATGTATTTCGTTCCAGCAACTTTCTTGCGTCCTGGCTGTTTGGCGTCAAACCGCCTCCAAAGTAAAGAAATTCACGGCGCCCCATACCTGACAGCTCCATGGATGGTTCTTGAATAAAAAAGAAAGTCCCAGTTTCATAAGCGCCAAACGCAAAACATATTAGATATTTTCCAAAATTCTCATCCATATGAAGCAAATCACTTCACTCAGAGGGCTGGCGATTATTCTGATCATTCTTTTCCATCTCAATCCGGAGCATTTCCCCTACGGCTACTTCGGCGTAGAAGTATTTCTGGTGATTTCAGGCTACCTGCTTATGAAATCCTTCCAGAAACAGCAGATGCAAATCCGTCTGGGGGAATTTGCCCGTAAAAAAGTGTTAAGGCTGTTTACCCCGGTTGCCGTCATCATTCCGCTTACCCTCCTGGCCGGCATGTTCTTTCTGGACTACACGGACCTGGCGACAGCCAGCTCCACAGGCGGATATACGCTGATAGGCGCCGCAAACAGGTTCCTGGCCGTCATCCAGTCCGACTATTTCGCGCAGGATTCTTCCGGCAATCCGTTCCTTCACATGTGGTACCTGGCGGTGACGGCGCAGATTTATCTTCTGTTCGCGGGGGGATGCGTCCTGTACCGCTACCTTCCCAAACGGGCAGCCGCCTCTCTTTTCTGGATCGCCGGCATCGGGTCCTTTCTCTGGGCCTATTCCTATCCCATTCACAACCTGTTGCAGGAAATCGGAGTGCCCGTCTGGGAGCAGGTCCGCCCCACCTCCCATTACATGACGCTGCCCCGTTTATGGGAGGTTTGCGCGGGGATTTTGTTAGCAATCTACCCCCCTTAAGTTCAACACGTTGCGAAAACCGCAAGAAAAACGCTCTCCTCTTTCTTCTTGGAATATTATGCATCCTCGTGCCTGCCCTTTCCCGCGGAAAGGATGTCTCCCTCTGCTCGGCGGCCGTAGTTTTGGGGACATGCCTGGTAATCCGGTATGCGGAACCCGGCAGGCTGGCTCACTGCTTCAACAATAAACTTCTGCTGTGGATTGGAGGAATCTCATTCTCCCTTTACCTGGGCATATGCCCCTCATCGCGTTCTATCATTCGTGGTTTCTCCATGCTCCCGGATGGCCCGGCATGCTTGCCATCGGAGCGGCGTCCACAGTCCTGGGTGGTCTCCTGTACCTTGCAGTAGAGAAAAAGCGCATGAAGATGAAATGGTTTATCCCCCTGTACCTTTTCGCATTGCTTCTATGCGTTGCAGGAAGGCAGACGGAAGGATTCCGGAACTACATCAACCAGGAAATCAACTCCATTTCCAGCCCCCAGCTGCATGGCGCATCGGAAATCAAATCTCCTGAAGCCGCCCAGGGATTTGATAAGGAAGCCATCAAATTCAATAACAACATCTTTGCCTTCGTCAGCAAAACCGATTTCAAGGGAAGTGCGGAACCCGGCCTGCTGCAGCTGGGTTCCCCTGCCAAAGCTCCATCCATAGTCCTGCTGGGGGACAGCCACGCCTCTGCGGCCTTTTGCGGATTGGACGCCGTATGCAGGGAATTGGATATCTCCGGGATTTACGTTTCTTCCGTCATTTCCCCATTCTGGAACAGGGAATTGCCCGCTCTGCCGTTTGATGCAAGTTACTATTGCGACGAGAAAAAAATAAAGGCCCTCATGGCATGGCTGAATGTCCATCCGGAAATTAGCCATGTGGTGATAGCCCAGCACTGGAGCACCCGTTACGACAGTAAAAATGTAATGGACTGGAAGCTGAAGCCGCTTCCCTCCGGAGAACCTGCCTATTCAGACTCTCTCCGTGCGTTTATCTCCGAACTGCGGGCGATGGGCAAGCAAGTCATCCTGCTGGCCCCCACTCCGCTCATCAAGAAAAATGATGTGGCCAAGTACATCAGGAACCTCATACGCAGAGGGAAAACGGGAAAAGGCCAGGAAAGCCTTACCTGCACGCGGCAAAAATACAGGGAAGATCACGCCGCCGTACTTCCCATCCTTGACCGTCTTGAACAGGAAGGGCTCTGCACCGTCCTGCGCATACTTCCCTATATACCGGAAGACAGGCCGTTCAACGCCTATGAACACGGGGAAATCCTGTACAAGGATGGCGACCACATGTCCAGTAAAGGCTCCATCAAGCTCTTCCGGTACCTGAAACCCCAGTTAAAGGAAGCGCTGAAAAAAGAATCCACGGCATCATCAGGTTCATAAAAGCCATAGCCGTGAACACGTCCGCCGCAGAGCCGGCTAGAAAACATTTAAATAAAACCGGCTTTTGTGGAAGCTATAGAGTTTTCTTTTGGAAAAAATGTCCTTGCATGATGAATAATGCGTCAAATATTTAACACTTTTTGTCATACATTGAACATATTTTCATATTTCTTTTCTGGTATTGAAGATACACTTGCTAAAAATAAAAATATTGTTATTGTATTTTTCCCCTCTAATTATGCAACATAAAACCATTATTGCTACATGTGCGGCCATGGCCGCTTTTTCCGGCATGGCTACTGCCGATATCCAGCTTCCCCTGGATGTTTTAAACGCCAATAACGGCGGCAAGACATTCTCCGCCCAGCTGGGAGCAGGCTACGCCACCAAATACATCAGCCGCGGTCTGGCTTTCCAGAATTCCGCAAGCGATCATGTCATTCCCCTGGAAGCCGTCGGCGCCTATCAATTGAACAATCAATATTCCCTGATAGGCGGATTAAAATATCAGTGGCTGACGGATAATGGTCTGGAACACAATGATTCCGGCATTTGCGACGAAGGATCGGCCATTTTAGGTGTCAGCCGCAAATTCGGAAAATCCACTGTCGCGGCTCTGAGTTACCAGTTTGTTCATGGCGGTATCCCCGGAAGTTTCAACATCCACAATACAGGCAACAACTCCGGCTTCCCTGCTTTCAGCCACAACAGGCCGGAAGAACACAGCTTCGTTCTGGACATTCACCATGACTTCGGCAAAGGGCTGGAAAACTTCTTCTGGGACTGCCGCGTACAATATACGTTCCGCTGGATGACTGGCTGGTGGTTCACCAATACTCTGGGATACAAGTATGACGTCAACAAATCCACCTCCGTCATCGTGGCGGGCACCTGGAACGCCACTGCCGGCTATTTTGACAGCAATTCCCTGAACGCCAATGGAACCCAGGGCATTTCCCTGACGGTTTCCGCCCCTGTCAAGGCCACGAAAGACCTGACTGTGACTCCGTTCGTGGGTACGGTATGGCTCGGCAACGGCGGCCTGGCGGCCAACCACCGCGGCGCCTCCGCCCGCTTCCCCTACAGGGAGCCCTCCAAGGTTTACCGCAATTTCACCTTCGTCGCCGGGGTAGGAGTTGCCTACACCTTCTAACAATCTGGCTGTCATTCACTCAACCAACGCAAGCTCCGGCATGTGCCATCAATCATGCCGGAGCTTTTCTTAACTCCCCATGCCCCTGTCCGCCGTTTTCCACACTTCCTCCCTTCAGAAGCAAGTGGCCGCCCTGAGCGACGCATTCGCCATCGCAGGAGAATTCCTCCATTGCGACGTCATTAACAGCGGCCATATCAACATGACCTTCCGGGCCACCTACAGGAAGCCGGACGGCACCACCCGCCGCTACATCTTCCAGCGCGTGAACGATGCCGTGTTCCCATGCCCCAGGGATGTCATGCACAACGTGGAAAAGGTGACCAACCACATCCGCTGGAAAATGCTCCGGGTGCTGAAAACGCCCTTCCGCCAGACGCTGAACCTGTACTCCGCGCGGGGCGGCCGCAAATATCTGGAAATTCCCGGTTCCGGCTTCTGGCGCTGCTACAACTGCATAGAAAACACCCACACGTTCGACGTGGCGGACCATCCCCGCCAGGCTTACGAAGCAGCCCGCGCTTTCGGCGCTTTCCAACAGCTCCTGTGTGACATGAATCCGGAGGACATCCATGAAACCATTCCGTTCTTCCACCATACCCGCAGACGCTTTGACCATTTGGAAAAAGCAGCGGCAGCGGACTCCCACGGACGGCTGAATACCTGCCGCAAGGAGCTGGACTTCATCCGCCGCCGTGAACGTTATGTGGACGTGCTGCTGGATCTCCAGGAACGGGGGGAGCTCCCCGTCAGAATCGTCCACAACGACACGAAAATCAACAATGTGATGCTGGACAGGGAGACGGACAAGGCTGTCTGTGTCATTGACCTGGACACCGTCATGCCCGGGAGCGTCCTGTACGATTTCGGAGACATGGTGCGCACCATGACCTCCCCTGCGGCTGAAGATGAAGAAAATCTGGATAAAACCTTCCTGCGCATGCCCATGTTCGAGGCCGTCGTCAAGGGATACCTGGAGGCCGCCAGGGACTTCATCACGCCGCAGGAAGTCTCCAAACTCGCTTTTTCCGGTCTGCTCATCACGCTGGAAACGGGAATCCGCTTCCTGACAGACTACCTGGAAGGGGACGTTTATTTCAAAACGAAAAAAGAACGGCACAACCTGCACCGGGCCCGCACCCAGCTCAGGCTGGTGGAAAGCATGGAAGAGCAAATGCCTGAAATGGAAGAATGCGTCCGGAAATGCTTCCAGACTGTTAACGGCTGAGAGGGCATGACCGGCATCACCCCAATTTTATGATAGTACCGGAACGCGGGCTGGTGCTATACTGCGGGGCATGTTAAAAAATATTTCTCCCCTCATCAGCCCTTCCCTGCTGAAAATTCTTGCGGAAATGGGGCATGGCGACGAAATCGTCTTTTCAGACTCCCACTTCCCCGGCCATACCTTCAACCCTACGGTGCTGAGGGCGGACGGACTGGGAGCGGATGCCCTGCTGGCTGCCGTCATCCCCCTCTTTGAACTGGATGCCTACGCAACGCCCGTCATCATGATGGCCCCGGTTCCGGGGGACTCTCTGGACCCTGCGGTGGAAGCCAAATACCGCAAGGCGCTGAACTATGACGGGGAAATTGAGCAAATGGAGCGCTACGCTTTTTATGAACGGGCCAAAAAGGCCTATGCCGTTGTTATTACCGGGGAAACGGCCAAATACGGCAACATCATCCTGAAAAAAGGCGTTACCCCTCTTTCCTGACCATTGGCCGCCAGACAAACCTTCCATGCAGTACGATTTTGACGAAGTAATTGAGCGCCGCGGCACCGGAGCCCTGAAATATGAAGCGCTGCTTCCCCGCTGGGGCCGGGACGACCTGATTCCCCTGTGGGTGGCAGACATGGACTTCAGGACGCCTCCCTTCATCATGGAAGCTATCCGACGCCGCTGCGAGCACGAAATCCTGGGATATACCGTCAAGCCCCGCGCTTTCTTTGAAGCCATCAGGGACTGGGTGGACCGACGCCACGGGTGGAAGGTGAACGCCTCGGAAATAGGCTTCGCTCCGGGCATTGTTCCCGGCATTTCCAGCGCCATCCAATGCTTTACGGAACCGGGGGACAAAATCATGATCCAGCCTCCGGTGTACCACCCCTTTGCCATGATCATCCGGGAAAACGGCCGGGAAATCGTCAACAATCCCCTCATTCTGGAAAACGGCCGCTACCGCATGGACTTCAACCACATGCAGGAAGCCGTGCATGGCTGCCGCATGTTCATCCTGTGCAATCCCCACAACCCCGGAGGCCGCGTATGGAGTCCGGAGGAATTGCGCCGCGTGGCTGAAATCTGTACGGCAAACGGCACGCTGGTCGTTTCTGATGAAATCCATGCGGATCTGACCCTTCCCGGCCGCAGGCACACCGTATTCGCCACCGTTTCCGAACAGGCCCGCATGAACTCCGTCACCTACATGGCGCCCAGCAAGACCTTCAACGTGCCCGGCCTGGGCAGTTCCTACGTGATTTGCCAGAATCCGGACCTGTTCGCGAAATACCAGGACTTTGTCAGCGGCAGGGAGCTTGCGGAAGGGCACGTTTTCGCGTACGACGGGCTCATCAGCGCCTATTCAGGCCCGGAAGGGGAGGAATGGCTGGCCCAGGCGCTGGACTACATTCAGGAAAACATCCGCTTCATTGACGCGGAACTGCGCCGCCGCATGCCCAAAATCAAGGCCATCATGCCGGATGCCTCCTACCTGGTCTTTCTGGACTGCCGGGAACTGAACCTTTCCCAGAAGGAACTGGTGGCGTTTTTTGTGGACGGCGCGCGCCTGGCTCTCAACGACGGTTCCATCTTCGGCAAGGAAGGGGAAGGCTTCATGCGCCTGAACGCGGGATGTCCCCGCTCGATTCTGGAACGGGCGCTCAGCCAGCTGGAGGAAGCCTATGAAAACCGCGGCTTCCGGCAACAACAATCACAAAATTAAAGACACGCCTCACGCTCCCCGGCAATGGAATTCATTTCCGGAACCATGCATTGGGGGAATTTTCCAGGGGACATCCGGCCCCGCCGTATTTTCTCCTGTTGAGCCCCTTGCGGAGAAGGCTGCGGCGCGGTGGAAAGGGAATATCCGCACACCCCCTTCCGCCGTTTCGCCCGCGGCCCCCCTTACTTTCCCATCCCATGCTGAAAAACACGCCCGGGATGCCGCCATGACTTTGCTTGCAAAACGGCAGGAAAGGAGTATCGTCCCCCGCATGTACTATATCACCACGGCCATTGACTACACCAACGGACCGCCCCACATCGGGCACGCTTATGAAAAAGTCCTGGCGGACGTTCTCGCGCGCTGGCACCGGATGAAGGGGGAGGAAGTCTATTTCCTGACCGGGGTGGACCAGCATGGGCAGAAAGTGCAGCAGACGGCTGAAAAGCTGGGCATTACGCCGCAGGAGCATGTCAACAATATCACGGGGCAATTCCTGGCGCTGTGGGACCGCCTGGGAATCAGCAATGACGGATGGGCCTCCACGACGGATCCGCGCCACAAGGCCTGCGTGCAGAAAATCCTGACGGACCTGAAGGATAAGGGCCAGCTTTACAAAAAATCCTACAAGGGATTCTACTCCGTGCGCCAGGAACAGTTCCTGACGGACAAGGAACGGGACGCGGAAGGCAACTTCGGCCCGGAATGGGGGGAAGTGGTGGAACTGGAGGAAGAAAACTGGTATTTCCGCCTGACCGACCATGTGGAATGGATGAAGCAGTTCGTGGAAAAGAGCAGTGATTTTGTCCTTCCGTCCTTCCGCAAGGCGGAAGTGCTCAACGCCATTGACTTTGACTCGGACCTCTGCATTTCCCGCCCCAAGAGCCGCCTTTCCTGGGGAATCGAGTTCCCGTTCGACCCCGAATTCGTCACCTACGTCTGGTTTGACGCCCTGATCAACTACATTTCCTTCGCCGGCTACCTGGCGGAGCCGGACAGCGGCCTGCCGGATTTTGCCAAGCTCTGGCCCGCGGACTGCGAAGTCATCGGCAAAGACATCCTGGTGCCCGCCCACGGCGTGTACTGGCCCGCCATGCTGCATGCCATGGGCTTCTCCGACGAGGAAATGCCCACCCTGCTCGTGCACGGCTGGTGGAACATCAACGGGGAAAAAATGTCCAAATCCATCGGCAACGTGGTGGACCCCAACCTGCTGGCGGAACAGTTCGGCCCGGAACCCGTGCGCTATTACCTGGTGCGGGACATCACCACCGGGAAGGACGCCAACTTTGATGCGGACCGCCTGGTCATGCTGTACAATACGGAGCTGGCCAACGACCTCGGCAACCTGTGCAACCGCTCCATCAATATGACGCGCCGCTATTGCGATTCCGTTATCTCCGGCGCGGAGGCATATGATGACGAAGCCTCCAGGGCCCTGCGCGCCACCATGGACCAGGCCGTCACCCTGTTTTCCAAATACATGGACGACAACATGGTCTCCGATGCCCTGGCGGCCCTGAACGCCCAGGTTTCCGCCTGCAACGCGTACATTGAGCAGCAGCAGCCCTGGCAGCTGGCCAAGGATGAAGCCTCCGCCCCACGCCTCCGCTGCGTGCTGCGCCATTTGCTGGAATGCTGCGCCCAGACGGGCTATCTCATCGGCTGCGTCCTCCCTGACGCCTCCGCCCGCATTCTGGACCAGCTCAACGCCGGGGACCTGTTCCGGAGCCTTACGCCGGCCGCGCTGGAGTGGGGAATCCTCCCCGCAGGGCACCGCATCAATGAGCCCGCCCCCGTCTTTCCCCGCATTCTTTCGGATGAGGAAAAGGCCAAACTGGCTGAAAAAGCGGCCAGGGCGGCAAAAAAACAAGGCTGATTCCCGTGAACTCCCCCGCATCCTTCGTCAAATCCCTGCTGGCCCAATGCTGCCTGGGCGGCATTTGCGAGTGGGTGGTCTGCCCCGGCGCGCGCAACATGGCGCTGCTTCAGGTGCTGGCTGCCGCGGAGGATCTGGTGAAATGGACTCACTTTGACGAACGGTCCGCCGCCTTCTTTGCGCTGGGCCGCATTCAGGATATGGGGCTGCCCGTGGCCGTGGTCACTACCTCCGGAACGGCAGCGGCGGAACTGCTCCCCGCCGTGGTGGAGGCCTACTACCAGCGCCGCCCCCTGCTCCTGCTCACGGCGGACCGCCCGGCGGCCTGCCGGGGTTCCGCCGCACCCCAAGCCATCGAACAGGCGGATCTGTTCGGCATTTACGCACCCACAATTGACCTGGAAACGCCGGAAAGCCTGCCGGAAGACATTCTGCAAGACTGGGATTACGCCTCCCCCCTCCACATCAACGTGTGCCTGCCGGACCCGGACCCTGCCTGGAACCCCGGCAGCTGCGACCTTTACCCGGCGGAACCTCCGGAGGAAAACGGATTCCGGGGCTCCCTGGCAGAACTGGCCCGGGTCCTGCGCTTCAAATCGCGCGACGGGCTGGTAGTCATGATCGGCGGCCTGGACCCCACGGAACAGGCCCCGGCCCGGTGGCTGGCCAACGAACTGAAAGCCCCCGTGGTGGCGGACGCCACCTCCGGGCTCCGGGAAGAGCTGGCCCATCTGGCCCTGACGGACGCGGACGCCCTGCTGAGGGAACATCCGCCCGCCGTCCTGCTTAGATTAGGGGACGTGCCCGTGGGCCGCTTCTGGCGCGACCTAGAGGACATTCCAGCCACGGAAGTCTTCTCCGTCACCCGCACCGGCTTCTCCGGGCTGGCCCGCCCCTCCACCGTCGTCACCGGAAATCTGGAGGCTATTCTGCATGCGCTGGGGGATATAGATACCGTGGGCGACGTGAACGGACTGCGCTCCATGAACAAACGCAGAAAAGCCCTGATGGAGGAACTGCTCATCACCTGCCCGGAAAGCGAACAGGCCATGGTGCGCTCCTTCTCCTGCTTTGCCGCGGACGGAGACTGCATTTACCTGGGCAACTCCATGCCCGTGCGGTACTGGAACAGCTTCGCCCAGACAGCCATCCCCACGGAAAACGTCCGCGCCAACCGGGGAGCCAACGGAATTGACGGGCAAATCTCCGGTTTTCTGGGGGTCTCCGCCCGCTGCTCCCGTTCCTGGGCCCTCGTGGGCGACCTGACCGCCATGTATGATTCCAATGCCCTGGCGCTCCTTCCCCAACTGGACAGGGGCACCCGCGTCCTCGGCGTCATCAATAACGGGGGCGGCGGCATCTTCCGCGCCCTGCCCGGGGCGGACGGACACTCCGAAGCCATGAGGAAACTGCTGGTGCAACCCCACGCCCATTCCTTCAAGGCCATTGCGGAACAATGGGGAATGCGCTACCTGGCGATCCGCACGGCGGAGGACTTCGACCAGCTTGATTCCCTGGAGGAAAACAGCCAGACGCTTGTAGAACTTATCCCGGACAGGGAACAGACGGAACAGATGCGCCTCCGGCTGGCTAACGCCTAAATGAAGACAAGCCTTTACCAAAGACCGGAGCGAAGACGATCCTCCGCCCGGCCATATCTTGCGGTTCTCTCCACATGGCTTGAAAATACCAGATAAAAATAACATTTCCTCCATCTGACCATAGGGGAATTTCTTTCTTGCCTGACGAAGAGAAGAAAACAGCCTCACTATGGTGGTATTCACCAAGCCGCATTCAACAGGGAAACGCCGGGCAACAGCATGTCCGTCTTAATTCATACGGAAGGAAGCGTCGCCCGCAATCCCTCTTTCCGCCTCCAGAATGCTCTGATGCAGTATCCCCGCCAAACAAACACTTCCCTGTACGGGCATGCAAAAACCGGGCGGAACATCAGTCCACCCGGTTTTTGCAACCGCCCGGCGCGAACGCCGGAGGCATGGGTTTTCCGGCTTCCCGCCGGGATCCCCGTTAAAGGTAGCTGCGCACCACGCCGGCGACGCGTTCACGTGCCGCGGCAATGCGCTTGCGCAATTCCAGCGTATAGGCCTCCATATCCCGGATGGGGGACTGGGCCACGCCGGAAATCATGGCCGCCTGGGCTACCGCCGGGCATTCCCATTCAATGATGCGGGGATCAATGGGCTTGGGAATCACGTAATCGATGCCGAAGCTGAGCGGGGCTCCCCCGTAAAGGTCAATCACCTCCTGAGGAACGGGTTCCTTCGCCAGATCAGCCAGGGAGCGGGCGGCGGCGATCTTCATCTGTTCATTGATGACAGAAGCGCGCACATCCAGGGCGGCACGGAAAATAAAGGGGAAGCAGGAAACATTGTTCACCTGGTTGGGCCAGTCGGAACGTCCGGATCCCATGATGCAGTCAGGCCGCGCTTTTTTGGCATCCTGGTAAGTGATTTCCGGGTCCGGATTCGCACAGGCGAAAATGATGGGGGAAGGAGCCATAAGCTTGACCATGTCCTGCGTGAGCAATCCCTTGGTGGAAAGCCCCAGGAACACGTCCGCTCCGGTGAGGGCCTCCTCCAGGGAACAATCTTCCGACTGGGAGAACTGGGCTTTCGTGGCGTGCAGGTCAATGCGCCCGGTATGAATCAGCCCCTTGGAGTCAAACATATAGATATGTTCGCGGCGCACTCCCAGCGTCATGTAGAACTTGGCGCAAGAAATGCCGGCGGCCCCGGCCCCGACGACGACGACCTTCATATCCTCCAGCTTGCGGCCCGTCAACTCGGCTGCGTTCAAAAGGGCGGCGCCGGAGATCACCGCCGTTCCATGCTGATCGTCATGGAACACGGGAATATTCATCTCCTGGCGGAGGCGTTCCTCCACCATGAAGCATTCCGGAGCCTTGATGTCCTCCAGATTAATAGCGCCAAAGGTGGGCTCCATGGTCTTGATCGTTTCAATCAGCTTTTCCGGCTCCTTCACGTTCAGCTCAATGTCAAAAACGTCAATGTCCGCGAATACCTTGAACAAAACGCCCTTGCCTTCCATCACCGGCTTGGCCGCATCAGGGCCGATATTGCCCAGCCCCAAAACGGCGGTGCCGTTGGTAATCACGCCCACCAGATTGGAACGTCCGGTATACAGGGCGCTCTGGGAAGGATCTTCCTGAATGCGGAGACAGGGTTCGGCCACGCCCGGGGAATAGGCAAGCGTCAAATCCCGTTGTGAAAAGCAGGGCTTGCAGGGAAGCGTTTCCACCTTGCCGGGGCGGGGCTGGGAATGATACTGCAAGGCGTCTAATCTAATATCGGAACTCATGATTGTAATGGAAAAACAAAAAAGCGAGCCTTGCTTGCACCACATAATCGCCATGCATTCAAGCAAATAATCAATTAATCGCGTCACACGTTCCGGCCCCTGAAAACCTCTTTTTACATTGAAGGAAGCCTCCGGATATGCTAATAGGCAGTCGGATAATCACCTGTCATGTGACCATGGAACATACGCCTTCTCTCCCTTCCGGATTTAATATCAACGGCTATCTTATCCAATCCCTGAAGCAGACGGATTCCCTCTGCCATGTCTATTACGCTTCGGATGCCGACCATGTTCCATACCTGCTCCGCGAATTCTGTCCCCAGGGGCTCGCTGTGCGCGACCCGGAAAGCGGAAAACTGCGCTATCCGGAAAACACGGATATTGAACGGGAAGTTCTTCCGCTGAAAAATGATTTCGAAGCGCAGTTCCGCACAGGATCCCTGGGGGAAATCCCCGCTCTGGGCACCCTGTACCTGGTTTATGCCATTCCCGGCGGCCATGCCGCCGCGCAGCCGGCCTCCGGCACGGTCGTCCCGCCGGCATCCCGCTTCCAGCGTGATCAGCGTACCTTGACCACTCCCGGAACCGGGGCGACGCCCGTTCATGCGGGCACCCTTCCCCCGCCGCGGAAAAAGAAGAACTCCGCCGGCATATGGATTCTCATCCTGCTCCTGCTGGGAGGCGCATGCGGGACCTACTATTTCACCCGGAACCCCGAGGAAAAATCCGCCTCTGCCCAGGAGCCGGAGCCCCCCCAAGCCAACAGGGAAAAGAAGGAAGACGCCAAACCGGAAAAGAAAGCCGCCCTGCCCGCCGTGAAGGAGGAAGCCGCCCCCAAACAGGAAAACGCCGCGAACACCTCCTCATCCGGCCCTGCGGAGCAGCCGGAAAAGACTCCGCCGGCCATTTCCTCCGGGGAACGGAATGAAGATGCCCCGGGAGCTTTAGAGGAAAAATCCGCAGCCGACCCTGCACAGCCTGACGAAAACACTTCTGCCCCGGCAGATGACGCTGCGAACGGAAAACAGCCGGAACCGCAGCATCCCGCCAACCGGAAGGAATCACAGGCGGAACAGACCGCCGCCAAACCTGCGCCCGTAGTGCGTCCGCGCGGGAAAGCCGCCAGGCAAACGACCAATATGGGGGATGTGAACGCCTATGTGAAAAAATTCGCCAAGCCCATGCCGCTGAACCAGTGGAGAAAACAATACGCAGAGCTGTACACGAGCTGGTTCGGCAACTCCGAGGAAGTAGCCAAAGGCTGGATCACCACCTTCGGCCCTCTGGGCTTCCGCGCCCGCGGCCTGGACGCCTCCTGGCCGGACACGAACTTCCGCGGCTTCTTCCCTAAAACCATGCTGGACCCCAACGGGGAACCCGTGGCGAACCTTTACACGGTCACCCAGGTGATTGAGGGTTCCCCTGCCGAAAAATACGTCAAGGAAGGAGACCTGATCCTGGGCATTGACGGACACCTCTTCAAAACGTCGCAAAGCCTGGACGTGCTTTACGGCCCTTATCAGCATCAGAACAGGCGCGGCCTGGACATGCACGCGGGCCTTCTGGTGGACAAGGCGGAAGGAGCCGGAAAAATCACCCTGAACCTCATTCCCGCGGAAAGCGTGGAAAAAATCCAGGGCATCCAGCCCCTCTGGAAGGAAGTCTTCCGGGAGGAACAGGCTAAAAAGCCCGTTTCCCTTTCCATTCCGGTAGAGGGCGGCCAGCAGGTGCGCCTGCGCGTGGATGACGGCGGCAACGGCATCGGCAGCGACGGCTTCGAATGGTCGGATCTGAGGCTGGAAGGCCCCGGCGGAACCGTTCCGCTGACCAAAGCCCAGCAATACACCGTGGGTTACGGAGAAGCCAGGTACGACGCCAAAAGCAAAATATGGCAGGCGCACGCCGTCTCTTCCCTGGTCTTTGATATCCCCAAGGGTGACTGGAACCTTAAAGGAACGGGAACCCCCAGGTGGTCCGCCTCCGTGGGCGTGACCGTACAGGTGGGCGGCTCCTCCGCCCTGCCGGACGCAGTGAAGAAATATGTGAAAAACGTCACCTTCAAAATCCCCCAGCTTGGTTCCTATGCCCTCGGCTTCCCCAAAAATTGCGCCAAGAGCAAGGCGGTAGTCCACATGATGAGCGAATGGCTGGCGGCCCAGCAGCGCGAGGACGGCTCTTGGGAACGCCCGGGCGGCTACTGCGGCAACCATTATGATACAGGCTGGGCCGGCCTGGCCCTGATGGCCACGGGCAACCCTAAGTATGACCCCGCCATTAAAAAAGCGGCTCAGTACATCGCCTTCTCCGGCTCCCAATGCTGGTGGGCCGTCCCCCAGGCTTCCGCGGGCATCTTCCTGTGCGAATACTGGCTGCGCTACCGGGACAACTCCGTGCTTCCGGCCATCCGCAACAGCGTGCAGCGCATGAAAAACGAAGTTCTTTATGGGGACTTCGTCACCGGCCACGGCATTCACCCGGGCTACCGGGGAACAGGCGTCAGCATCGGAGGTTCCCACATGTGCCTGTTCCTGGCGCTGGCCAGCAAAACTCCGGCGCGCACGGAAGACGGCGTGCTGGACAAAATGATGGACCATGCCCAGTCCATCTGCCCCACCGGCATGGGGCCCTATGGCCGCATGACGGAAACCTTCACCTTTGAACCCGACCGTGAATGCGGGGGAACCTACTCCGGCCGTCACGGCCCGTACTACATCGCCTCCCTCATCTGCGGCGGACCGGAGCTGTACACAAAAAACAGCCGCATCATGTATGGGGAAGGCCCCATCGGCGGCTGTGACCAGGGCCACTCCTCCGAGACGCTCTCCATCATGTGGGCTCTCCCCGCCTACTGGCGAACCAATCCGGAAGCATATTACAAAAACATGGAGGCTTTCCGGTGGAAACTGACGCTGCTGCGCCCCTTTGACGGCGGCATGATGCAGAACCCCAACCGCCTGGAACTAATGACGGCGGACTCCGTCATCGGCACCTACATCCGCACCAGCATCTGGATCACGGCCCTCTGCGCGGAACGCCAGAATCTGGCAATTACGGGCAAGCCTGAATTCCAGGCCAAAACGTTCCGGAAGGTGCCCCCCATCATTGACACGGAATCCCGCTTCCTGAACACCTACGTGCGCAACTGGTCCATGGTAAACGCTGCGCTTGGAACCAAGGCCCCCGCCTCCCTGAAATCCGCCATCCGGGAATTGAAAAATATTCCGGTGGAACAGGGCTGCCGCTTTAAGCTTATCAATGTCGTCAACAACCGAGCCCTCCCCATCGCCAAGGCCATCATGGAAATTCCCGGGGTGGACCAGCTCACCAGGGCTACCTGCGCGGAAATGATTCTGGGCATGGATGTGCGCATTTTCTTTGAACCCAAGCTCAACGACGGTAACCCCCAGCCCGGGGAATATTCTCTGAACGTGGACGTCCAGCAGCCTCTGGGCGGCCGCGCCCTGGGGCTTCACCGCGACAAGGAGCTGGAAGGGAAAGCCAACTCCGCCTACAAATATGATTTTGCCGGCACGGTGCAATTCAGCGACACGACCACCTTCTCCCCCATGGAAACCATTTCCTGGACGCCCAATTCCAAATTCGGCGGCCAATGGAACGTCTACTCCTACAAGAAGGAACTCAGCGGCCCAACCCAGCCGGGCGTGCAAAAAATGAACGCCAAAATCAAATGGCGCGTCAATGACCTGGAGGTGGAATACGACCGCCCCATTGCCGTGGGCGGCTTTGAAGTGGGATGTGCAGAAAAGGCCCTCTCAGTCACCAACTGCAACCATCTGTGGGTGCCGGGCATCCTGATCCGGGATCACGGCAACTGGGGCTGCTCCTTCCATCTGCCGGACGGAACCTACATTTCCGCGGCCTCTCAGGGCAACCAGATAGAGGTGTACGACAAAACGGATAAAAAGAAGGAAAAAACCTGGGTTTCCCCGAATGACTCCTGCCTGACTCAGGGTTCCCGCTGCCTGTTCCGCGTTTCCACGGACTGGCACGGCCTGGAATGCCGCGTGCGTGAACTGAAACTGCTGGGAAGTTCCACGGAGGAAGTGGAGGACTACAAGCTGAAAGCCTCCACCGGAGGCCGTGTGGACACGGCCAAACTGATGGACCGGGACGCCACTACCGTTGAGGAACTGGACGCTTCCCCCACGGAAGACGAGCCCCTGGTGCTGGAACTCACCCTGAAATCCCCTGCCGCCCTGCGCGCCGTGGACATCAAGATTGAAAAGGGCCACAACCGCCTCATCATTGAGGCCTACAAGGGAGGCAAGTGGATCCCCATCCACTGGGGTTCCCTGGGAGCCTCCACCGCCGGCGTCAGCGATGCGCAGAAAGCCATGTACGCCAATGAACCGGAAGTGCTGCGCATGCTCCAGCTTCCGGGCAACGGATTCATCAAATGCATGCGAACATTTGACCCCGTCACCACCAACAGGCTGCGCGTCAAACTCTTCCAGAAGGGCGGAAAAGTCCGCCTTGCGGAACTGCACGTGTACAAAGCGAACGCCGCCAAAAATATGGCTCTCCGCTCTTAAGCTGCGGCCGCCCGCAGCTGGAAATGACAAAAAGCCTTTGTGATAAGAGAATCCCGGCAGGAGCGCCAATCGCAGCGCCCCTGCCGGGAAAACAGAGCAATCCCTTTTAGGGACGGAGGGAATTTCCTTCTCCATGCCGAGGCCGCCTGCCAATTTTTTGTCTATTGACACTCAGCGGCGCCCGCCCTATATTTTCTCATGATGTTCATCAGAACGGCACTCCTTTTTCCTCTTCTCTTTCTCTCACTTTCAGCATCTTCCGTCATGGCAGCGACTCCCTGGGCATCCGACAGGAACTGGGAACTCGTTTTTGAAGACGACTTTGACGGCTCATCTCTGAACGAACATAACTGGAGCCGCATTGATTACGTAGGCTATAACGCCCCGGACTGGCGCAAGTACCAATCCCGGGACGAAAGCCTTGTGGAATTCCGGGAAAAGGACGGCAACTCCGCCATGACCTTGTGGGGAAAATACGGGGACTACACTACTCAAACCAACCAGACCGCACCGGCCAAAACATACGCCTGCGGAGGGGTATATTCCCTGAAAACCTTCTCCTTCCAATATGGCTACGTAGAAGTCCGCGCCAGATTCGATTGCGTGCAGGGCGTCTGGCCGGCCATCTGGATGATGCCCAAATCCGACAGCATCGGCTGGCCTGTCGGAGGGGAAATTGACATCATGGAACACCTGAATTACGAAGGCCGTGTTTACCAGACAATCCACTGGTCGCAAAACGGCGTTCCCAATCAGGATAAATCCCAGGGGGTCACCCCCGGTTGGAACGATGGTGCTGAAAAAGCAAACTGGCATACCTACGGGATGGAATGGACGGAAGAAGGCATCACCTTTTATGTGGATGGAAAAGCAACCGGTTCATTCAAAAAGCCCAATAACGCAAACTGGCCCTTTGACAAGGACGGAAACGAATTCTACCTGATCATCGACCAGCAGATTGGAGGCAACTGGGTGGAAAATGCAGGAGTTAATAAGGGAATCGACCAGAATACGCTGGCCAATTCCGGAGCCGCATTCGACATCGATTATGTCAAAGTCTATTCCTCAAGCATCTACAACCACCTCGTTCCGGAACCCGCTGTGGCTTCTCTGGGCCTGTTTGGAGCAGCCTTGCTGGCGGCTCGCCGCAAAAGAATCTGATCGCCCACACACCTTTTCCTTTTGTTCCTCCCTGCCGCGGGAATAAATCTTCCGCGCCGTCTCCGGTTGCTTCCGGGCTGCTTCCGTAAAGTTTCATCATCGGGCGGAGTATGAAAAGCAAAGCCGCCTCATGCCACGCGTATTTCGCATCATTCGAATCTTCTCTATATATAAAAGCGTCACTTAATGACGATGTCCATCAGTTTCTTGTAACTGTCCACTACGTCATAGACCACATTTCCATTGCTGATAGCCCTGAAATGCTCCCGCGCGCAGTGAATCTTGGACTGCTCAATCAGACGGAGCTGCATAGAGGACATAGAGCCTTTGGTTTCCGCCACGAAGTAAATGTGCTTCACAGTGCCTTCGTAGAATGCAATCGCCCAGTCCGGATTATACTTACCAACAGGAGTGGAAATGTAGAATCCATCCGGCAACTTCACATATACTGCGACATCCTTATTGGTGTCGAGGTCGGTTGCAAAGTCACGCTCGTTGGTAGAGTCGTAAACGATATGGTCATACAGGTGGCGGTTCGCCTTCATTGCGTTCAAGCCCAGCTTGCCCTTGATGGTAGGCTCGGTGAAGATGTCTGTGCCATAACGCTCATCCAGAACATCGTAGGTAATATGCTCAATGACGGCGGTTGCTTTTTCGTCATTGATAAGGGCAGCAGCCTTGATGATGAATTCTTCCGGGTTGTCCTTGAACTGATTGAACACAGACGGCTGAATACCCTTTAGAATGGCAATGACAGCCTTGCGGGTGAGTCCAGTTTCATCTACCAATTTGCCGACCAGGTCATACTTCACATTACTGCTTGCGTGAATGGTTGCACCGTAAGTTCCGGATTCCTCTTTCACAAAGGATGCACCGCTTTCCAGCTCAGCCTTGGACTTAATCTGCTCCATAGCGCCCGTTTCTACCTTAAAGTAAATCTTAGATACACGAAGTTTTCTATCCAACGCATCAATGGACTTACGCACCAGTTCATCTGTATCGAAATCAACCACATAAACGCTCTTGGCATTGATTCTGTTCCACAATGCCTTGAACTCCGGCATTGCGAGTTTGTCCTCGTCCACGGTGAGTTCCACATTATTGCTGCGAGCGTTTTCGGGTTGCATTGCCTTGGCGTCATAGATGGAGTCGATGATACCGATAACGCTTTCGGCAGAACCTGCAACCTCATCCGTCAGCTTGATTTCGCCATTTGCCTTATCTTCGTAATACTTGTCGGTCAGCGAGCCTTGCTTGTCAATGTAGCCTTCCATACGCATACCCAGCCAAATTTCTCTGGCAACATCCTCAGTGATAACATCGGTGCTGCCCTGGGCATCGGTAATAGTCCTGCCCATAAAGAGTTCCGGCGTAACTGCCTTTGGACGGTTTGCAACGGCATCAGCAAGTTCGGACTGAAGTCCCTTTGCGAAACTGTCATAGCTTTCGCTGGCGATAACGGTCAACACATTGATGTTGTGAACATCGTTTCCGAGAACGCCGGAATCCATACGCTCACCGTCCTGGTTTACGCACAGACGCAGACCACGACCAACTTCCTGGCGTTTTCTCACATCAGAGCCGGACTGTTTCAGCGTACAGATCTGGAATACATTCGGGTTATCCCAACCTTCACGCAGAGCGGAGTGAGAGAAAATAAAACGCACAGGCGAACGCTTCGGATTGCGGTCAAGGAGCAGTTCCTTGTTTTTCATAATCAAATCGTAAGCGTCAATATCGTCCGAGGTGGTTTCCTTCTTTGCCAACTTACAGTCTATCATCTTGCCTTTCTTGTCCACGGAGAAGTAACCTGCGTGGGTTGCGGAAGGCTTGATGGAATTCAAATACTTAATGTATTCGTCCTCGCCGATGACAGACTGGAGGTTTCCGATAATATCGGTGTATTCCTCCTCAAACATTTTTGCGTAGATGCCGTTACCAGACTGTCCGGCTGCATCGTACACCTTGTACTTGGCAACCTCGTCAATGAAGAACAGGGACAGCACCTTGATGCCCTTATAGAACAACTGGCGCTCACGCTGAATGTGAGAGAGGATGGTTTCACGAATCTGAATACGGCGAAGCTGGTTTTCATCCACCTTGCCGATAACATCACCTGCGTACAGCTTGATGCCGTTGAGGAACTCAATGGAGTCGTCTCTGCCGTCAATGTGCTTAACGACAAAATTGTTCTTGTATTCCTCCATGTGGCCGGAATGATCGTAAAGATTAAATCCCTCTGCTACAGTACGGCTTACTTTACGGATACCGCTTGCGCCCTTCATATCGAACTGAATGGTTGCGGTAGGGTCCTTCTTGGAAAGGTTGATGCTTTCCAGATAAACATAGCCGTCTGTAGCAGTACTGCCCGTTTCGGTAATACCCTTAACGGCTATCTTCTTAACAAGTCGCTTATTGTACGCCTCCATCGCGTCCAGACGGTAAATCATGTTGTAGATGCTGTCTGATTTGTGGGTTGCGGAGTAGCGGAGGGTAAACAGCGGGCAGAATTCCTTCAAACGCTCCCTGGTCTGTTTGCCTTCAACGGACTGCGGCTCGTCAATAATCAGAATCGGGTTGGTCTTGGCAATCATATCAATCGGACGGCGGGAACGGAACTCGTCCAGTTTCATGTAAATTCTTCTGACATCCTTGCCCCTGGCGTTGAATGCCTGGGAATTGATAATCATGACATTGATGGAACTGTCGGAGGCGAAGCGATCAATCTCCGTCAGCTGGGCGGAGTTATAAACAAAAAATCGTACTTTCTTGCCGTATTCCTCGGCAAAATGCTCCTGGGTCATCTGGAAAGATTTATAGACACCCTCGCGGATAGCCACGCTGGGCACAACCACAATGAACTTGCTCCAGCCGTAGCACCTGTTCAGTTCATACATGGTTTTGATATAGGTATACGTCTTGCCCACTCCCGTTTCCATTTCAATCGTCAGATTGAACCGCCCCTCCAGCTTCAGCGAAGGCGCAATCTGATGCGCACTCTGAATCGTCTGAATATGCCCCAGAATCACCTCATCGGACAGCTCCGGCACCAGTTTTTGATTGCTCCAGCCCGTGAAATTCCTGTCCTCCTCCAGTCCCATCTGATAAGCCCCGTCCCCCCTGTCCATCATATAGGTCGGCGTCAGATACGGCTGACCCGCGAACACATCCACCACCGCCTTGGCCGCATCTTCCTGAAACTGCTGGTGCTTGAATTGCAGTTTCATGATAGCTCGCCTCCGTCTTCCTCGGATAATTGTTCCTCAAGAAGTTTTTTTTCAAATTGGCTAAACACTGTTTCGCCAATTTGAATCGTGGAATACATATGTTCTGTTTTCCGGATTTCGTTTTTATCCATTTTGAAACCTCCTTCCTTAGATAACCTTCACCCTTGTATCCGGAGCCAAGAGCTTGAACACCTCCGTCACATTGATTTTGGCGGGGCTGTCCTGAAAACAGGAATCACGAAACACGGCGCAGAGGGGCTTCATCCCGGCTATGCCGCGGATAACAGACTCCGGCACCCTGTCCGCGAAGCAGGCAAGCAGCGGGACGCGCGTGTGTGTGGGTGTATATAAATGATTATCAATCATTTGAATATTATCCTCATAAAAAAACATACCGTCTTTGCAGCCACGATATTCTTCAGCGTCCATTCCGTAGGCATGCACATCCACCCCATCTATCTGGAACACCGTCATTCTTTCTGAAAGCGGCAACCCCCATTCCAGCAGGCAGCCGAACAGCAAATCAAGGTCAGTACGGTCTTCCTTGATGTTGGATTCCAGACCGGACAGCATCCCCTGGTCATACTCGGCAGGGGAATAGTACACATCCTTCATGTTGCTGTCATCCAGCTTGAATACACGGAAACCATAATCAATATCCGCACCTGTTTCCTCCTTGATTTTCTTTCCGGCGCGGCGAATGCGCTCCTTGCCGATTTCGCAGATGTTCTTGTAACCCGCTTGGAAAGCCTCGCTCTTTTTGTCGCAGGGTTCGGGCAACTGCACCATGATAAACTTGCGGTGTCCGCCGTCCTCGGCGTTGAGCTGCATCACCGCATGGGCGGTAGTGGCAGAGCCGGAGAAGAAGTCCATAACAATTCCGTCCTTACTTCCTGCTAATTGAATCAATTTAACAAGAAGCCCAACAGGTTTAGGATTACTAAACAAGATTTTCCCATCAAACATCTTCTTCAGAAGTTGTGTGCCATTGGTTGTGGTTTCAACATCATCCCACCATGTTTTTGCTACCTTGCCTCTTTCCTCAGCCTCCCACTTGAACCTCTTCCTTTGAGGACCACCATCTCCTGTTTTTCCGAAAACTATCCTATTATCTTTTACCAATTCCAAGTAGTGTTCATAATCGTTTTTCCAACTACAGTCAGGATTTGGTTTATAGACAACCCCTGTATTGGGATTAACGATTTCGTACTGTTGATTGGGTCTCCACCCACCAACTTGAAACGGATCAGCTTTCCAAGATCCTCTGGGGTCGTTATCTGGATTTTCAAATCCCTCGCCATCATCTGGCAGCCTAAATTCAGAACGATTCTCCACGAAATACTGCATCCTTTTAAAGTACACAAGGTTATATGTATGGGACACAGAGATTAGCGCCGTATTAGTTACCGATTTTGTGGAATTCCATACGATATCACCCAGATAATTATCTGCTCCAAAGAGTTCATCAAGCATACTCTTTAAATTATGGAACTCCGCATCGCTTATACTTACAACTAATACGCCATCTACTGACAAAAGATTTCTTGCAAGCAAAAATCTTTCGTACATCATAGAGCACCAGTCTGAGTGGAATCGCGGATTACTACTGTTATTCTCGTGAAACAGCTTGTTTTTATCTTGGTCTCTTATACCAATTCCCGTCTCATATTCATCTTCATCCATAGTGAAAGAATCATTATAAACAAAGCTGTCTGAACCCGTGTTATACGGCGGGTCGATATAAATCATCTTGACCTTACCAAGGTAGCTTTCCTGCAAGAGTTTCAGAACTTCCAAGTTGTCGCCCTCAATATAGAGGTTTTCGGTAGTATCCCAATTCACGCTGTCCTCTTTGCAAGGGCGAAGGGTCTTGCGGATAGGCTTGTTGGCTTCCACAATAGCCGCCTTTTTGCCCACCCAGGTAAACTCGTATACCTCATCGCCCTCTACCACATCTCCCGAAAGCATCTGACGGAGCAGGTCAAAGTTGATGGCTTTCTTCATCTTGCCGTTCTCATCCACGGTCTCGGTGATACAGTTCGGGAACAACGCCCCAATCTTTTCTATGTTCTGAGCCGTCATATCAATCGACTCCATTCTCATTTTTTCCATTACAGAATTTCCTCCCATTCTTTGCTGAGTTTCTTGAGCAGGGCATTCAGTTCCATCTGCCTGTTGAGCTGTTTTTCTCTTTTGATTTTCTTTTGCAATTTCGCAATCTGCATTTGAAGAGCCTGCCGTTTTTCATCCCTCGCTATGGACTCCTTGAGGCTTTCCCCGGCTTCGGCGGCAGCGAGGGCGTCTCCGGCAATCTGACGGACAAAGTTTTCATACACACTGTCAACGGACAAACCTTCCAATTTCAACGGGAGGGCATCCTCGTCCATCCATTCAGTGGAATAGTAGCGATTTACCTTGAAGGCTGTGTTGCCGCCGGATTCTTCCTTATAGCCGATAACGGCTTTGTACTTGCCCTCGTATTCCAGCATGAAGAGAATGTGGTACGGTATTTCTTTGTCCATCTGCCGCAAAAAGCTGTCGTCAAGCGTCTGACTGTTCAGCTTGACCTCAAAGACCACCAATTCCGTCACGGCGGCGCCGGGGGCTAAGTTCATGGTGGCGGCGGCAATCTTGTTCCTCCAGCAGATGGCCTTTACCTGTTCTATGAATACCTTTTTCCAAGCCGGGGTCACGGCAAGGTTGTCATAGAATTTCTGTTTGGGAATTCGTTTGTTGAACTCCGTTGATTTGGGTAATCCGAGCATCGCCTGATCTCCTTTACTTCACCGCCAGAAAGCATATCAGTTCAAAGTCGTCCAGTCCAGACACGGCAGACATCAGGGCAGAAGTACCGCCTGCGGAGAACAGGCTGTCGATATCGCTTTCTTCCTTGGCGTCAATAATGGAGCGGATGGCTTCGCTTAACAGTTCAGAGAGTTCTGCCATGTTCCTGCCGTCATCGGTTTCCGCATTGAATTGACGGCAGAGGTCATGGACGGGTTCGTTCTTGCCACGGCAAAGGAGGCGCACATCGTCCAGAAGTTTTTTGGGGTTCAGATAATCACCGATGATTTCACCGTCCATACCGATATAAACCATGTAGAACGGATGGATGCGGTTCTGATTGTCGATGTTGACGCTCTTATTGATATTCTTCAGTACGAAGATGACGCCTTTCGGCAATTCCTCAGCAGCAGGAACAACAGCGTGAAGACCACGAGGCTTGTTATCCATATTGCCGTGGGTCTTCACATACTCAAGCAGGTCAAGGCGGAATTCATTCAATCCCAAGTCCATAATGGAGATGCCCTCGGACATGTCCTCAATATCGACCACTTCCTCCTGGAGCCGTTTGAGCTGCTGTTTTCTGTATTCCAGGTCGCCCTTTTCCTCCTCGTTGATGAGGTCATCGTCACCTGTGGAGGTCATCACCGTAATTTTCATGCGGGTTTCGACTCTCGATCTCAGATTGATGTAATCATCAAGCGTGAGGTCGGGCCAGAAGTTTACAAGCTGAATGTAATTGTTGCGGCTGCCGATACGGTCGATACGCCCGAAACGCTGGATGATGCGTACAGGGTTCCAGTGAATGTCGTAGTTTATCAGATAATCGCAGTCCTGCAGGTTCTGACCTTCGGAGATACAGTCGGTAGCAATCAGGATATCGATTTCCGCCTTGCTGCCGGGCATCAGAACATTCCGTCCCTTGGAAACCGGGGAGAAGCAGGTCAGAACATTGTTGAGGGTTGCCTTAAAGCCTTTGATGGTTGTCTTGCCATCAATGCTGCCCGTGATAACGGCAGTATCCAGTCCGTATTTCTTCTTTACATAGGCGCTGACATTCTCATAGAGGTATTCTGCCGTGTCGGAGAATGCGGAGAAAATGATCACCTTCTTATTATCGGGGTTAATCGGATTCTCAATTTTGTGGGACAGCAGAGATAGGAGATCCTGCAGCTTGCCGTCATGCTCCGGCGTAATGTCTGCCACCATAAGGGTCAGCAGTTCCAACACTTCTGCGTCCTGCTGAAGTTCGGTGCGCCAGGTTTTGTAGTCCATATCGGCAAGGTCGATTTTTACCTCCCTGCCCACGGAGAAGTAATCGGTGTTGCCATCGTCCATGTCGAACTCAGACTCCTGAGCTTCGTACATGGCGATGTCAGCGGTGCCGTATTTCTCAAAGCGGTTGATTGCCTCAATGGTGCTGTCGATGAGTCCTTTGATACGGGTAAGTGTCAACTGGAAAGAATAAACGGAACTTTCCAGCCGTTTCAAAAGGTTGATGCTCATCAAACGGCGAATACCTTGTTCACGTCCGTCCTGGGTGAGGTTTTCCTCCTTGTTGTGAGTCAATTCCGCATATTTTTGAATCTTACTTGGAAAGATGTAATGGGATGGAGTGTAGATAGACAGACACAACAGCATCAGTTGGGCATAAATTTCATCATAGTTGATAGCACGCTTCAAATCGGTGAGGCATGGCCGCCTGGAAACTGGCGGCAGCCTTTCCGGGAACTTTCCGATTTCTGCGGAGTTGTAATATTTTTCAATGTGCTTTCTGGATCTGGCGATGGTAACGCTGTCCAGAACTTCAAAGAAGTCAAAATCAAGGGTGCGGAGCAGCGCGTCTGTGGAGCGTTCCTCTGCGGGGAGTTTACCCCAGGCATTGAACGCCTTTTGCGCCTGCTTGAAAATATCCTCAATAGATTTCCTGGTGTTCAGCTTGGAATTGATATTCTCGGAGTCGCCCTCATAGGCAATGGCAAGCTGATTTTTTAAGTCCACAAAGCGGTTGTTGACCGGAGTAGCGGAAAGCATCAGTACTTTGGTTTTTACGCCGGAGCGGATAACCTTGTCCATCAACTTTACATAGCGGTTCTCCACAGTGTTGCTGTGTGTGCCGATGCCGTTTCGGAAGTTGTGGCTTTCATCAATAACAACCAGGTCATAGTTACCCCAATTCAGGCGGTCCAGGTCAAGACCGTTGGAAGTGCCGTGACTACGAGAAAGGTCTGTGTGGAACAGAACATCGTAATTCAAGCGGTCAGAGGCAATGGGGTTATTCACATAGTTATCTTTATATGTATTCCAGTTCTCGGCCAGTTTTTTCGGGCAAAGAACAAGAACGGACCTGTTTCTATTTTCATAGTATTTCACAACAGCCAACGCTGTGAATGTTTTGCCAAGACCAACGCTGTCTGCCAAAATGCAGCCGTTGTATTTTTCCAGTTTGTTGATGATGGCGAGAACGGCATCACGCTGGAAGTCATACAGCATGGACCAAATCTTGCTCTCCTTGAATCCGGTAGCCTCATTCGGCAGTTCATCCTCGGAAATATCATCCAGGAATTCACTGAATACATGGTACAGAGTCATGAAGTAGATGAATTCCGGAGCGTTCTCGTTATAGGCACTACTGATGTTTTCGATGATTTCCTCGGTAACATCCTGCATCTTGGACTTGTCGTTCCACAAGGACTCAAACAACTGCATATACTGTGTGGAGAACGGCGCCTCCATGCGGTTTACCATGTTGTAGCTGTTGTTACCACGCTCACAGCCAATGTCAACGGTAGTGAAACCGCCCAACGGCATATAGGCAACCTGCTCCGCAGGAGCGTTAATCGTCATAAAGCCACCCATGTTTTCGCCTGTGATATTGGATTTGAAGGTTGCTTTCTTACGAATCCAATCAGCACATTCTCTTGCGATGGCTTTCTGTGTCATTTCGTTGCGGAGCTTGATTTCGAATTCCGTACCGTACAAACTGGTCTCACGGGAGAGCCTTGGGATATAGAATTCACGCTTTGCCCTGGAAGCCTTCTCTGTAGTAAAAGTCGGAGAGGTAAAAATGAAGCGGAACTCATCAACAGAATCAAGCTGCTTTTTCAGTTCTTTATAGGCATACATAGAGAAGCAGGCGGCCGCTACAGAAACCCTGCTGCCCCTGGAAATGGTAGTGAGCATATCATCTCTTACAATCTCCCGTATATTGTCATAAATTTTCATTGATTGACTTTCTTTCTGGGATGATATCATCCTTGACGTTCACATCAATACTCCAGAACTGGAGATGAAGGCAGATGTTCTCCACCTCCGCCCTTTTCTTCCAGACGGCACAGGGCCTCCGCACGGCGGAGGCAGGAATCCCACAGGGAAGCCTTTTCCGGAAACGGGAAACACAGGGAGTCGCTCAGCTTTTCCACCCGTTTAAAAGAATCCTCCCGGTCATAGGCGTTCAACCCCTCCAGGCGGGAAGCTAGCCCATCCAGCCAGGGAAGAGGGTCATGGCAAATCAGGGGCAGATCGCATCCGGCCCGCAAGGACAGGAAAGCGGCGTCATCCGGGGAATACTGCGCCGCAATCGCCCCCATGCACAAATCATCCGTAAACACCACGCCCCGGAAGCCAAGGCGGTCGCGCAGAAACCCCCGGATCACCCGTTCGGACAAGGTGGCGGGATAATCGGGATCAATCTGAGGCAGCATGATATGGGCGGACATGATGGAGGATAATGCCGGGCACAGAGCCAGAAAAGGCAGCAAATCCGTCTTGAACAACTCCCGTTCATCCAGGTCAACCACAGGAAGGCTGAAATGGGGATCCGCCTGGGCACGGCCCATGCCGGGAAAATGTTTGCCGCAACTCTGCACGCCGCCCCGGCGCAGGTTGGAGGCATAAACGCCGCCGCGTGAAATGACGTCCTGCGCATTGTCTCCCCAGCAGCGGCCGGGAAGCGCGTTGGCCGCGGACGGATCATGGCAGATATCCAGCACCGGGGCAAAATTCAGGTTCACCCCCAGGTAGCGGAGAGCCAGGGCCGTCACCGCGGCCAGTTCCACCATGCCGCCAACCGAACCAAGCCGGGCCAGCGAAGCCGGGGAGGGCAGATGCAGGCCCAGGGAAGCGGTGCGCACCACCCGGCCTCCCTCCTGATCCACGGCAATGACAGGATGGTGGAGGCAAAGTTTCCGCAGTGTCTCCGTCAGCCCGCGCACCTGCTCTACGGAATCAATATTCCTGGAAAACAGAATAAAACCCGCCGGCTGCCAACGCCGGATAGCAGCCTCTTCCTCCGCGCCCACTTCATGGCCGCTTATGCCGATCAGGGCCGGGAGCATGAATGGAAAAGGATTAACGGCCCAACAGGGAAGTCCTGGTGTACAGCGGGTAAACGGGAATGCCGCGTTCCTCAATCGCCTGGCGTCCGCCTTCCTCGCGGTCCAGCAGCACCAGGGCGGCGGCAACCCTGCCCCCTTCCGCCTCAATGGCGTCAATAGCCTTCAATGTGGAGCCGCCCGTCGTGATGACGTCATCCACCACGACCACGGTATCCCCGGCCTGGAAATTGCCTTCAATGCGGCGGCCGCGTCCATGGTCCTTCGGCTCCTTGCGCACGGTGAACACCTGAAGCTTCTTTTCCGCCCCTTCCAGAGCGCTGGTCATGCCGACGGCCAGGGAAATAGGGTCCGCCCCCATGGTCATGCCGCCGATGGCCGCCACCTCCGGGAAACGGGGCAGAATATCCTCCTTCACCAGCTTCCAGCCCAGAGCGCCCACCAGGGTGGCCCCTACGGGGTCCAGGGCTGTCATGCGGCAGTCCACATACAAGTCGGACACCTTGCCGGAAGCCAGCGTAAAGGTTCCCGTACGCACGGATTTTTCCAGAAGAATGCTTTTAAGAAGATCGTATTGTTCGCTCATGAAAATAGGGATGAATGAAGTGGTCCGCCGTATATAACAGATACCCTTGGAATAAGCAACGGATAACAGCATGCAAATCTTGACAAAAAGGAGGACAGGCCCCATAACCTGCCTGTCATTTTCCCGTTCCCATGAAATCCGGCATATTGACGCTAGTTTCTATCAGTTCCGCTCTTGTTTCCTGCACATCGTACGAGAGGCCCCCGCTGTTTGACCAAATCGCCGGAAAAATCCAGGGCGTGTCCGGGCGGGACGATTACCTGTCCGGGGTGGGCTCTACCTCCGGCGTCAACACGGACCTGCCTCCGGAAGCCCGTCTGGGCCAGGGATATTGGGACCTGCCGGCGGGCACCCAGGGGGAAAAGCACATCATCATTGACCTCAAGCAGCAGAAAGTCTTCTACTACGTGGGAACCACGCTCGTGGGCGTTTCCCCCATGTCTTCCGGCAAGGAAGGCTACGGCACTCCCAGGGGAACATACAAAATCATCCAGAAAGACGCCAACTACAAATCCGGCACATACGGCGTTCTGCGCAGCAAATCCACCGGAGCCGTCGTCAACGGGGATTACAACGCCAGGGCTGGCGGAGCGCCGGCAGGAACCTACTTCGACCCCGCCCCCATGCCCTACTGGATGCGGATTACGGGAGGCTACGGCATGCATGTGGGTTTTGTCACCGGATATCCGGTCAGCCACGGCTGCGTGCGCCTGCCGGAGGACATGGCCAAGACATTCTTTGAACACACTCCCATCGGCACCAAGGTCACCATCCGTTAGCCGTTTCCTGCGCGGCATCGCGCCGCAGAAATGCCACACTTTCCGGAAACCGGCGTGTTTCGTATTCCCGCCGTCCGGAAGCGTTCCGTGCTGATAACTGCTCCCGTTTCATGGCGCAGCTTCCTCACTCCGGCATTGACAAACGGCTCCGAACCTTTTTGAATATACGGGATCTTTGACCTCTTGATTAGTCATGACAATCCCTCTTCCCCCTGCCCTGCCGCCCCATTTCAACATAGGCGGCTATAAAATCACGGCGCTTGTAGAAAGCGGTCCGGACTATCATCTGTACCAGGCTCTTTCCCCGGAAGGCCATGCCGTCCTGATACGCGAATTCTGCCCCGGGGGCCTCGTTACGCGTGACCTGGCCAGCGGAGAACTGGCTGTCTTTCCGGAAAATGAATCCCAATTCGCCCAGGCCCGGGAAGCTTTTGAAACCCAATACGCAGCAAATGCAGAAAGCAAGCTGAGGGGATTCGGCACCGTGCTCTTCCTTTACCCGCTTTCTCCGGCGCAGCCCCAGCCGGCTGTAGCGCATGCCCAGGCTCTCCATCCCGCCAAAAAACCGCAGCAACCGCAACTGCGGAAACCCGTAGTCGGCGCCGCCATCCCCGGAACGCCGCTGCCGCGGGTAAAGCACTCCGGAGGGTTCCCGGTCATCACGGTCATTGTGACCGGGATGCTCGCCCTCTTCGGATTTCTGGGCTACCAGATACTCAAGGATAAAGAAGAACCCGTCGCTAAAGCCGTTACCGTGCCCGTACCGGCTCCGCCCAAGCCCAAATCCAAGCCCGCTGCGCCAAAACCGGAACCCGTGGTGGTCGCTCCCGAACCGGAACCCGTGGTGGTCGCTCCCGAACCGGAACCGGAGCCTGAACCGGAACCGCCTGCTCCCGACCTTTCCCCCTCCCCGGAAGTCATTGCCATGGAAAAGGCTTTACGGGAGGAAGCTATCGCGTCCAAGGGGAAATTTTCTGAAAAACTGCTGAACAAATATCCCTATTACGCGGAAGCCTACGTACGGGATTACGTAAAAAAACGCGGAGGCAGTTTTTCTCCGGATTTTGAAAAATGGCTGAAAAACACGAAAAACAATCGTGAGGTCTTCGCCATGTTTTTCCCGCCGGACCCCAGCGTCGCCACCAATGTGGCTTTCATGATTGATGAACTGGGGCTGGAAACGACGGAAAAATATGACCAGCTCGTTCTGGCGTTCGCAGTAGGACGCCGCGAATTCGGCATGGGGGCCTTCGACCTTACCCAGCAGGGCCGCTACATTGATGCCCAGGGCAAGCTGAATGACCTGAGATCCTCCGGAGTCATGCCTCCGCCAGCGGACCTGTATTGCGCCGGAAAACCGCCCGTCAACTGGTATGGGAACGCTCCCCGCACCGTGGATGAGGAATGCTACAAAAAGGTGGAAGCCTATCTGGACCGCAAAAAAATCACCCCAAAGCAGGCCTGGCTCAGGAAATACCCCACCGTCTCGGAAATCGGGGACTCCGCCATTACGGAAGACAACCTGGCCGGCTTTCTGCACGAATACATGTACCGCCACGGCCAGCTGAGGCGCAAAAGGGACCCCTTCCCCACTCCGGTGGAATTCTTTTCCTACCTTGTGGATAAATATGAACATTGCGGTGATTTGCGCGACGTGGACCGCAAGCGTGTGGAATGGACCGGCGTTTCCCTGGAAGGAACGCCCTGGCCGGCCATGATGGCCCTTTCGGAAACGCGACCTCTGCGTGAGTGCGACAGCGTGTGGGAACGCTACATGGGCCAGCGGGGCCCGACCCGCCTGTGGCTGTACGGCCCCTACCGGGCGGATGACGACAAGGAACCGCCCATCCTGTTCAGCTTTGACCCGGATCCGGAATGGTCCAGGGAATCCAACGAACGCAAGCTTCATGAAGGCGGTGTGTGCGGCACCATGTCCCTTATCTCCCGCAATTCCCAGATTGCGCGCGGCATTCCCGCCGCCCCCGCCGGGCAGCCCGGCCACGGCAATCTGATGACCACCCATTTCAACGGTAACGGCTGCTGGCTGAGCGTGGGGCAAAGCGTGGACACCCTGAAAGCCACCACGGGATTCTGGTACTTCCGGGATTCCAACGCACCGCGCACCGGCAATGCGGAATACCAGTCCGGACTGGCCCTGTCCATGAACATCGACTATGAAAAGTTCATCGACAGCCGCTTCGCCATGAACATTTACAAACTGGCGGCCATCGGCTCCACCACGGAAGAGACGGCCGCCCCTTCCGTCACGCTCCCCAAGGAATTCACGCAGACCGCCATGAGGACCGTGCTCAAAGCCAACCCGTTTTATACGGAAGCCTGGTACACGCTCTTCAAGCAGGAACCTCAGGACCTCATGGGAGCCACCAAGATGGTGGATGAAGTAAGGGAGGCCCTGCCGGACGGCATGGGCATCAGAAAACTCTGGAAAACGCGCAAATACGTTCCCTCTGTAGGCCGTGGCGACAAGAACGGCAAGGAAATGCTTGCCAGCCACGCCAAGGAATACGTCAATGTGCTCTGCTCCGTAATTCTGGAAAATGCCTTGAAACAGGAATATGACTATAAGACCTTCCAGTGGGCCGAACTCATGTCCTGGCTCAAGTCTGAATCCAAGCGCAACTCCTACCCGGAGCCTCAGGCCGCGTATCAGATAGCGTATGCCAAGGCCCAAGGCGCAGACAGGCTCAAAAGAACCGTAGACAGGGGATTCAAGAAAGCCCTCAACTTCTACCGGGACGACAACAACGCCCTGAAGGAGCCTAAGGATGTGGATCAGGAGGAAATGTCCTTTTCTCTGGACGCCCTGTGCCAGGCCCTGCCCAAGGAAGAACTGGTCCCCTGGATGAAAAACATGCTGGACACCTGTCCGGACGGGTTCAAATACAAGCCCAAAAACAAGAAGGAAACGAAAATCCACCCATTCTACAGCGCCCTGACGAAAAACTACATGTCTCTGGCTGACGATTCGGAGAAATCCCGCGTCAAGTCGGAAATGAAAGAGGCTTCCGACAGAATTCTGGAGCTTTCCCAGGACAAGAAAGGCGATGGGAATGGGTCCTCCGGACGCCGCCGGAGACGCTGATCCCCCGCTTCCGTGCACCTCTACGTCCACATTCCCTTTTGCCACCGTATTTGCCCGTACTGCGCTTTCTTCAAGCACACGCCGGCCTCCACGGACATGAAATCATTCATCCGAGCTCTGGGCAGGGAGGCGGAATCCCGCGCAACCGCTCTGGCCACGAACCGCGGAGGGGAAACGGCCACGCTTTACTTTGGCGGGGGAACGCCCTCCATGCTCTCGGACACGCATCTGGGGCGTCTCATGGAAACCCTGGACCGTCTCGTGCCCGTGGACAAACTGGACGAATTCTCCTTTGAGGCCAACCCCGCCACCTTTACGGAAAAAAAAGTGCGCTTCTGGCGCAGCCTGGGCATGACACGCGTCTCCCTGGGTGTGCAATCCCTGGATTCCGGCATCCTGCATCTGCTGGGGCGCGAACATACCCCGGCCCAGGCTCTGCACTCCGTGGAAATGCTGAAAAATGCGGGAATGGCCCATATCAACATGGATCTCATGTTCGCCATTCCGGGGCAAACCCTCTCCATATGGGAAGCCACCCTGAAGGAAGCTGTCCGCGCCGGAACGGACCATATCTCCGCCTACAACCTCACCTATGAAGAAGACACGGAATTCTTCCGGAGCCTGCTGCGGGGGGAGAAAAGGCAGGATCCGGACGAAGACGCATCCTTTTTTGAACTGGCGGAACACATGCTGGAGGCGGCAGGCATGCGCCACTATGAAACATCCAACTACGCCCGGGAGGGCTGCCTCTCCCCCCACAATATGGCCTACTGGAAGGGAGAAGACTATGTAGGCATAGGGCCTGGCGCGGTCAGCACCATCAACGGCATACGGTACTCCAACACGCGGGATACGGACGCCTACATACGCAGCACGCTGGAAAACGGCCTCCCCCTTTCCGAACAGGAACCCGTCACCGAGGAAGACTACCGTCTGGAACGCATTGCCCTGATGCTCCGGACGGATGAAGGATTGCCGCTGAAATACATTCTGCCGGAATCCCGTCCTCTGCTGGAACAATACCGGGAACTGGGCCTGGCGGACATTTCCCCGGAACAGAGGCTCATCCTGAAAGGCCGCGGCCGCCTGCTCGTGGACGCCATCGCGGCGGAACTGTGCTGAATGGCATTATTTTCCTAACTTAATATCAATAAGTTGGAAATAAATTAGAAAAACGATTAAAATTAATTTCTTGACATTTTTCAATTTTTATCTCCCATTATTCCATAAATAGACAGATATGTTCCATGCATCCGCTGTTCAACATTTCCTCTGTTTCTTTGCTGGCAGGACTTCTTTTCCTGTTGCAGGCCTCCTTTAACCACGCATGGGGAAGTAGTAAGCCGCCGGCATCACCACAGGAGCCCCAAACGTTCATCCTGCCCCTTTACCTGAAATCCACGCCTCTTTCTGAAAAAAGGCAGGTCTTCCGGAAATCCCTATCCGCCTTTCCTTTTGCTAAAAAGAATCCGAGAATCCATCAATTTGTCCGGGAATATCCGGCTTTGACCTTTGACGAAGGCGTATCTCTTTTCGTTCAACGGACCGCCATGGGACAAACACCTGGTGATGTTTGTGCCCGCCTCAATGAATTGACAGCCCTGATGCAGCATAAAAATATGCAATCAGGGCAACGCCGCTCCTGCCTTACCGGATTTTTGGAAAATGCCTTTCTCCGGACGTACTCCCCCTTGGATATGGAAGCTTTATCGCTTTGCGCCCTGATGGAACTGGAAATGGAGGAAGGATGCCCATTGATCCTTCGGTCTCGCATTTTAAAAATTTGGGAAAGCGCAGCTATATCCATGGAAAAAGGAACCGGCATGCAAAGAAAACTGGCAGCTCTTTTATTTATAAGGACACTGCGGCATGGAAAAGAAGATCCTTATTTAATGGCCCGTTGCGGATACCGGTTAGCCAATCTTTATATACGCATGAATGAACCGCAAAAAGCCCAGTGGGCAGCATCCTTTATTCCGCCTATTCGGGGCATGGAAGGCGCCCGTGCTTTAATCCGGAAATGGACAACACCCGCTTCCAACAAAAAAAAGCGTAAAAAATAATCTCATTCAACCTGCCTGATCATCATATGGACAACGCATTCATCTCCCGATGTTTTCTTCAAATGCCTGTTTTGCTTGCAATTGCCGGCATTGCTGCACTATCTGCCCTCCTCGCAAAAGGACAACAAATTTATGAAGGGAAGACAACATTGGAATATTCCCTGTCTCCGGTTGAAGTGGTAGCCAATCTTTCCCAGCTTGCAGATAAATTGAAACAATGCTGCGCCGGAGAAGTGAAAATCCCAAATACAACGAAAGTCACTGACCCAAAATCTCCCTCTACTATTCCTTATAATGGAAAAATTTCCCTCAAGGATTTTAAGGATGAACGTATTAGCCAACCTACTACTGTTGCGTGGCTTTCATTGGTTTCCGACGATGGGTGCGACATTTCTTATACCACAGGGAACGGAGAAAAAACAGACTGGTTAAAAGAATACGGAAAAGGGCATGACATTTCCAAAGGGCGCCGGGATTGCCCGCATGTCCTGAAAGCAGGTTCTTACAATTTCCAAATCAAATATTCGCAAACCTATTACAATCCCAAGCCGGGCACAAGTGATTTGGACGGCATCAGCCTTGTAGTCGCTCCCATTGTCGTGGACATTTGCATTGGAGAAAAATCGATCCCATATAGTAAAAGCCACCTTTTCTTGGAGAAAAAAACAGAACTCCGGCTCGCTATCAACAAAATTTACCTGGCAAAAGGGCCTTCCGAAAACTCCGAAGACATATCCATCACATGGGAAGCTCAAACTTACTCCAAATGCCCGCAACGATTTAATGGAGTTATTCTGGCGTGCAACCATACGTTCCAACCAAACAACGGCGCCTGGAAACCCATCGGCAAAGGCCCATGCATCACCTATACTCCAACGGAAGCAGAACTAATTCGTGTGACCATCGGTGATAAAAGCTTTTATTACGAAGGCATTCCCAATCGTTTAGGAGAAATTTACTGGGCCATCCGCCCCTGCCAGGGACTGCCCATGGCAAACCATCACTTTCTGCTCTTTGTCCCTGACGACCCGGTAAAATTAAATCTTCCGAACCCTGGGCTTGCTAACTGCACCGCTATCCCCGGAATGAAAATCATCACTATCGGAGGGGATGCAGGGCCAGAAATCAAATACCGAAAAAAACTCAAAATCATCCCAGCTGCCGGAACCGTTTATTATAAGTGGATTTATGAATCCCTATCTCCTCCATTTGCTCAAGCAGGTGTAGCCAGCAAATATATTGATTGCTTAACTAACATGGTTTACCATAAAAATGACAATCCTGATATAGTAGCTGTTGAAAACTGGTTCAAAAACAACCATGATAAAAAATTTACAAATTTTACAAATATCATAGCCATTCAAAACAAGGAACTATTTCAAAAAGTTCTTCATTTTTCACAAAGTTATAATGAGCAGGAACGATATCTAACCAATCCATCAACTAACCGAAATCCAGAAAGTACAGAAAATGGATCAAATTGTGCTTCCTTAGTTTCTTCTATTTTACAGTATAGCGGAGCCACTTGGGAACAGATACTTGAATCAGCTGACACAAACGGCATTGATGTTGGAGAACGCCATCTTATCCCTATTAAACGTTTTAATCCCTAATTTTCATGATACAATCAACCACCATAGCATTCTTATCGTCGGCTTTTATATATTTCTCAGTTTGCCAAGGAGATATTTGTCAAATCAATGGTCTGAGTCCAGAAGATTTGAAAAATCTCTCTTATGACCCTCCAAGGAATGAATTGCTTTCTGAGGCACAAGATAAAAAGGCATGGCAGACATTCGTTGAAACCTATGAAGTGCCTGTAGGTAAAGTACAGGATTGGTATAATTCCATCAGGGATAAAGATTCCGCTGATGCTGCAGCCGATGCGTTCAAGAGAGATGTCCTGCCCATTCTTAAAAAGCTGACGGGACGTTCTGCTGATATAAAGAAACAAGTCCTTGCTATTCCAGCTTCTTCTGAAATGCAAAAACTGATTCTTTCACGTATCCTCACATTGCAGAGCCGCTTGCTAATAATTTTTCTTCCTATGCAAGACAGTAAAAAGTCAAGTTCCGATGCTTATTATCATGGCAGTGAAAAACTCTTTGACATATTTCTAGGTCTAACGTCAACAACAGCCATGGATATTTCAAAATTTATTGAAACTCAAAATGAAGACCAGGAAAGCATTGAAGCAGCTTTCAAAGAACCATGGACAGAGACATCATCTTCTTAAAAAGCAGGTTACATAGAAATTGCGTTGATCTCTATTGAATTTCCATCCTTCTTTTATTCCCCTTCATTCAGGAACCCTGTCATGCTTCCATAATCTGATGATCTTGAAATACTCAATCTTCCTCACCGGTTGCATCTTCCATTTTTATTTATGTTCAGCATCCTATGGGGATACCTGCCAAATCAATGGACTGGAGCCGGAAGTACTGAAAAGCCTTTCTTACGAACCGCCCAACAAGGAATTGCTCTCCACCGGACAAAATCAAAAAGCATGGCAGACTTTCATTGAAAACTATGAAATCCCTATCCGTAAGGTTCAAGATTGGTATAATTCCATTGTCGATAAACAATCTGCCGATGCCGCAGCCGATTCTTTCAACAAGGATGTTCTGCCTATTCTTAAAAAACTAACGGGACGAGCTGCAGACATGAAAAAACAGGCTCTTGCTATTCCAGCTTCTTCTGAAATGCAGAAATTCATATTCTTACGCATTTCTCAGCTGCAGGGACGACTGCTAATTATCTTCCTGCCTATGCAAAATGAAGAAAAGGCGAGTCCAGAAACATGCTACCGTGGAAGCACAAAACTTTTTGAAATTATTCTGGGATTAACATCCCCATCAATGATTGACATTTCAAAATTTATTGAATCTCAGAACGAATCACAGGAAAGTTTTGAAACCGTTTTCAAGGAATCATGGCCTGAAACTCCATCTGCTTAAAAAGCAGTTTACAGCAGAATTGTGCTGATTACCATTTCCTCCCCTTTCCGTTCCATCATGATTCAATACCTGATAATCATGAAATATTCCATCATCCTCACATTTGCATCTTCCCTCCTTATTTATGATTCAACATGCTATGGAGACGCCTGCCAAATTAACGGTCTGAGCCAGGAAGAGTTGAAAAATCTCTCTTATGACCCTCCAAGGAATGAATTGCTTTCTGAGGCACAAGATAAAAAGGCATGGCAGACATTCGTTGAAACCTATGAAATACCTGTAGGCAAGGTACAGAATTGGTATAATTCCATCGTGGATAAAAATTCCGCAGACGCAGCGGCAAAATCTTTTTCTACGGAAGTTTCACCTATCCTTAAAAAACTTACAGGACCCGCTGCCGATATGAAAAAGCAGGTTTTATCTATTCCTGCTTCATCCGAGATGCAAAAATTTATTCTTTTGCGCATTCTTCAGCTTCAAAGCCGTCTGCTGGTCATTTTCCTACCTATGCAGAGTGAAAGGGAAATGGACGACAACACCTGTTACCGAGGCAGTGATCTTCTTTTCGATACTATTCTGGAACCTACAGCTCAATCAGCCCTGGACGTTGCCAAATTCATTGATTCCCGGAATGAATCCCAAGAGCATATAGAAGCTTCATTTAAAGAGCCCTGGTTCACATCTGCCGAATAAATTATTAATAGTGCAACTATTCTAACCTTTATTTGGCGCAGGATGTGAAAAGCATCTTTCCGGAATCCCGTCCTCTGCTGGAACAATACCGGGAACTGGGCCTGGCGGACATTTCCCCGGAACAGAGGCTCATCCTGAAAGGCCGCGGACGCCTGCTCGTGGACGCCATTGCAGCGGAACTGTGCTGACGGATAGTTTTTCCGCCTCAGAGATCAGCAGTCTGCGGAATCCGATGCGAACCGAACACTGAAATAAGCGGGCATGGTCTACTTTGTTCCCTGATTTTCAATATCCAAGGAGCATCCCGCAAAAAAAGATACCGGTATCTGCGTATTCGGATTTTGTTTTTTTATCCCGGCTCTTTGGGAAAGGGATTTCTTTTTGTGACCATGCGGCTCTCTGCAAAAAGATTCCATGCAACGGGAATTTCAGCAAGGGGCGCTTCACAAAAACAATACTTCACGCCGGCAACACCCACGTATCTAATCAATCTGGAACTGGCGTGCCATTTTTTTCAACCACCAGTCCCGGTGCCTCATCTCGTCCCGGCTGCGTTCCAGTTCCCGAAGCTCGCTGCCCCGCATCCCTCCCTTCATATAGCGTTCATCCAGCTTGCGCGCCTCCGCACGGGTATCTTTCCGCAGAGCTTTGTAAAACTGGGCCCCCGTCACCAGCCCGCCGGCTGCACCGCTCCGACCCACCAGGTTCATGTAAAGTTTCTTCAGCCTGTTGTAATCCTCCACCACCTGGTTATATTTCAAAGCGGCGTACTGGTAACGCTCCTTCCAGTCCTCCGGCCCCGGATTGACCAGACGGTCATCCAAAGAACCGGGAACCGGCGCGGAAGACGGGGATGCCAGCCCTCCGGAGGATAATGACGTAAGCGGCGGAGGCTGGGGAACGGGCCTGCGGCTTGTCTTGGGAATACCGCCGACCGTCACGGAAAGGGGGGAGCGTTCCTCCAGCAGAGCGTCCATGCGTGCCTGTTCCAACGTTTCCCGCAGATGGGCACGTTCTTTCTGCAGGGACGCGTTCAAGTCGCGTTCTTCTGAAAGCGACTGCTTCAGCGACCGCATGCCGCCGGACATTTCCGAGTAAACCAGCGCATAAGCCCCGATGCACCCCAGCAGAAAGCCCAGGCCCAGCATGATGCCCCTTTCCCGCCACGGTCCAGGACTGCGTTCCGGAGCCGGTTCCGAAATGTCCGGTTCCGGCTCATGGGAAACAGTCAGGTAATGTTCCAGAGGGCCCTCGTCAGGCATGGGCTGATTCAGGGTTGGGACGGGAGAAACGTCGGTTCAGGCCTGTTCCGGGCGGATGCAGTCCGCGCCGAAATACGGCACAAGCGCCTCCGGAATCCGGATGGAGCCGTCCGGCTGCTGGTAAGTTTCCAGAAGGGCCACATACAGCCGCGGCAGAGCCGTGCCGGAACCGTTCAGGGTGTGGCAGAACTGGTTCCTGCCGTCGGCATCCTTGTAACGCAGGCGCATGCGGCGCGCCTGGTAGTCCGTAAAACAGGAACAGGAGGAAACTTCCAGATACTGCCCCTGTCCCGGAGCCCATACTTCAATATCATACGTCTTGGCGGAGGAAAAGCCGAGGTCGCCCGTGCAAAGTTCAATCACGCGGTAATGCAGCCCCAGTTTTTGAAGGATGGATTCCGCATGGCCGCGGAGAACTTCCAGCTCCCGGAAAGAGTCTTCCGGCTTTAAAATCTGCACCAGTTCCACCTTGTCAAACTGGTGGACGCGGATCATGCCGCGGTTGATGCGGCCGGCGCTTCCGGCTTCCCGGCGGAAGCAGGGCGTGTACGCGGCCATCTTGATGGGCAGGTCGCTTTCCTGTAAAATGGTATCCCGGTACAGGTTGGTGACCGGAACTTCCGCCGTGGGGATCAGGAACATCTGCTGGTCTTCCGTGCCGTACATGTCTTCCTCAAATTTAGGAAGCTGGCCGGTGCCTTCCATGCACTCCCTCTTCACCACAAACGGAACGCCCACTTCCTGATAACCGTTTTCCACGGTCTGCGTATTCAGCAGGAAGTTGATCAGGGCGCGTTCCAGACGGGCGCCCGCCCCACGGTACACCACAAAACCGGAGCCCGTAATCCGCGCTCCGTCTTCAAAGGAAATCATGCCCAGATTCGCGGCCAGTTCCACATGGTCCTTCGGGTTTTCAATGGCGGGCTTTTCTCCCCACAGCTTGATTTCCGGGTTGGCCGTTTCATCCGCGCCCACGGGACATTCCAGGTGCGGCAGATTGGGAATGTTCATCAGCAGGGAGGTGAGCTGGGCTGCATTTTCCTCCGCGACACGGTCCAGTTCCCGGATGCGGTCCCCGATTTCGCGCACGCGCGCTTCAATAGAGGACGTGTCTTCCCCCTTCTTTTTGAGCATGCCGATCTGCTTGGAGGTGGCATTGCGCTCGGACTGCAAGGCCTGCTTTTCCGTTTCGGCATTGCGGCGCGCCTCATCGCAGGCCAGAACGTCATCAACAAGCTTCCACGCGTCGCCGCTGCGGGGCTTTAACCGCGCTTTCACTTCTTCCGGATTTTCTCGTATTACACGGATGTCGAGCATAACGCGCACAGCTTGCACTCCATCCCCCCGCCACGCAAGCCAAATGAACGGCCTTCCATGGAAAAACGTTACCCTTTCACGGAAAAACGCTGCGCGCAGAGGCATGCTTTCCCGAATGCCGCCCCTTTCCGGAAACTACCGTTTTTCCCGTGTCAGACAATGATTTTTTTCCTTCTCAGGAAAACCGTACAGCAGGAGGACCGGACTCTCCATGTTTCCGGGAATCATGGACATCCGGCGCCAGGGTGTATTGCAGGAAGGACCGGGAAGGAAATTCCTCCCGTTTTCAACAGGCGGAGTTCCTTTCATCACTATTTGTTCTTGAAGAATCCGGGCGGCTAAGGATAGTGTAAGGACATCATGCAACAAACCGCACGCGCCGCTGTCCTGACAGCACCAAAGACATTTGAAATCCGTGAATATCCCATTCCCGCCATCGGAGACGATGAAATGCTGATCAAGGTGGAAGCCTGCGGCGTTTGCGGAACGGACGGCCACGAATACAACCGGGACCCCTTCGGCCTCTGCCCCGTGGTTCTGGGCCATGAAGGCACCGGGGAAATCGTCGCCATGGGCAGGAATATCACTAAAGACACCGCCGGAAATCCCGTAGCGCTGGGGGACAAGATCGTCACCTGCATCATTCCCTGCGGCACCTGTGACGCCTGCCTGAATACTCCGGCCCGCACCAACCTGTGCGAAAATGTGGGCGTGTATGGCCTGATGCCTGACGACGACGTGCATCTGAACGGCTACTTCGGGGAGTACCTCGTCATCCGCAAGGGCTCCACATTTTTCAATGTTTCCGGCATGACGCTGGACCAGCGCATTCTGGTGGAACCCGCCGCAGTGGTGGTCCATTCCCTGGAACGCGCCAAGTCCACCGGGCTCCTCAAGTTCAATTCCGTGGTGCTCGTGCAGGGCTGCGGCCCCATCGGCCTTCTTCAAATCGCCACGCTGCGCACGCTGGGCATTGAAACCATCATCGCTGTGGACGGCAATGACTCCCGCCTGGAACTGGCCAGGGAAATGGGAGCCTCCCGCACGTATAATTTCACCCGGTACGCGGATCTGAACGAACTGCTGGATGCCGTGAAAAAGGACAACGGCGGCCGCCTGGCGGACTTCGTCTTTCAGTGCACGGGCGTAGGCAAGGCCGGGGCCAACGCCTGGAAGTTCGTGAAGCGCGGCGGCGGCCTGTGCGAAGTGGGCTTTTTCATGGATGGAGGGGAAAGCGTTATCAACCACCATTACGACCTCTGCAACAAGGAGGTGACCGCTGTAGGCTCCTGGGTGTACTCCCCGCAGGACTACCCAACTACATTCGACTTTCTGAAGCGAGCCTACGGCATCGGCCTGCCGCTGACCAAGCTGATCTCCCACCGCTTCAAGCTGGATGAAATCGCGGAAGCCCTGGAAACCAACGTCCAGATGAAAGGCATCAAGATTGCCGTCATCTGCGGCTAGCCGGAAAACTCTTCATTTCTTCCCATGCCGCCGTTTTTCAAAAACGGCGGCTTTTTTACGCCATCTTTCCCCGTAAAAAACACTCAGCCTCCCAAAGATTAATCATCATCCCAATCCAGAAAACGGCCCGTATTGGGAGGACAGGCCATAGCGGAAACGATTTTTTCCTTCAACCGCTCCAGTGCATCAGGGTCAAGAACCATGGGTTCGCTCGCTTTAAGGCACAAACCTTTCCGGTACACCTGCCTTTCCAACGTCAGATATTTATTGACGATGCCATTGGAATTCAGGGCGGCGTCAACGACGAAATGCAGCAGATAATCAGCATCTCCAAGGTAGAAATCAAACTCATAAATCCAGGAAAAACAGTATTCTTCGTCCTCTTCGCAAATCATTTCCCTGGCAGGAATTCCGCAATCATACAGATGATTGAGTTCCCTCAACAGGGTCAGAATATGCTCACGCCTCCGCACGGTTACCTGGCATCCCAGCTCCCCAACCATGCCCTGAAGGCAGTCGATGACCAAATCATCACACTGTTCTTCCATGTCAAGGAGAACTTCCCGGACCTGCGCCCACTGCCGCTCCAATGGTTCCTCGGAATACATAAACCGGGCAAAGGGGGAAGGTTCACCTGCCCCAGCGTTCCGTAATGCCGCCGTAGGAGTCAATGCGGCGGTCACGGAAAAAGGGCCAGATGCGGCGGTGGTCTTCCAATGCGTCCAGGTCAAGGTCCGCGTACAGGATGGCTTCATCGCTGACGGGAGCCTTCGCCACAATCTGGCCATAGTAGTCCGCCACAAAGGACTGCCCCCAGAATTCGCTTTCCCCTTCCGTCCCCACCCGGTTGACGGCGCAGACATAGCAGCCGTTGGCTACGGCATGGCCGCGCTGTACGGTTTCCCACGCGCAGTGCTGCTGTTCCCCCAGCAGGGGCTTTTCCTCCGGCAGCCAGCCGATGGCCGTGGGGTAAAAAATGATTTCCGCCCCCTGCATGGCCGTCAGGCGCGCGGCTTCCGGGTACCACTGGTCCCAGCAGATGAGCACGCCGATGCGGCCGAATTTGGTGTCGAACGCCTTATAGCCCAGGTCGCCGGGGGTGAAGTAGAATTTTTCTTCAAACCCGGGATCCTGCGGAATATGCATCTTGCGGTACATGCCCAGGAACGAACCGTCCGCATCCACCACCCAGGCGGTATTGTGGTAAAGCCCGGTGGCGCGCTTTTCAAAGCCGGAGGCAACAATCACCACGCCCAGTTCCGCCGCCAGTTTCCTGTGGGCTTCCGTCAATTCCCCGGGAACAGGTTCCGCCAGGTCGAATAAATCGCATTCCTCCGTCCTGCAAAAGTATTCCGTGGTAAAAAGTTCCTGGGTGCAGACAATCTGCGCGCCGTTGGCGGCGGCTTCACGGATGGCGGATTCCGTCTTTTCCTTGTTCACGGAAGGCCGGGCATCTACGGACAGTTGAATGAGTGCAATTTTCGGCATGCCCCTTCCTTACCCCGTTTCCCTTCCCATTCCAAGCAGGGAAAATGAACGTGGCGCGATTATTTGGTGGAAAACGGCCCGGAAAGTGCTATGAAATTGCAATATGGAACCCGTCCCCCCCACTCTGCCCGACGACGACGTAGCCGCCATTGACCGGCTCGGCGCCATTTACAAGGAGCTTTCCTCGGAATTGAGCAAAATGATCATTGGCCAGCAGCGCGTCGTGGAGCTGCTGAGCATCGCCCTGTTTTCCCGCGGGCATGCCCTCCTGATGGGAGTTCCGGGCCTGGCGAAGACGCTGCTGGTCAGTTCCGTGGCAAAAACGCTGGACCTTAGTTTCAACCGCATCCAGTTCACGCCGGACCTGATGCCCGCGGACATTACCGGCACGGACATCATCCAGGATGATTCCGCCGGCGGCAAGCGCCAGTTCGAGTTCATCAAGGGGCCCGTGTTCGCCAACATCGTGCTGGCGGACGAAATCAACCGCGCCCCCGCCAAAACCCAGTCCGCCCTGCTGGAGGCCATGCAGGAGCGCCGCGTCACCGTCATGGGCCGCACCTTCACCCTGCTCCTCCCCTTTTTCGTGCTTGCCACCCAAAACCCCATTGAACAGGAAGGCACCTACCCCCTGCCGGAAGCCCAGCTGGACCGCTTCATGTTCCTGATTGAAGTGGACTACCCCACGGAGGAGGAGGAAATGCGCATCGCCCGGGAAACCACCGGAACCCGGAGCGAGGAACTCAAGCACATCCTCTCCGGGGAGGAAATCATCTTTTACCAGGATCTGGTGCGCCGCGTTCCCGTTCCGGAACATATTTACGAGTATGCCGTGAAACTGGTGCGCGCCACCCGCCCCACCCTGGAAACTTCCCCGGAATGGGTAAAGCAGTATGTAGCCTGGGGCGCAGGCCCCCGCGCCGTCCAGTTCCTGATTCTTGGGGCCAAGACCCGCGCCGCTCTCCAGGGCAGCTACATCGTCCGCAGGGAAGACATAGACGCCATTGTGGAACCTGTGCTGATGCACCGCGTGGTCACCAACTTCGCCGCGGAATCCCAGGGCATCACGCCCCGTAAGGCCGTGGCGCGCCTGACGGCGGAAATCTGACCGCCGTCCCGGCATCATCAATCCCCTTTCCCTGCCCCATGAAATACCTGAATCACAACCTGCTCAGCCGCCTGGGGAACCTTCCCCTGGAAGCGCGCCACAGCATGACGGGGAACGTATCCGGCCGCCACAGAAGCGCCAGCCGCGGCTCCTCCGTGGAGTTTGCGGAATACCGCAAATACGTGGCCGGAGACGATACGCGCCGTCTGGACTGGAAAGCGTATGCACGGTCGGACAGGTATTACATCAAGGAGTTTGAAGCGGATACCAACCTGCGCGCCTACATCGTCATGGATCTTTCCGGCTCCATGAATTATCATCCGGAGCAGGTGGAGACCAAGTATATGCGCGCGTGCAGGCTGGCGGCCAACCTGGCTTACATTGCCATCCGGCAGGGAGACGCGGTGGGACTGAGTTTTGCCCGGCAGACGAAGGACGGCGCCGCGCTGCACATCCCCGCCTCCCGCCGCCCCGCCCACCTGAACGTGCTCATCAGCCAGATGGACACGCATTCTCCGCAGGGGGAGACCGTCCTTCCCGATACCCTGCATGAACTGGCGGAACGCGTCGGCCGCCGCGCCCTGGTGTTGATTTTCTCAGACCTGTTCACAGATACGGCGGAGCTTAAAAACGCCCTCCGCCACCTCCATTTCCGCAAGCATGACGTAGCCGTATTCCATCTGGTGGACCAGCTGGAAATAGATTTTGACTTTGACCGCCCCATCCGCTTCGTGGACATGGAAGGCGGCGGCTCCCTGATTACGGAGCCGGACCTTATCGCGGACGAGTACCGGGCTATCGTGGCCAGCTATCTGGAAGAAACGCGCCGGATCTGCACGGATATCAATGCGGACTACCGCCTGGTCGGAACCGGAGATTCCCTGGAAGACGTGCTGACCGGCTTCCTGATGGGACGTCAGAAAAAGAAGGCGGCCGGATAAATGCCCGGCTGTCTCACGGAACGGTTGATTGCTCCGCGGAACGGATGCAGGATGCACCCAGACGCTCCCCGGATTGCAGGAAGCGTCTGTTTTTCATCTCTTTCCCTTTTTCCATTGTGGATGCACCCGTTAAAATGATCGTGGGCCTGGGCAACCCGGGCAGAACCTATGAAGACACCCGCCATAACGCGGGGTTCATGGTGCTTGACCGCCTGGCCGCCCGGTGGGGGGCCGTATTCAAGGCGGACAGGCAGCGCAAGTGCGAGGTGGCCGCCGGCCCCGGCGTCCTGCTGGTGAAACCCTCCACGTTCATGAATGAATCCGGTCTGTGCGTGGGCCCCATGATGCGGTTTTTCAAACTGGATCCCCGCAGCGTGTTCGTCATTCATGATGAAGTGGATTTCCCCCTGGGCGTGATCAAGCTGCGGGAAAAAGGCTCCGCAGGCGGCCACAACGGCATTAAATCCCTCATCGCCCACATGGGCACCCAGGAATTCCCGCGCCTCCGTTTCGGCATCGGCCAGCCCCGTGGCAAAGGGGAAATGATAGGGCACGTGCTGGGCAAATTCCGCCCGGAGGAACGCGAGCTTCTGGACGTGACGCTTGGCAAGGCGGAGGACGCCGTGCTGTACACCATGGAACACGGCATTACCAGGGCAGGCAATATTTTCAACGCTGTTCCAGGCTGACAGCCGCATGAAAGGCCGCCCCATTTGCGCCATGACGCATCCCTGGACGGGCCGGAGAGCGTTTTTTCCTGAAGACGGAGCAGTCCGGGCTGCAGGATGATACGGCTGCCTCAGGCGCCCGGCGGCGTCCAGGAATACTCAGGGGGCGCGCATGCCTTCTTTTTTCGCCCGCCCGCCATGTACGGTATTGCTAAACAAACGGGAATCCGTTAGGATTTTTGCACCTTTTCCCCTCTCCTCAGGACCAATCCTGCTTCATCTTCATGGCTGAATTAAGTTCACAAGCTCCCCGCAGGCACATGCAGGCCAACAAAAGGCGGCATCCCAAGGCAAAGCCCAGGAAACGATTCTGGAGCTTTATCCGAAAGCTTGTCCTGTGGTGCCTGGTGATGGCGGCTATCGGCGCGGCCGTGGGATACTTCGGATTCATGATGGCCTGGAAACGTTATGACAACTGGGCGGCGGAATTTGATCTGGAACGCATCAATGACCTGGAAAAACCCAGCATTATTTATGACCGGAACGGGGAGGAAATAGGCCGTATTTATGTGGAGAACCGCAGCTACGTCACGCTGGACAAAATCTCCCCCGCCATGATTAATGCGCTGATTGCCCAGGAAGATTCCCGCTTCCGGGAACATCCGGGCTATGACTTCCTGGGGATTCTGCGGGCAGGCCGGGAGTATATCCACAACAGCGGGGACGCCAACCAGGGCGCCTCCTCCATCACCCAGCAGCTTGCCAGAAATGCGTATGACCTGAAAAACCGTGCCAAAGCCAGGAATGAGGGCAGCTTTGGCCGCAAATTCGTGGAAATAGCGCTGGCGCGCCGCATTACGGAACGGTACAGCAAGGACCAGGTTCTGGAATTTTACCTGAACCGCGTTTACTTCGGCAGTGGGTTTTACGGCATCCGGGCCGCTTCCCTGGGCTACTTCGGCAAAGAGCCGGCGGATCTGACCACCCGGGAGGCCGCCTCCATCGCCGCCCTGATCAAAAACCCGAACGGACTTTCCCCTCTGAATAATCCGGCTAGCAATCTGAAATGGCGCAACCACGTTCTCAACCGCATGGCCAAGGAGAAATACATTACGCCGGATGAAGCGGAACGCCTCTCCGCCATGGAGCTGGGGCTGAATCCCAAGCCGCTGAAACGCGGCGTCTCCCACATTTACGACCGCATTTCCTCAGAAATCACCGCATACCTGGGGGAGGAGCGCGTCAATGCCGCCGGGCTTAAAATTTACACCACCATTGACAGGCAGCTCCAGGAAGTTACCGGAAAAGCCCTGGAACAGGCTCTGGAAAACATTGAAAAACAACCCGGTTACCGTCATCAGAAGGCCGCAGACTACCACAGCGGTTCCGCGAACAAGCCGCGCTATCTGGAAGGAGCGCTGCTGGTGGTGGACAACAAATCAGGCGCCGTCCTGGCCTACCACGGAGGCAGGGATTACACCAAGCGCCAGTATGACGCCATCAGGGACGGAGCCCGCCCCACCGGCACCTCCATCCTCCCTTTCCTGTACGCTACAGCCTTTGACACGGGAAAAAGCCCTGTCACCCGCATTCTGGACGATGCCATCGACAACCGCCTGACGGGCATCGGCGGTTCGGAAGGAATCCTGGGGGAATGGGGGGCGGAAAACTCCAAAAACCGTTATGAAGGCATGATTACCGCCCACCGCGGCCTGTCCGCCTCCAAAATCGCCGCATCCCTGCGCATGGGGATGGAGATGGGCACGGCCCCGTTCGTCAAGAAGCTGACGGATTTCGGCATCCGCAAGCCCGTGAGGGAAGCGGGCAGCACGGAAGTAAATCCCGTTTACCGCCCCAAAATTTTCGTGGGCACGGAGCCTGCCTCCCTGAAGGAAATGACGCTGGCCTACACTGCCATCCCGAACGGGGGTTCCCGCCCTCAGGATATTTACTATCTGGACAGGATAGAAGATGAAGACGGCCAGCTGATCTGGGAATCCACCCAGGCGATTGAAACCCGGAACAATGCCCAGATACGGAAGGGGGCCACATCCACAGCCACGGCTTTCCAGCTTCACAACATCCTGAATTCCTCCCTGAAAAACGGTTCAGCCCAGCGCGTTGCCCCGTATCTGCCGAAAAACTTCAAGGGCGGCGTGAAAACAGGCACCACGTACGACTTCGCGGACAACTGGCTGTTTGGGTATGACAGCCGCATTACCTGCGGCATCTGGGTAGGGTTCCTGGAAGGCAAAAAGCCCATTTATCACGGAGCCTTCTCGTCAGACACCTGCGCTTCCGTGCTGGGCGCCGCCATCACGGAAGCGGAACGGCAGTTCCCTGCCGGAGAACTGGCCCCTCCCCCCAGCGTAGAACGGGTGGAAATCTGCCTGACCACCGGGAAGAGGGCCACGCACAGCTGTTATGACATTGACCCGTCGGATAAAAAATACCGCCGACACACCATATTCGAATACCTCCGCAAGGGGGATTCCAGCCTGCCTTTCTGCGACCTCCACGGGGAGGACGTCTCCGCACCCGTCTCCACCTTCACGGCCCAGAACCGCATTCTTCCCCTGCCGCCCATCCTGCCCACCAGGCCCATCCTCCAGGGGGACGATCCCTACCATACGGAGCTGAACCAGGTCCCGGCCAACCGCAACTTTGAACTGCTGGGGGCTGGCGAAAACGTGCCGGAAGCGCAAGCCATTTCCGCAGATCCCGTTTCTTCAGACCATACGGATACAAGCATTACGCTGCCGGCGCCCAGGCCCATCACCATTCCCGTGCCGGAATTCATCCACCTGTAACTTTTTCCCCTCATGCCTTCCCCATCCCAGGACACGGTAGCCTGCACATGCCCGTCATGCGGCAACCTCTTCGCCGTGAAGGCGTCTTTTCTGGGACGCCAGGTAAAATGCCCCATCTGCACCGCTTCAGTCACAGCCAGGCAGGAAGAAAAGCCCAGGCCGGAAACGGAAGAACAGGACGCCGTCCCCTGCCTCTGCCATATTTGCGGCAATTCCTTTGCCGTCAGGGCCGCCTGCGTAGGCAGCCGTGTGGAATGCCCCGTCTGCCACTCCGCTGTCACGGCCGTCAAACGGGAAGAAGCGCTTTCAACATTCCCGGGCCGGACGCCTGAAGCTGCAGAGAAAGCGCCCGGAAATCCGAAACACACGGCTATTCCGCCATTTGCCGCCGGTGTTCCGCACACTTCCGCGTACTCCGCTCCGCATACACCGCTCGCACCAAAGAAAAAGACGGACAAACGGACCATTTCCGTTCACGGGCCCACCACTCCGGGCCCCAATAAATCCACGACAAAAATCCGTAAAAGGAAAGAGGGAAACGCCGCTCCGGCCATTGCCGCGCCACGCTGCGCCGCCCTGGCCCCGGAAGAGCCGGAATACCGCGCTGCCGCCGCGGATACCATGCGCAGTGAACGCCGGCCCACCTGGCATATATGGCTTTTTGTCGCGGGACTGGTTCTTTCCCTTCTGGGCGTGTTCATGTTCCTGCGCGGGAGGGATATGGAAGCGGAAAACTCCAAACTTCTGAATATCTCAGACCGGTTCGTGGATCATGAAGCGCTCTTTTCACAGGAAGTGAATAAAGACCTGCTGGAGCAATTGCAGCAGAGGGAGCGGCAATACCTCATAGCCCACAGCCGCAGGGAGGAAGACCGGAAGGCGGAATCCATTTCCCCCCATATTACGGCGGCCATGAATGAACTGGCCCTCTACTGCATGGCGGAATCGGATGAAGAGAGGCTCAACTACGTAATGAATCCCGCAGCCGTAGCCCCCAAAATGGCCTATTGGGCCTCCTACGGCCAATACAAGGACTACCTGCCCCAGGAAGCGGGCAGAAGCTCCAAAAACGGGGACCTGCTTCAGATCTCCGTGCTGATGGACGACAACACTATCCGCCCTGCGGTTTTCCTGTATGACCGGAATTCAGGAAAATGGAAGCTGGACTGGGAAGCCTGGGAGGGCTATTCCCCCATGCTTCCGGCGGAGCTGGAAGCCAAAAAGCCCTCCACCCCCGTTCCCGTCAGAATCATCCTAAGCATGTCCGGCATTTATCAGCCCCCTTTCCTGGAGGAATCCTCCGCGGAAAGCTACCGCAACACGTCATATCTCAACTTCACCCTTGAGTTCCCCAACGGGGAACGCCTGAATGCGTACGTGGACAGGTATTCCCCGCTTGCCCTGGAACTGACCAGGCTGCTTTACAACGGCCCCGTGCGCACCTGCGTGCTCATCCGCTATCCGGAAGACCTGCCCGGAAACCGGGCCGTTATTATTGACCAGCTTCTGCACTCCGGCTGGATGAGCGACGCCACCCGCAGGCTTCTTCCCACCAATAATTGAAAATCAAAAATCGGTTCCCGCTTTCCATGAGTTCCAAAGCACTAGCGCAAACACAGGACAAAGCCCTCCAACTCAACCTGGCTTCCACCATTTACGGCACCTTTGCGGAAATCGGAGCCGGACAGGAAACGGCCAACTGGTTTTTCCGGGCATCCGGAGCCGCCGGAACAGTGGCCAAAACCATTTCCGCTTATGACATGACCGTCAGCGACACCCTGTACGGGCCGGTCAAGCGCTACGTTTCTGAAGAACGACTGAAAGGCATGCTGGACTACGAATTTACCCAGCTCGTCAACCGCCTGGGCCCCCAGCGTGGCAAAGACACCCGCTTCTTTGCCTTCTGCAATACGGTAAAAGTCAAAGGCTACCGGGACAACGGCCCCTGGCATGGCTGGATAGGGGTGCGCTTCCAGCTGAAACCGGAGGCAAAACCGTCCGACCTGATTATTCACGTTCGCCTGAACGACCCGGACCACGACCGCCAGATGAAGGACCTGGGCATCCTGGGCGTCAACATCCTGCACGCCGTCTTTTTCAAAAGGGACCGTCTGGAGGAATTCATTGAATCCCTGGTGGACAATCTGGATCCCCGGCTGGTGGAAATAGATGTCGTCCGTTTTGAAGGCCACGGTTTTTCCATGGTGGACAACCGTCTTTTCGCGCTCCAGCTCGTCCAGTCCGGCCTGACGCCGGCCACCCTGTTCCTGGCGAACGGCCAGGTGGCCCAGGCGGCGGATGTGCTGTACAAGCGCCCCATCGTGTTGATGAGGGGCAGTTTCAACCCCGTCTGCAATCTGCATCTGGAAGTCATGGCCCAGGTGAAAAAAACCTTCCTCTCCCACATCAATGAGACGCAGGCGGACCGCTGCATGGAAATTTGTGAAATATCCATGAATAACCTGCTCCGCGGCGATGATGTGGACCATCTGGAATTCCTGGACAGGGCGGACAGCCTCAAGGCTCTCGGCAAAAACGTTCTGATTACCAAAATGGCCCGTTTCGACAACCTGTCCGGGCTGCTGGCGCGCTACACGAGAGAACCCATTGCCATCGCCCTCTCCATCGGCCTGCTGAATGAGCTGTTCAAGGAAAAATGGACGGAGGACATTCCCGGAGGCATTCTGGAATCCTTCGGACGCACCTTCCAGAACAAAACGCGCCTGTACGTCTCCCCGTGGCTCAACCGCAAATCCGGGGAATTCGTCACGGCACGCACTTTCCGCGCGCCGGAACAATACGTGCACCTGTACCAGCACTTCCTGGCGAACGGCCTGGTGGTGGACGTGCCCTTTTTCAATGAATTCCTGCTGCGCCACACGCCGCGGGACATCCAGCGCATGATCGCTGCGGATGAAGACATCTGGAAAACGCTGGTTCCGGAGGAAGCGCACCGTTCCGCCCTCCACTTCCGCTGAGTTCCTTTTCAGCAGGCCGCCCCTTCCTCCCCGCGGCACGGCCCTCCCAATGCCGCGGTCTCTCCGTTCCTGAAACCGGATAATCCGGCACGGCCCCTCCCGCCTGCCCTGCCGGGCTTCCCGCCACTGGTCAGGAAAACTTAACAATTCCGTAAGATTGTCTTGCCATAAGGCAGGAATCTCATTAAGGTCTTCGAGTTCCATTTTTATCATGAATACCATTATTATCGGCTCCCAATGGGGCGACGAAGGCAAGGGCAAAATGATCGATTTCCTGACGGAATCCGCCGACGTGGTGGCACGCGGCCAGGGCGGCAACAACGCCGGCCATACTGTAATTGCCAATGGAAAGAAATATATTCTCCACCTGGTTCCCTCCGGCATCCTGTGGCCGGACAAGCTTTGCGTCATCGGTAATGGTGTGGTGCTGGACCCCATCGGCCTGGTGGAGGAAATCAATGAACTCCGCGGCCAGGGCGTGACCATTACAAAAGACAACCTTCTCATCTCCGACCGCGCCCACGTGGTCCTTCCCTTCCACAAGGAAATGGACGCCGCCCAGGAATCCGCCCTCGGCAAAAAAGCCATCGGCACCACCAAGCGCGGCATCGGCCCCACTTACGCGGACAAGGCACGCCGCATCGGCGTGCGCATGGCGGATATGAGGGATCCCGCGATTTTTGACGAAGTGCTGCGCCGCCGCATCAAGATGGCGAATGCGGAAATGGAACGCATGGGCCTTCCCGCTATGGATGAAGAAAAAATGGTGGCGGAAGTAAGCGCCGCCGCGGATGTGCTGCGCCCCCACATCACCAACACCATTCCGGTTATGCACGAAGCCGTGGCCTCCGGAAAAAGCATCCTCTTTGAAGGGGCCCAGGGAGCTTACCTGGATGTGGACTTCGGAACCTATCCGTTCGTCACCTCCTCCAACACCTCTTCCGCCGGCGCCTGCACCGGCACGGGTGTTCCTCCGCACAAAATTGACCGCATCATCGGCGTCTGCAAGGCCTACACCACCCGCGTGGGCGCAGGCCCCTTCGTCACGGAGGATGAAGACATCTCCAACCATCTGCACAGCATGGGCCGCGAATTCGGCGCCACCACGGGCCGCCCCCGCCGTTGCGGTTGGTCTGACGGCGTGCTGCTGCGCTTCTCCGCCATGTTCAACGGTTTTGATGAAATGGCCATGACCAACCTGGACGGCTACGACAAGTGCCCGGAAATTAAAATCTGCACGGGTTACGATCTGGACGGGGAAATCCTGGCTTATCCGCCCGCCACAGTGGATGAATGGGAACGCTGCAAGCCCGTGTATGAAACGGTGCCCGGCTGGATGCAGGACATTTCCTCCTGCCGTTCCTGGGAAGAGATTCCGGAACAGGCCAAGAAATTCGTCAAACGCATGAGCGAGCTCATCGGCTGCCCCGTCACAACCGTGGGCGTAGGCCCCGACCGCGAACAGACGATTGCCGTGCAATAAACCTCGGCAGTTCTCGTTATTATTTCCTTCAAAGCAGTTCCGCATACATGGCGGAACTGCTTTTTTATTGTCAGCTAATAAAGGCCGAACACACGTTTCAACGCTTTCTCCGCCACCGTTTCTCCACGGCAGCGGCATGGGAAAAACTTATTTTCCACCCTGCATCTTTGCATGAAGCGCGGAAATGCCTCCTCTAAAACACATGAAAACGGCAATTTTGCCGCTTCCAGGTCAGGAAAAAACAAATAAATATCATCCAAAACAGCCCAGCGGAACTGGTGAAGCTGCCGTTGGAAAGCCCATGCCTGGGAGTTCCCGGAATGATTTGACGGATACGGATACTTCCCTCCTGATGATAATAAAAGAGGAGGCGGGATCTTTCCCGCCTCCTGTAAAACAGCAATTGGACTCCCCGGCTCAGGCACATCTGCGGCGCATCATGAGGGCAGCCAGACCAATCAGGCTGAGGGATGCCGTGGCCGGTTCGGGAACGGCAGCCGCCTCAATGGCATTAAGATTGGCTTCCTGGGAAGCATTAGCCTGCAACGTGGTATTATCCACGACAAGGTATTTGACGTAATCCGTGCCATAGGTAAATGAAGTCAGGGCTCCGAACCCGCTCGCTTTCAACCCTGAATCCTGACCACCATAAGTGGTGGCGGTTCCTTCGGAATCAACCAGGGTCAGGTAAGTCCAGGTTCCGGTGCTGGTAATCTGATAAGTGATGGCGGCGGATTCATAGCTGTTTTCGGTGAACAATTCCTTCAATCCCGTATTCAAATTGAGTTCAGAACCGTTGACAGAAGTAATCGTGCGGTTGTAGTTCTCTCCTTGCCAGGAACCATAAATGCCCGCCGTGGGAGTTCCTGAAGAAACGTAGTTGAGGCCCAGGCCGATCATATTATTATTGGCGGAAAAAATATTCGCCTTGACGTTACCTGCCAGAATGGCGTTTTGGAAAGCCTGAGCGTCCAGGGCCATGGTCACGGAGAAATTGCCGTAACCGGAGTTTATACCCTCCGTCAGGGTATATGATCCGCCTGCTGCCTGCAATTCACTGGAATCCAAAGTAAGGACGGTTGCCCCCTGAACCATGAGGGAAGAAGCTACTACACAAGAAAGCAAAAATAATGTTTTCTTCATTTGACTGTTCTAGGTTGAAAAGAAAAGAGCGACGCGCTCTCCCAGTGCGGTACATATAGGGGATTTAGAATCCG
>NZ_LBCB01000005.1:6382-21417 GCF_000980515.1 Akkermansia sp. UNK.MGS-1 | reverse complement strand
CGGATTCTAAATTCGCAATAAAAATTACAGAGAAAATCTGATGCTTTTTTCCCGTTTTACATTCCTTTTGGCTCCCTCACCCGACGTACATTCAGACAGCCCCCTGCAAAAAAACAATAATCTCCCTAAGCTACCATGTTCCAACTGGTTCCACTTCTTTTTCGGAAGGAATACGGCGGTGGGAGCTGCCCCTCCGCTTGCCCTATCATGCCTGTCTTAGGAAAAGGCCCCTGAAGGACAGCCCGCCTTTCCTTTTTCCGGAAAGACGGTGAAAAACGGATATTCGTGTCAGCATTTAAACGGAGTTATGATACTTCCGGGAAAAGCCTTGTCTGACTGTCTGTATGAGACATGCCATTCTTCCCTCCATGTGCGCTGTTGCCGTCGCAGCCTCCTGCAGTCCCACCCTTGCCCAACAGGCGGCTCCCGCTGCGGCGGCTTCCCCTGCTTACCTGAACACGGAACGCGGTCTGCGCGTGAAAACTCTGGAAGGCAGGGAAATAAGCCCCAGCCTGATGAAAGGAATGCGCCCGGAAGAACAAATCACCAAAAGGACGCCCGGCGTTCCCACCAGGCCCAGCGTACTGCTTCAGCATGAAGGCGGAACTTCCGCTCCCGGCCTGGAATGGTTTGCGGCCAGGCCCCTTAAAATGATGCCGTACCTGGACAGTTCCTACGTTTTCGGCAATACCTGTGCGGAACCGAACGCCTGGATACGCGAAGACATGATTTCCACCGGAGCGCAAAAGCTCAAGACCGCTCTCTCCAGATACGGCATTACTTATTCCGCCCAGTTCGGATTCAACTACACGGGGCTGACGGGCGGCGGCCTGAACGGAAAAACGGATTTCCCCTCCTACAATGGTTCCCTGCTGACCAATATCACCATCTTCCGCAATCATTCCACGGGCAGCGGCCTGTACCTGGCCTCCGAGTTCGACTTCGGCAACGGCTTTGACTTCAATGAAGGCAGTAAAGGCCCCAAAACCACGCTGGGCTCCCTCCAGAACCCCACCAGCTCCTTCCAGGGCCCGGACCCCCACCTGAGCAACCTGAGCCTGGCATGGGTGGGAGCGGGAGGAAAGCTTCTGCTGATGGCGGGCCAGCTGGACACCACCAACTACATGGACCACAACGCTTACGCCAATTCCCATAACAATAACCTCACCAACAGCGTTTTCGGCAATAATCCCGTACTCCCCCTGACGGATAATTCCCTGGGATTCCATTTCGCGTGGCAGCCAACCACCTCCTTTTACGTGATGGGAGCCACCGCCGCCAATAACATGGCTCAAAACCACAATCCTTTCCGGAACCTGAATTCCGACAATTGGACGAACGTGCTTGAATTCGGCTACGTGGCGGAAGATTTTTGCAGCATGGGCCCCGGCGTGTACCGCCTCCAGCCCTTTTTCACCACCAGCAACGGTGAAAACGGGGGCGGCGTGGCCGTAAACTTCCAGCAGCAGCTGGGCCGCAGCAGCCACCTGGGGTGGTTCTTCCGCGGCGGCTGGGCAAGCGATGACGCAGCCACGCTGACCGGCGTACGCTGCGCGGCCACCACAGGGCTGGTGCTTCTTTCCCCCTTCCGGGGAAAGGGCGCATCCAATGACGGATACCTGGGCCTCGGTTTCCTCTGGCAGCAGGGGGCTAAAAAGAACGGCCCGTACGTGAACAGGAATGAATACGGCATTGAATTGACGTATGTGGCCCAGGTGACGCCCACCATGACGCTCCAGCCTGATATTCAGCTTGTCAAGAATCCCGTCAACGGCCGCAGGGGCCAGACGGCGGTGGTTTTCCAGATCCAGAACGTCTGGTCCTGGTAAAAGCCCTTCCGGAAAACTGGAAAATATTGATCGCATTTCCCGGAAATCCTGTCTAAATGGAAATGTTCTTATTTGGACCACGCACATGAAGCGCATTCAGCAACCTTCCATGCAGGAGGCGGAGCAGGCCTCCCTGAATCATGAGATTTTAAATACATGGCGTCCCGGGGAAACTCTGGGGGAACACATGGAGCGCCGCGGCGTCAGCCGGCGCGAATTCAACAAGTGGTGCCTGAAAATGATCTCCCTGATGGGCGTTGCCACTGTAACGGGCGGCATTTCCAACGCCCAGGAGATTGCGGACAAGATGGCCGCATTGAAACGTCCCGTAGTCATCTGGCTCCAGCTTCAGGAATGCACCGGATGCCTGGAAAGCACTATCCGCAGCTATAACGAGGAAATCGGGGACATGGTGCTTTCCGCCGTCTCCATGCCTTACGTGGAACTGCTGATGGCCCCTTCAGGAGAGGCCGCCAATCAGGCTCTGGAAGACGCGATCAGGGAGCCCCACATCCTCGTCATCAACGGGTCCGTTCCGGTTAATGACGGTGGGGTGTACTGCACCGTGGCCGGAGATACCGTGGAGAACATGCTGCGCCATTGCGCGGAAAACGCCTCCCATATCCTGGCCGTGGGTTCGTGCGCGTACTTCGGCTCCATCCAGGCCGCCCGTCCCAACCCCACCGGGGCCGTGGGCATCCGGGACATCCTGACAGACCGCACGGTCATCAACGTGCCCGGCTGCCCGCCCATCGGGGACGTGATTACGGCCGTCATCATGTACATCCTTACATTTGACCGCGCCCCGGAATGCGACCTGGAGTCGCGCCCGCTGATGGCATACGGCACCCGCATCCACAATAATTGCCCGCGCCGCGCCCATTTCGACGCCGGACAGTTCGTCAACGTGTTTGACGACGAGAACGCGCGGGAATGCTTCTGCCTGTACAAGGTGGGCTGCAAGGGCCCGGATACGTTCTCTCCCTGCCCCATCGTCAAATGGAATGGCGGCGTCAGCTTCCCCATCCAGTCCGGCCACCCGTGCATCGGCTGTACGGAGCTGTACTTCTTTGACCGCATGACTCCGTTTTACAAGACGCTGCCGAACGTGAACGGCTTCGGCGTGGAAGCCTCCGCCAACATCATCGGGGCTGTGGGCGTAGCCGGCGCCGGAGCGGCAATCGCCGCCCATGCCGTGGGCTCCGCCATTCATTACAGGAAGCAGCACATGAAGGAGGAAGCAAACGTCTCTCTGCCCGCCTTCGGGGACGCTCCCGGCTCGCCCGACAAGGACACTGAAGAATAGCCAGAAGCCCTCACCACCAGATTACCATGAGCAATTACACATCAGCGGACGTTCCGGAATCCAGCCGGGTGGTCATTGACCCGGTAACGCGCATCGAAGGCCACCTGCGGGTGGAAATGGAGGCCGGGGACGGTGTCATCAAAAATGCCTGGACGTCCACCACGCAGTACCGCGGCATTGAGGTGATCGCCTGCAAGCGGGACCCCCGGGACGTTTGGGCTTTTGTGGAACGCATCTGCGGCGTCTGCACGGGTACGCACGCCATCGCGGCCCTGGCTGCGGTGGAAGACGCGCTCCAGTACCCGGTGCCCGTCCAGGCCCGCCTCATGCGAGACCTGGTCAGCGGAGCCCTGGGCATCCAGGACCACGTCATCCATTTTTACCAGCTCCAGGCCATGGACTGGGTGGACGTGATGTCCGCCCTGAAGGCGGACCCCGCGGAAACCGCCGCCATCGCCAAGTCCCTTTCCGACTGGCCCCTGTCCTCCGCCGCGTATTTCGCCGGAGTGCAGAAGAAGCTGAAGGACTCCATCGCCTACGGGCAATATTCCATCTTTACGAACGGCTACTGGGGCCATCCGGCCTACAAGCTGCCGCCGGAGGTGAATCTGCTGGGCGTGGCGCATTATCTCCAGGCCCTGGTCTGGCAGCGGGACATGATCAAAATCCACACCATCCTGGGCGGCAAGAACCCGCACCCGAACTTCCTGGTCGGCGGCATGGCCTGCGCCATCAACATGAACAATGACCAGGCCATCAACCAGTTTTCCCTGAGCTACCTGAAGCAGCTGGTGCAAACCTGCCACGATTTCATTCATAAAGTATATTATCCGGACATTGTAGCCATCGCCGGATTTTATAAGGACTACGCCCACATTGGCGCGTCCAACCCCAACTTTTTCTGCACTGGGGCTCCGTCTGAAATCAACACGGGCGCCCCCGCCGGCAAAGGCATGATCAAGCCCGGCGTGCTTCTGAATGGGGATTACAGGAACGTGCTTCCCTTTGACCAGGACAAGATCAGGGAATTCGTCACCAGCTCCTGGTACAGGTATACGGAAGGCAGGGACGCGGGCCTGGCTCCGTATGACGGGGAGACGAATGCGGACTACAACGGCCCCAGGCCGCCCTACAAGTGGCTTTCCGACCACCCGCAGTACACCTGGGTGAAAGCCCCGCGTTATGACGGCCACGCGATGGCCGTGGGTCCGAACGCCCGCATGATGATTGGCTACGCCCAGGGGGTTCCCGCCATCGTGGAACGGGTGGATGCCGCCTGCGACAAGCTGGGCCTGCCGCGCGACAACGCCTTCATGAACTCCACGCTGGGCCGCGTATACGGCCGTGCGCTGGACGCCCTGATCAACGTGGACATGATGGTGGACCAGCTCCAGGAAATGACGGACCGCATCAGGAACGGGGAAACCTCCACCTTCAACCCGGAAAAATGGGAACCGGAAACCTGGCCCTCCTCCTGCAAGGGCGTGGGCTGGGTGGAAGCGCCCCGCGGCAGCCTGAGCCACTGGGTGCGGATTGAAAACGGCCAGACGGTGAATTACCAGGCCGTAGTCCCCAGTACATGGAACAGTTCCGGACGGGACGCGGCGGGGCAGATGGGGCCATATGAATATTCCCTGGCCCATACCGGGAAACACCCGCTGGTGGACCCCTCCCGCCCGGTGGAACCCCTGCGCACCATTCACAGCTATGACCCGTGCCAATCCTGCGCCGTCCATTTGTTTGACGAAGAAGGGGAGGCCATTCTGACCAGACAGGACCCGTGAAAACGACTCTTATCGATAACGACCTCACCCTGGCGGTGGAGGATGCCATTCCGGCCAGTCCGGTGTACGCTCCGGAAGAAATCCTGGCTCTGGCCGTGTGCGCCTCCCCCAACGGCAGCAGGGACGCGGGAGACCTGGCCCTGCTCCATGCCGCGCGGGAACGCGGCATAACCCTCCCTTACGCCCAGCGGGAAAACTCCTGGGAGGCTCCCTCCCGGGAAAGGCCGTACAGCACGGCTGTTCTGAAAGCCGCAGACAAGGCGGACGCCTCCCCTTTCATGGTAGCCCGCGGCAACCTGAAGGCGCTGGAAAAACTGTGCGAAGTCAGCTCCCTGGAAAAGGAGCGCATGAACAAGGCCTTTGAAGAGCATTCCCCCTCCGGCTTTGAACCCGTGGCCGTGGCCGTCCACCGGTCCGGCGCGCCGTGGCGCCTGTTGGGCGTCGTGCCCATGCACGCCATGAGGGACGTGCGCCGCCTCTCCATGGCCAAGGCCAATTTCCGCTATTTCCACGTCTGGGACTGGCCTCTGCGCGTGCTGCACTGGACGTGGGTGCTCTGCATCATCGGCCTGTCCGCCACAGGCATCTGCATCGCGGAAGGGTGGTTCCTGAAAATGGGGGATCTGCACGGGGCTTTCCAATTCGGAACGCTCCGCTTCGTGCATTACGCGCTGGGGTGGATTCTGGTGGTGGTGATGATGCTGCGTTTTTCCTGCTTCTTCATGGCCTCCAACAAATACCAGAGTTTCCGGGCCCTGTTCCCCGTTTCCAGACAGGAGTGGAAGGATTTGTACGCCACAGCGGTGGACTACCTGTTCGCCCGCAGTTATGACGGCCCCCGCTACATCGGCCACAATCCCCTGCAGCAGTGGACATACACGGGCGTGTACGTCCTGTTCACCACCATGGTGGTGACCGGGCTGGCCCTGTATGCCCTGTATGAGCCGCGCCACTGGTTCTACCGTTGGTTCATGCCGCTGAACGACTTGATAGGCATTCCGTACGTGCGCCTGGTGCATTTGATCGGCATGTGGTGCTTCATCATCTTCGCCATGATCCACGTGTACCTTTCCATCCTTTCCGGGAACGTGGACCGGGACGGCACCATCTCCTCCATGTTCAGCGGCGGACGATGGCTGCGCAAGGGCGTCAAATTCCGGGATGAATAACCTCTCCGCCCTCCCCTTGACATGAAATTGGAGCCATACACGGAAGAACTGCGGGGCTGCCCCGTGAAGGGAAATGCCTATCCCGTGCTCGTGCTGGGCATCGGAAACCCGCTCATGGGGGACGACGGAGCAGGCGTGGAGCTGGCCCACCGCCTCCAGGAACGGGACTACGGCCCGCTGGTCCACGTGGAGGAAGGGGGAACGCAGGGCATGACCCTGCTTCCCCTGCTGGAAGATGCGGACACGCTCATCCTGCTGGACGCCGTCAGGACGGGGGCCCTGCCGGGAACCGTCGTCACGCGCAGCCGGGAAGAACTGCCGCGCCACTTTTCCCGCGTTATGTCTCCCCACCAGATAGGCATGAAGGAAGTGCTGGGGGCGGCCCAGCTGTGCGGCACCCTGCCGCGCGCCATCACGCTGGTGGGAGTGGAGGCCCTGCATACGGATTTCTGCCGCCCCATGTCCGCGGAAGTGCAGGAAGCCTTGCCGAAGGCGCTGGACACGGCGGAGGCCCTCATCGCCCGCGCCCTGGCGGAACATCAGGCCCAGAAAAACGCCCATGCATGAAGTAGGCATCATGGAAGGCGCGCTGGACATGGCCCGGCGGCTTATGGAAAAACGCGGAGGGAACAGGCTGAGGCGCGTGTACATGACCATCGGCAGCCTGAGCGGCGTGGTGCCGGAAGCCCTTCAATCCGCCTTCCTGGCCCTGAAAGACTCGTATGCGGCGCAGGATGCAGACCTGGACGTCGCCTGGGTGGAGGCCGTGTGCCGCTGTGACGCATGCCGGGCGGATTTTTCCTTTACGGAACACGGCTACATCTGCCCCGGCTGCGGAGAACCGGCCCTGGCCATCCTGCGCGGGCAGGAACTGGAGCTGACCCGTGTGGAGTGGGAATGAACAGTGCCCCTTCCGGGAAAAATAAGGGAAATTTACGCGAACACTTTCCCCGGATGGATGGTCTAATACCATTGGAGCGCATCCATCGCGCTTCAAACGTCAAACCAACTATGTAACCAGAGCCATGAGCAATATCAACCCATTCATTCTAACAGGGATGATGCCGCTTTCAGCCTCATCCATGAACCGTGTCTCCTACATGTGCCCGGTCACCATCAGCAATGATGTAGTGCAGGGCCAGACGGACATTCAGGATTCCCTTACCGTTGATTCCGGCGGAAATCTTTACATCATCAACGCTCCTGTTTACGTGGGCGGCCCCAACCAGCCGGACCACGGGCACCGCACCGCCCACCTCGTCATCCGGAACGGAGGCGCCATGACGCTCTTGGGCAACCTGCCGGACCATATGACCGTTTTCCTGGGGGACAAGGCCAACGGCAGCCTGGAAATCAACGGCGGTCGCCTTCTGATGGGCCAGGGGCGCATTCAGGGCGCCAGGGAGCATGAAGGCAGAATCGCCATGACGGACGGCTGGCTCTTCGCCTCGGAAGTGGATCTGCCGGCGGAGGGCTCGGAACTCGTCATCAGGCACGGCCTGATGCGTATCAGAAAACTCTCCGGCAATGCATCCACCCGCATTTACGGAGGCGTTCTGCACGTAAAGGAGGAAGCCCGCGCCAGCCGCATCCATCTGATAGACGACGGCGTGCTGCTGCTGGGCAGCGTCACCAGTCAGCCCTCCGCGGATGTCATGGCCGGAGCGGGCATCAACTTCCGCGGGGACGGCGGAGCGCTGGTAATCCGCATCCCCCACCCGGAAAACGCTCTGACGCGCACGCGGGAAGCGGAACATGTCTTTGACGAACTGCTCCGTAGGGGCAAGCTCTTTCATGACAGTGAACCCATGACCAGCTTCCAGGGGTTCCATATGAGGGAGTTCACGGGGCATGACGGACTGGCGTACGCCGCGCTGCGCCCCTCCGCCCAGCTGGACGCGGAACAGAATCAGGTTACCCGCCTGCTCCATACGTTCATGTACGGCGGCAGTGAAAAGGACATGCCCATCTGAACCCCTCCGGCAAATGGAAAGCCCTCATCAAAAAACCGCCGGCATTCCGTACCGGCGGTTTTTTCATCTGTTGATCTGCTGAAAAACGGAAAAACGTTATTTCAGGAATTTAATCGTGAAGGGAGCCACATAATCGTAATTCCCGTTCGCCGCCTTGACGGCAGCAATAATGGAGAAAACGATCCAAGCGATGACTACCACGGGGGCGAGCACGAACCCGATCAGGATCAAACATGAAAGACAGGCCGCAACCGTATAAATCGCCCAGGAAATCTGGGCATTCAGAATATTCTTTCCTACTTTGTCCACCAGAGAGTTGGCATCCTTCCAGACCAGCCAGCAGATCAGGGGCGGAATAATGTTCACGCCGGCGGAGCCTCCGAAAAAGACAGACACCAGCGGAGAAACCGCCGTCAGGATAGCCTGCGTTTTATCCGATTGTTTCTCAGGGGCGGGCTCCTGAACCGGTTCCTGGATGATTTGTTGTTCTTCGTCCATAAAAATAAAGAGATGGAAAGCGGATGAAGGTGAACGGAAACCTTTTCCGTTTCATTCCGCCTTGATGAGACCTTTTTTACATATTCCTCCCCGTAGTCAAGCTTCCAGACCGTCCGTCCCCTGAATAAAAAACGCTCTCCGGCAATCATCCTTGCCGCCACGCAGGCCGGAATCCATACTGCCGGGCATGGCCCATGCCCTGACGCTGCTCGTCTTCTCCGCCTGCCTGGGGGCCTGTGCTCCGGGAATACCGGAGATTCCGCCTCCCGCTTCTTCCGTCACCCGCCGTGAAGCCCTGGCAGCCAGCCGGGCCTATACCTCCATGATTTGGCGGGGCTCTCTCCGGAATGTCCGCCACGGAACGGACGGGGACGGCATCCGGACAGACACGCCGGACGCCTCCGCAGCCGGAGATGATGCCGGAGCATGGTGGAAGCCGGGCATGCGTTCCATCGGCATGCCGTATAAATGGGGCGGCTTCGACACCCCGCGGCAGTTCTCCGAACGCCTGAAGGCGGACGCAGCCAACGGAGGGGCCCCCGCCGCGGCCGGAGACATGGGCACCCCGGAAAAGCAGGCCGCGGGAGACGCCGCCGTCAGCCGCTTTGCCGCCGGAGTGGACTGCTCCGTCTTCGTCTCCCGCTGCTGGCGGCTGGACAGGCCCTTTTCCACACGGGAACTCCCCGCCCTCTGTAAAAAGAAACCCGGCATCCCCATGCGGCAGGGATGCCGGGCCGGCCAAGTACGCCCCGCCAAAGGCGGCGGACGTTCACATGCCGGGAATTACAACGGCTGTACGTTCATATGGAACACCTTCCCCTGGAAGGAGGAGCCAAGTTCCTTCAGAGGCAGAATGAACGTGGAACGGTGCACTTTGGGACGATGCTTGAAGTTGTCCGGAAAATCCTTGGACTTGTCGGAAAAATTCTTCAGCACGGCAGTTCCGGCAGGCTCCCCGTCAAGCAACAGGCTTGTTTTTTCCGGTTCTCCCACAATTTCCACCTTGACCTTCTTGCCTACGGGCAGCTTGGCGCCGAAGGAAAATTCCAGAGAATCGTCACGGCGGAATCCGACGGTGCCGTCCTTCATGACCGCAAGCAATTCGCCTTCAGGAGCGGAAAGAAGCACCTGCTCTTTCCCTTCCGGAGCGGCAGTCAATTCCAGTTCCATCGTCAGGCGGTAATTCGGCCCCAGGGCAGGTTTGTCCAGCTTCTGGGGGAGGGAGGAAGGCTTCACCGTAAAGGGCTGGGCATCCTTCCATTTGTGCAGGGGATTGGTGCGCGGAGCGTTGCCGATGGAGGAAACCAGCTCGCGATGCTGCTCAAACGTATCCGGAGCCTTGGCGGTTCCCCACAGTTTCTGGCTGAGCACGTCCATGGAACCGGAAATGATCCCCCAAATGTCATAAGGGGCGTACCCCGTATGCATAATGTCCGTTTCATCATTCCAGACGGCGAAGGTGCCCCCGAGGAGCTGGGGATGCCCGGAAGGCAGCGTTTCATTGCCGATGCGGTTGGGAATCCAGTTATTGTACAGCCCCTTATGGTTTCTGTCCATCCGGTAGTAACCGGCAAAGGGAACGATATAAAGGGCCCCGTCGTTCGTATTGATCACATCATAGCCCTGGTTGACGGCCTCCCACGCTCTCATCCAGCCGGTATTCCAAAGGTTCATCTGGACGCCCTTGCTGACTACCGGGGTCTTGCCCGGCTTGGTGCTCAGGCTTCCCCAGATGCGGGGCGTATAACCGCGCTTGAGGGCATGGCTGAGCACGGCGTTCGCAAAGTGGCGGTAATCTTCCTTGTCCCCATAGAATTCATCCGCCCCCACATGCACCACGCCGCAGTCCGCGAACACGGGACGGCCCAGCTTGGGGTCCTTCAGCAGGTATTCGTCAAAAACCTTGCTCACCAGGTCAATCGTTTCCGGGTTGGCGGCGTCCAGCATCTCGCAGCGGCGCTTCTCATGATTCATGGGCCCTTTGTAAATGAGATCGGGCCGCAGGCGGGTGAAGGAAAGGGCATGCCCCGGAGTGTCGAATTCCGGAACAATATTGACGCCGTACTTCTTGGCATAGCTGACCAGGTCGGCGAATTCCTTCTTGGTATAAAAAAGGTCCTTGGCCGTCAGGGGCGTGCCGTCCTTCCCCTTCATGTTGGATTCCAGGCGGAAGGCCGCGTAGCTTTCCTTGAACGGATCATGGCCGTTGTCCACATAGTGCTCGTGGAAAATATAGTTGTTGTTGATGACCAGGTGCAGGTCATTCATCTTGTACCAGGCCATGGTGCGGATCACGTCCTTCAGGTAACTGAGGGGGTAAGGCGTGCGCGCGACATCAAGCATGAAACCGCGGAGCTGGTAGCGCGGGAAATCCACGGCCGTGCCGCAGGGCACGCTGCCGGGCGTCTGGCGGAGCATCTGCAGCAGGGTGCGCGTACCCCAGAACAGGCCGGTGGGAGCCGCCGCGCCAAGGCGAACGCCATCCCTGGCAATCTGGAGCCGGTATCCTTCCCTGCCCAGATTGCCGCCCTTCAACAGGGAAAGGGAAATATCCGCCTTCGCCCCGGGGGCGACAAGCTTGACCTTCTTTCCCAGCACGTCTTCCATATCCGCCGCAAATAATTTGCCCAGCTCCTTGTCCGGGCATGCTATGGTGACCGTATTCCCCAGCTTATATTCTCCCTGTCCCCCCTTCCATTGCAGGATTTCCGGGATGATCCGCGGCTTGGGGTTGCCCTGGGCGGCATGAGGAGCCTGCAGCATGATTTCATAATCCTTGCTGACGGCTTCCTTGCCGTCCTTGGTCACCTTGAAGCTGACGTTGACGGGGGTATCTGAAATAACAGGGGCTATCTTGCCTTTGCTGTTGACGAGCTGCTCATAGTCGGCCCCCAGCAATTTAATCTGGGCTCCGGAAACGCTCGGCATGGGCAGCTGCTTCGCTCCGGCTTTCACCGGAGGGATGGAAAGGGAATCCGCAATCTGCTTGGCGTCCTGCCCCATCACGGGAGACGCGGCAAGAACGGCGATCATCAGGAATAGGTTTTTCTTCATGTTTTAGTCTTGTTTAGGAAAAGGAAATGTCTGATTTGCTCCAAAAACTACGCGCCCGCCGCCCCTTTCTTGCAGAGAAAGGGAGAAAAGCGGAAGAATTCTCCCTCTCTCAACCGGGCGGGACGGACATTCCGCCCAAACGGATTGCCGCGCGCCGGGCTTCATGAAGGAAAACCGCCGGCCAAGAGAGGCTTTCCCTCCTGTTCCAATAAATTATTATCCCAAAGAACCCGTTGTTGGCAAGATAAAAAACGTGGAGCCCCGGGCTGCAGGGAAAAAAGATGCCGCACGACGGCAAAACGCCCCCCCCACGGCAAAAAACGGGAACCGGCCGTCCCTATTAGGGCGGCCCGTTCCGGACAAAAAATAAAATCAGGCGCGGATATCAATCACCTCTCCGGCGGGAAAGCGCACCTTGGCCTCGCGGGCATAAGCGTCATCCTTGGCGCGGTAGCCCAGAGCCACCCCCACCACAGAGCGGTACGGCGTACCGTCCAGGCCCAGGATTTCATCATACTTGGCGCGGTCCATGCCGCCGATCGTGCAGGAATCCACCCGCAGGGCGGCGGCGGCGCTGAGCAGGAACCCCACGGCAATGTACACCTGGCAATCCAGCCAGGCATGCATCTTTTCCGGAGCCAGAGCCTCCACGTAGCTGGTATAAAAATCGGCGGAGGAAGCCAGTTTTTCAGCGGAGGGTCGGCGCGTGAATTCAATCTGGGCCAGGTAACGGTCCACATCCCGCCTGGTGGCGTCGCGCCGGGAGCACAGCACCACGTAATGGGAACAGTCCTCCACCTGGGACTGGTTCCAGGAAACCTCCCGCAGGCGAGCCTTCAGTTCCCTGTTGGTCACGACGACAAACTTCCAGAGCTGAAGCCCCAGGGAGGAGGGACTGAGACGCAGGCTTTCCGCCAGCGCATGCCAGGTGGGCTGTTCAAGACGGGCTTCAGGATCAAATTTTTTGCAGGCGTAACGCCATTCCAGACCGTCAATATACTGTTCCGGGGAGATCATCATGCAGGGTGAGACACGAAAAACGGAAAAACTGTTTAAAGAACCTCTTTCAATACCTCAATGCAGCGGGCGTTCTCCGCAGGAGTGCCCACGCTGATGCGTATCCATTCCGGCAGGCCGTAACCGTCCTGCGCGCGGACGATGACTCCCCTGGCAAGCATATCCTGGAACACCTGCTTGCCCCGGCCCACTTTCACCAGGATAAAGTTGCCCTGGCTGGGAATCCATTCCAGGCCCATTTCCCGGAAAGCCTGCTCATAAAAACGCATGCCTTCCTTATTATTCTCCACAGTGCGGCGCACATGCTCCCGGTCCTCCAGGGCGGCCAGGGCGGCCTCCTGGGCCAGAACATGCAGGTTGAACGGAGCACGCGCCTTGTGCAGCATGCTGCAAACCGGTTCCGGCGCAATGCCGTAGCCCACGCGCAGCCCCGCCAGGCCGTAAGCCTTGGAGAAGGTGCGCAGAACAACCACGTTGCGGCCTTCTCGCACAAATTTGAGGGTATCCGGAGGATTGTCGGAAAACTCCCGGTACGCCTCGTCAAAGACCACCAGCACATGTTCCGGGACCTTCGCCATGAAATCGTCTATTTCCTGCTGTCCCACTACGGTGCCTACGGGATTGGTGGGATTCGTAATGAACACGACGCGCGTATTCTCCGTAATAGCGGCCAGGAAGCCGTCCAGGTCATGCGTCCAGTCCTCCTTGTTGGGCACTTCCACGTACGCGGCGCCAAACAGCTTGGACATGATAGGGTACATGGAAAAGGCGTGTTTGGCGGCCACCACCTCCGCACGGGGATTCAGCAGGGCATGGCAGATCAGTTCAATCACTTCGCTGCTGCCCGTGCCCACTACCGTCTGGCCGAACTCCACGCCGCAGAACTCCGCAATAGCGGAACGCAGGCGGAAAGCCGCTCCGTCCGGATAAATGTTCACGCCGGCAGCCGCACGGGCAATCGCCTCCACCGCCTTCGGGGACGGCCCCAGAGGATTTTCATTAGACGCCAGTTTCACAATATCATGGGGATTCAGGCCCAGTTCCCGGGCCGTCTCCTCAATCGGCTTGCCCGGCTGATAAGCCACCAACTCCAGCACATGCTGATTTGCGAAACTCTCAATACTCATAGCGGCGGAATGTTACCGCCATTCCCCGTTTCTGGCAATACGGATTTCCATCCGGCCGGCCCCTGGGAAGATGACAGCCGTTTAGAGAATCTGCGCTGGCGGAAAAGTGGAAACCTTTTCCGGAATTTTTCCATTCTTCCTGCAACGCCCTTCTACCGGAGAAAGGCAGCCGTCCACTTTCTCCGGCAGATTTCCGCCTGCTTTTCATGACGGACCGCCCAAATATGAAGGAGCACAGCCCCGGAATTCTTCAATGCCCCATAAGGTCAAAAACATTTCCCTTAAAAAGCGAGACGGCATTCCGTGACGGACGGTAAACCGGCCCCCTGCCCTCCTATTTTTTACGGCTGCGGCCCCTGCGCGGGCGGCTGCGCAGGGTCTGGTACCCGGCCACGACAAAGGCGAACGCAGTCACCGCCAGAAAGGAACGGAACAGCCAGGCCAGAAGTTCCCAGTAAATCTCCTGAGTCATGCGGAAGGTTTTTTACCGGAATCGGGAACGTTCCCCAAATCTTCCCGGAGGCGTTTGACGGCACAGGCAATCAGGGTGGCTTTATCCAGCTGGCAGCGTTCCATGTTCAGCGCGTCCGCTTCCGCATCCCGGAAAAAATGGACCGATAACGGCATTTTCCCCTTGATTTGAATTTTTTTCTGACTCTTTTTTTTATTTTCCGTCTTCATAAAAATCCTTTTTTTGGTGCAATAACGGCCTTAACAGCCCTTTTGCGCCCCTACAATGCACCTGAAACGGTATTTCAGTCAACAAAAATATACCATTAAAATGACTTTATGCAAAAAAGGTTGAAAAATAGCACCATTTTCGTTACAAAGGGTGCATGAGTGAGAATCAGGACGAACTCAAAGTGCAGATCAAGGCTTGGCTGAAACAGCAGAACATTTCCCGCAATGATTTTGCGGCGGAATGCTTCGTGTCTCCCAACACGGTCCGCAACTGGCTTGCCAAGGTGGCCATCCCCAAAGACAAGGAAGCTCTCATCCGGCTCATGATGGAAAAAACGGAAAGGGAGAAAAAACTGAAAGAGGCGGCAAGAGCCAATTGGAAGCCCTTTGTCGTCATGCTGAGTTCCGAGGATTACAAACTCATCGAAGAAGCCGCCAGAAGGGACAACATGACGGTGGAGGAATGGGCGGAAGCCACCCTGATCAAGGACGCCCAGAAGAGGATGAAGAATTATTACGACGAAAGCAGCCTTCCGGAAGATGTATCCCTGGCGGCGGAAGTACCGGAGGAATACGGAGCTCCCAGACGTTCCGGCC
>NZ_LBCB01000005.1:0-6116 GCF_000980515.1 Akkermansia sp. UNK.MGS-1 | reverse complement strand
CCGCCCTTTTCCACCCGCCGCAAGCCGCGGCAATAAATCCTGGAGGACATGGCATCCCGCTGATGTCCCGCCTGCCTGCCGGCTTCCGCCAGCGTGCTGTTCCGCGGAGGGCTTCCCCAGGCGCCGGGAACACCGATCTCCTTTGTTGTGCGCCGAATCAACTTTTCTCTTGCTTGCCGTTCTCCAAAAGTTCTATTTCCGTTGACTGTGAGTCAATTATTTTATCTACTGCTTTTTCCCGCCTTTTGTTTCCCGCTTTCGGCCCGCGCGAAAGCGGTTCCGCCGTCTGTTCCCGCCGTCTCCGTCAGGATGGTGCATCCGGACAGCCAGGAGCTGGACCGGGAAAGGAGCCCTGTTCCGGAAGGATACACGCCTTATACATACGAATTCCGCGACCGCCATGGAAAAATGCAGCGGGAACGGCTGTTCCTGAAAAATACCCCCATCATCACGGAATCGGAAGTGGAACAGGCAAGAATTGAGCCGGAGAGAAGAGAATGCCTCCACATCACCCTGAATACACAGGGCGGAAAAACCATGAAAGCGGCAACCTCCGCCATGAATCTGGGCCGCGACAGGCTGGCCCTCGTCGTTCAGGGAAAAATCAAGTCGGCCCCCGTGGTGCAGGCCGTCATATCCCGTACTTTTGAAATCTCCGGACTGGACGGAAAAAATGAAGCCTCCGGACTGGCGGAACTGCTCAACCGGCAGGCACCCACAGAAAAAAACACACCCTTCATTCCACAGGATCTGGCCCTGTACGCCGTCCATCCGGAAAGCCGCCGTCTGGTGGAAGAAGGAGTCCTCCGCGTACCGGGCTTCAGGCTCTGGAAGCTCCCGGCGCACCGGCAGGAAAAAACGGGAGAGGAAGAATATCTGTTCCTGGGGAATTCTCCCATCATTTCCGGAGACTGCGCCAGACATGCGGAGCCAGATATGGAACATCCGGGAAGCCTGGACATCACCTGGAACGAAGAAGCATTCCGTAAACTGGAGCGGGCATCGGCCGGACTACGCCCCGGCAAGGACAGGATTGCTGTCGTTCTGCGCGGAACCATTCTGTCCACCCCCTTATTCCAGGGAATGCCTTCCCGCACCACTCTTATTCCCGGTCTGGGGGATGACAGCCGGCTGGATGCCCTGTGCCGGGCCATCAACAACACCCTTCTGCCGCTGACGGAACAGCAAAAACGGCATGTGAGGGAAAACGTGGCTCTTTATCCCATCCATCCGCGCAGCCGGGAATTGGAACAGCATTTTCTTCCGGAACTTCTGCAGGGAAAATCCATCCGCCTGAAAAGCGGATTCCGTTCCATCCCCTATACCTGCCCCGATTTCCCGAACCCCGTCCGGACCTATGTCTTCATCCGCCCGGAATCCCTCATTGGGCCGGAGGACATTCAGGAGGTGGAACGCGACCAGGGTGGAACAATCTCCTGCCAACTTCTGCCCGGGGCATGGGAAAAAGCGTTTGCTTTCATGAAGGCAAACCCTGCGGGCCAGGTGGAGACGGCAGTTGTTTTCCGGGGGAACATGCGCCTCCGGTTTGAAATCAAAAGATTCTCCCTTCAACTGTGGGGGATGCCTGTGCTGGATTCCATCCAGCCAAATTCTTTCATTTACCTTCCTGAGCCGGAAGAAGAGCAACGGATGTACCGGGAGTCCTTTCACCTGGCAATCTACGGCTTCCTGGAACCCGTTTGCCCGTGGTTCTTTAAAAGCTCTCCCGTGTTCCGGGCATGGGGTTCCCGGCGTCCCTTTCTGATGATTGACTCATCCCTGAAAGGCCCCTGATTAAAGGAATCGTTTCGTCGCACGCGCCATGCTGCGCTTGCCGCCGGCCGGTATTTTTCACATGGGCCAGATACGGCAGAAGGAACGGGGCAAAACGTTTCAGGGCAAAATAAAACAGGACGATGGCCGCAAACACCAGCAACGGCGTGAAGAAGGCGAACAGGCTGGATTTCATGGCGGGAGGCAGGAAACCGTAAATGGGCCAGTGCAGCATGAACGTCAGAAAGCAGGCGGGAGCCAGCAAAGCTATTTTCGCAGACAGGCCGGGCAGGTGCTTTTCCATCCAGATGCCTGCGTACATGATCATCATGACACCCAGAAGCATGCCAATGGCCGTCTCTTTCCACAGGGGGATCACTCCGGCGGAATACAGCGCTATCAGTACAACGGGCATAAAAATGCTTACCCAGAAAAAAATGCCGAATTTTTTATTCATCAACAGATGAATGTCGTCAATCCGCCGGGAACTGAGCGCAACGCCCAGCAGGTAAAAAGCACAGGTTCCAATGGAAATCGTCTCCGTGTGGTCCGGGGCCGTGTTGAAGAAACAGAAAAAGAGGAGCACCGCAGGAAACAGCAGGATTTTGACGCGGACCAGAAGAGGCGTCAGCAACGTGAGAATGATAATGTCCCTCAGGAACCAGGAAGGGCCGATGGGGGGAACGGCATGGGAGTCATCTGCGGAGAAAAGGTTCATGCCCGGAAGAAAGACGTCCCGGATACCAATTAAATTCTCAAGGCGGAAGGAAGCGCCGTCATGAGGCAGGACAAGGAACACGTACAGTACATTCCAGAACATGAACGGAATAAACAGCCAGAAAGCCCGGTTAAAAGCCTTGTTCCAGGTGATGTTCCTGCCCAGGAAGTACCCTGCCAGCACCAGGAAAAACGGAACCCTCCCCAGGTAAAAGAGATGGAGGCTCACCGCCTGGAGAAAGGGGGAGGACAGGTGGACGTACATGATCAGAAGGGCTGCAATAACCCTTGATACGTCAATCCATAAGACACGTTTTGATGGGGGGGGTAAGCGTGTCAAGAATCGGAGGCTGGTTTTGGGAGTTATACACTTAAGCGGGGAAAAAGTAATGCAGGCGGGCGTCAAAGTCAAGTATCCGGAACCTTTTCGGGCATGGGCTCCGCATGGGGGCATCCCTGATTTTTTTGCTCGAACCGGATTCGGAGCTTCGCTATATTGGCTCCCGTTATGGCAACACCGGATTTTCATTATCAGGATCCTTTTCCCATGGAAAAGGACGACACCCAATACCGTCTCATCACGTCAGACTATGTGAGCGTAGGCGACTTTGAAGGACACCCCATGCTGAAAGTGGAACCGGAGGGACTGCGCCTGCTGGCAGCGGAAGCCTTCCATGACGTGGCCTTTTTCCTGCGCCCCGCCCACCTGAAGCAGGTGGCCGCCATTCTGGACGATCCGGAAGCCAGCGACAATGATAAAAGCGTGGCCCTGACGATGCTCCGCAACGCGGAAGTGGCGTCCGCCGGCATCCTGCCCTTCTGCCAGGACACAGGCACCGCCACCATCGTAGGCAAGAAGGGCCAGCAGGTATGGACCGGCTGTGACGACTGCGAACAGCTTTCCCACGGCGTTTACGACGCCTATACCCAGAACAACCTGCGCTATTCCCAGACGGTGGCGCTGGATATGTACACGGAGAAAAACACCGGCACCAACCTTCCCGCCCAAATTGACCTGGAAGCGGTGGAGGGCATGAAATACTCCTTCCTGTTCGTCGCCAAGGGCGGCGGCTCCGCCAACAAAACTTACCTTTACCAGGAAACGAAGGCCCTGCTCAACCCGGCCACGCTGAAAAAGTTCCTAGTGGAAAAGATGAGTACTCTGGGCACGGCGGCCTGCCCTCCCTATCACATCGCTTTCGTCATTGGCGGAACCTCTGCGGAAAAATGCCTGAAGACCGTGAAGATGGCTTCCACGAAGTACTACGACAATCTGCCGACTACGGGGAACGAACACGGCCGCGCCTTCCGTGACCTGGAACTGGAAAAGGAACTGCATGAAGAAGCGTGCAAACTGGGCCTGGGCGCCCAGTTCGGCGGCAAGTGGTACGCTCTGGACGTGCGCGTTATCCGGCTGCCCCGCCACGGCGCCTCCTGCCCGGTTGGCCTGGGAGTCTCCTGCTCTGCGGACCGCAACGCGAAAGCCAAGATCACGCCGGAGGGCATCTTTATTGAACAGCTGGAAACCAACCCCGGCCAGTATATTCCGGAAGCCCTGCGCATGACCTCCAGCGAAGCTGTCTCCATTGACCTGAACCGCCCGATGAAGGAAGTTCTGAAAGAACTGGGCAAGTACCCCGTCACCACGCGCCTGAGCCTGAACGGCACCATCATTGTGGCGCGCGACATCGCCCACGCCAAGCTGAAGGAACGCCTGGAAAAGGGCGAAGGGCTGCCTCAGTATATGAAGGATCACCCCGTGTACTACGCCGGCCCGGCCAAAACTCCTGAAGGCTACCCCTCCGGTTCCTTCGGCCCCACGACCGCAGGCCGCATGGATTCCTACGTAGACCTGTTCCAGGAAAACGGAGGCTCCATGATCATGATTGCCAAGGGCAACCGCAGCCAACAGGTAACGGATGCCTGCCGGAAGCACGGCGGCTTTTACCTGGGCTCCATCGGCGGCCCGGCCGCCATTCTGGCCAAGAACAACATCAAAAAAGTGGAACTGCTGGAATACCCGGAACTGGGCATGGAAGCCATCTGGAAAATTGAAGTGGAAGATTTCCCCGCCTTCATTCTGGTAGATGACAAGGGCAACGATTTCTTCGCGAAAATCCGCGAAGGATGGGCCTGCGCCGGTTGCGGGCATTAAGCCTGACCCGGAAACAAAATGATTCGCGGCCGGAGTCCTTCGGGGCTCCGGCTTTTTAATGCTCCGGTCTCGCTCCTTCCTCCCGGTTCGGACGGCGTGAATATCCGGTGTGACCAACCATAAATGACGGTAAGGGTGAATCCTTAAATCATCGTAAGGGTCAGGAGGTGGGGAAAGAGAAAGGGTCAAGTGTCCCACATGGGACACTATTTTTTTTCAGGTTCGCGGGTGGAGAAGCGCATGAGTTCCGCCTCAAAGCGGAGCGGAATGTCCCCGGTGGGGCCGTTGCGGTTCTTGGCGAGGTGCAGGTTGGCCTGTCCGGCCAACTGCTGCCGCTGGTCCTCGTCGTCGGCGTAGTAGTCGGAGCGGTAAAGCAGGCCGATCATGTCCGCGTCCTGCTCGATAGAGCCGGATTCCCGCAAATCGGACATGCGGGGAATCCCGGCTTCTTTCCCGGCGCGCGTCTCCGGTCCGCGGTTCAGCTGGGCCAGCACGACGACGGGAACCTTGAGTTCCTTGGCCAGGGCTTTCAGGCCAGAGGATATTTCCGCGACTTCGCGTTCCCGGCTGTTGGCCGCCTGTTTGGAGTGGGAACGCATCAGTTGGAGATAGTCCACGCCGATGACGGCCAACTGAAATTCTTTCTATGGGAATTCAGCGCATGCTGGAATCTCCTGTTGACTTCCAGCGTCAGGGCCCCGAATTCTACAACTTCATCAAAGCTCAGTTATCATGATTTTAACCCGCTCAGAACTTGCCAAAATGGCTGAACTTTTTGACGCGCAGGAATTGCCTGACACGTTCCCGGACGACCTGGAATTTTCCTTCCTGGAAGTCCTGGCCCCGACAATGACCTTGAAGGACTATCTCGCCATGCCGGAGCAGGAGCGGCGCAAATGGTGGATTAGCAGCCAAATCATGGAGCCAATCCCCCTGACCGGGCCGGACCCGGAAACGGGGGAAGATCTCTTTGTTACCGGATTTTATTTCGAGCCTGTAGCCCCTAACATCCCTGACCGCATCTATTAACCATGACCAAAGCAAAGCAACTCATCCTTCCTATTTCCTACCCGGACAGCGGACGCTGGTATGCTCCCGTCCGGAAAATCAAAATCGACGAACGGACGTACGCCCTAAGGATGGGGGAACCTGTCCAGCTGGGTACCGTCAAAGAGATTGAAAAAGAATTCCGGGTGGGCCGCCGCGTGCTGGCCCGCCTGGCGGACATTGGCGTCATTGAGCGGGTGCGCCCGTCTCCTTTTCAATCTATGTACTACTTTGCGGACATTGCCGCATTCCTTGAGCGGACGCGGACGGCCCCGGCGTTCTGGTCCTCCGTCCGCCGGGAGGCTTATCTGAACGGACCTTCTCCGCAAGATGCCTCCCTCCGGTTGTAATCTAACATTTTTTATCCTGGCCGCGGCGTGAAAGCCGCGGCCTGTTTTGTGCCATCATGCGAGCATGTTTTCAC
>NZ_LBCB01000023.1:0-867 GCF_000980515.1 Akkermansia sp. UNK.MGS-1 | reverse complement strand
ACGCGGCTGTCTTCAAACCGGAGGATAGCCGCGGCCATCTTTCTTTCTGTAGGATTCATATTGTAAACTATTGATTATTAACTAAAGTGAACTTGTAAGAAAAACTTTACAGTTGGAATTAATCTCGCTGTTTAAGCTGTTGCTGGTGGTAATTCTCCAAATGCTGGAGACGGGTATCCATCGTCCGCAGGATCTCCGCCGTATGGGCCGCATTGGTAGCCTGTTCTTTCACCACCTCGCGGAAATCCAGGTAGATGAACACGGCTATCACAAAACCGCCGAAAGTGACGATCTCACGCGTATAATCGCGGATCACTCCCAGATATTCCTTGAGGGGTTTGCACATGGTCTTATTTCTTGGAAGGTACGATCTGAACAACGGGAGGAACGTCCGTAACAGGCTGGGCCTGGGAATAGGAAATATGCCCCTGCTCAATGACGAGGCAGGAGCCGTCCTTACAGACCACCGTCTTTTCCGGCGTCACGTCCACGGAATGACCGCAGCCGGGTTGCGTCAGAATCCCCGCAGCAACCAGGGCCCCAATCACAGCTCCGGCGATGACTTTTGCCCAACTCTCTTTGATACCCCAACCGGTCAGGAGACCAGTCAGCCAACTCACTTTTTCTTTATTCGTGCTCATATTATTTAGTAGTGAAATGCTTGAAAAACTCCACGGCGGCGGGATCGGTAATGACGAACTCCGGGTAATCACGGGAAGTGAACACCCTGCGCCCGCCCTGCGGATTGACGGCCTCAACGGTCAGTTCCACGGCAAAAACGTATTCGCTACGATCATTCGCTACATCATACGTCATAGTAATACCTAACCGCGCCCACACCTGCACCGCCTGCCACGGTTCCGCCAG
>NZ_LBCB01000022.1:0-538 GCF_000980515.1 Akkermansia sp. UNK.MGS-1 | reverse complement strand
CGGTAGTTGTAGTAGATGAGGCCGAGCTCGTCGTCCATGTATTCGCACGAGAAGCGGAATTTGTTCTCTTGCGCCATGTTGCCTTCCGACGTGACCAGCCCTCCATACGGACGGTATTCGTACAGGGCGCGGCGTCCGCGCGCTTCCCCGAAGAGGGAGGTGACGTTCTTCATCGCGTCGTGCATGCAGTAGAGATGTTCCTTCACCTGCGTCCCGTTCGCCTCCCAGCGCGTCCTGGCCAGGACGCGCGTGGCCTCAGGTTCCGAGGGGTCCCAGAGGTAACTGCGCACAAGCGCCGGCGTTTCCCCGGTCAAGTCGCACTCCGCCACCTGCAGGTAGTCCCGGTAGAGGTAGCGCGCGTGGAAGCCCGTTGTCCCTCCGACCGTCACTTTTTTCTCGAATCTCCTGCCCATGGAGTCGTAGGTGCATTCCACCACGGTTTTGGCGCTTTCATTGACGAAGCGCACCGGACGGTTTTCCGCGTTGTAGGAGACTTGCCAGATGCCGGTGGATGTCCTGATCAATGTCTGATTGCCGT
>NZ_LBCB01000021.1:0-650 GCF_000980515.1 Akkermansia sp. UNK.MGS-1 | reverse complement strand
GCAAATGGAACAACGAGACGTGGCTGGCGCAGGCGGAAGTGTCCCGGACGGCGGGCTGTGCGAGAGGGTGGAGGCTGACGCCGTTCGTGAGGATGGAATTCACGTATGGCCGGCAGGACGCCTTCCGGGAACAGGGAGGGTATGGCCGTGACTTCGGAGGGGCGGCGCTGAAGCACCTGTCCATTCCCGTGGGCCTGGAAATAGGCAGGACGGACGAATGGAAGGGGAGGCCGTGGGCGCAGTCGCTGCGCGTGTCCTATGTGGGGGACGTGCTGAGGGACGTGCCGGAAGCAACGGTGTACAGCCCGTACAGCGACATGGGCTGGAGAGGAAGGGCGGTGAGCCCGGAACGGCACGGCCTGCGCGCGGAGTACAACACGTTCCTGCAGTGCAATGAGCGCTGGAGCGTGTACGGGGGCTACGGGCTGGAAGTGAGGGGAAGCTCCTGCTACCACCGCGTGAACGCAGGGGTGTCCAGGAGTTTCTAGAATATTTCTTCAGTAACAACCTGAAGTCATCAAGGAAGTAAGGAGGGGGCGTTTTCCGCGCAGGCCGCGGAAGGCGCCCCCTCTGATTATTTGTGGCTCATCGGAACGATGATGATGTCCTGCCGGCGCCGCATGCGCTCAAATGGAGGTGGAGGGCAGTCA
>NZ_LBCB01000020.1:0-631 GCF_000980515.1 Akkermansia sp. UNK.MGS-1 | reverse complement strand
ACGGGGCCGGTGAAGTCGTCGGGCGTGGCCATGAGGCGGCACATGCATTCCACCAGGTCATCCACATAGCAGAAGGAGCGGGTCTGGCTGCCGTCGCCGTAGATGGTGATGGGTTCGCCCTTCAGGGCCTGCACGATGAAGTTGGAGACCACGCGGCCGTCGTTGGGATGCATCTTGGGGCCGTAGGTGTTGAAGATGCGGCCCACCTTGATGTTCACATTGTTCTGGCGGCGGTAGGAGAAGAACAGGGCCTCGGCGCAGCGCTTGCCTTCGTCATAGCAGGAGCGGATGCCGTTGGGATTCACATGGCCCCAGTAGCTCTCGGGCTGCGGATGCACGTCGGGGTCGCCGTAGACCTCGCTGGTGGAGGCCTGGAAGATGCGTGCTTTCAGGCGCTTGGCCAGACCCAGCATGTTGATGGCACCGTGGACGCAGGTCTTGATGGTCTGCACGGGGTCGTGCTGGTAGTGGACGGGCGAGGCCGGGCAGGCCAGGTTGTAGATCTCGTCCACTTCCACGAACAGGGGGAAGGTCACGTCATGGCGCAGCAGTTCGAAGCGCTTGTTGTCCATGAGCTCTTCCACATTGGAGCGGGCGCTGGAAAAGAAATTGTCCACGCACAGGACTTCGT
>NZ_LBCB01000019.1:0-627 GCF_000980515.1 Akkermansia sp. UNK.MGS-1 | reverse complement strand
GCTGATGGGGGTTCCGTCCGCCTTCCAGACCAGCTGGAGCTGTTCGGCGTAGCCGTCTCCGTCGGCGTCCGTCCACCGGTGGCTCCAGGTTCCCGTGTAGGCGTAGGGGTCATCCACCCGGGCCGTTCCGGTGGCCTGGGAGACGGCCCCGTCAAAGTCCTCCTCATGGATGTGCTGCACATCCGTCAGCACGTGGAAGACGCGGTCCTGCTTCCAGGAGCGGTCCGCGTAGAACCAGGGAGCGTTGGCTTCCGTGTCCGCCACGCCGATGTATCCCCCGGCCGTGAAGGTTTCCAGAGCGGAGAGCATCAGGCCCGGGCCGAAGGCCGGCCCGGCCTGGAGCTGGTAGCGCATATCGAAGGTGAAGCCGTGGGAGAGGTCGGCGTTGTGGGTGTTGATGAAGGCGCTCTCCCCGGGGCGCAGGACGGCGCCAGGGCCGGAGAGGGTGAAGCTGGAGGCGTTGGCCGTGCTTCCTCCGGTGATTTCCAGCACACCCTTTTCCACCGTCAGGGAGGAGTTGTATCGTTTATCCATTATTTCCTCAGGATTCCTGCCGAAGACAACATCGTGTTCCAGCAGGAGGACGCCGCCATAGAGGGTGGTATCCGCGCAGAAGTTGTTGTACCG
>NZ_LBCB01000004.1:4613-7290 GCF_000980515.1 Akkermansia sp. UNK.MGS-1 | reverse complement strand
CCCCGCCGGACGGCCGAGCCCGTCATAGAGTTCGGAGACCTGCCAGGAGAGGCCGTTTGCCTCAAGGCAGTCTGTTTCCGGTTCCCCGTAGGGATTGCAGGCGAAGGTTCGCGTTCCGGAGGCATCCGTGATTTGCGTCAATTGACCGAGGTGGTTGTAGGAGAAGCTCTGGCCGGGCGTGGCGTCCGAGTAGCTGATTCCCGCCGGCAGCCCGCGGGCCTGTTCGTAGGTGCAGGTCTTCACGATGCCGCGGGCGTTCGTTTCCGTGGCGAGCCTGTTGAAGGCGTCCCAGGTTTTGTCCACGTGCGTTCCGTCGGCATACGTTTTGCGCGTTTCCAGCCCCGTGGCTTCGTCATAGCTCCAGGTGGTGACGTCTCCATTCGCGCGGCCAGTAGGGTCTTCCGCGACGTCTCCTTCCTGCGCCGCGCGGAAGGTGGTCAGGCTCACCAGGCGGTCGGCTTCGTCATAGCCCAGGAGCAGGGGCTGCGTCCCCGTCCCCCATTCGGCCGTTTTCCGGCCTCTGGCGTCGTATCTGGCGCACACCGTATTTCCCAGCGCGTCCGTCACCACGGCGGCCAGGTCGTGGCAGGCGTCGTATTGCGTCACGGTTTCATTCCCGGCGGCGTCTGTCACGCTGACGGCCCGACCAGCCAGGTCGGTTCGGATCGTCGTTGTGTTGCCGCGGCCGTCCGTGCGGGTCAGGGTCACGCCCGTGGCCGTATAGGCGCGGGCGGCCGTTTCCGTGATGCCCGCGTGGTTCTGCTGCGAGAGCATCAGGCCGTCCGCCGCCACCGTTTGAGCCGTGACGCTGGAAGAGGGGACAACGCTCTTTTGGATTCTTTTCGTATTTTCAGCATACTCCGTCCATTCCGCCGAAGTCAAGCCGCGTTCGTCAACGATGACCGTTTTTGTTTCCAGAACCCCGGAGAGTTCGGACAGGAGCTGCTTCTGTACGGAAATAAGCGGATGACCATCAGCATGTGCAGAGCAGTAAATTGGAACGGAGACAGGTGTTAAAATGAATATCTAAAAAACACAACTATTTTTATATCATCAAAAAAATCCTCACAGGATTAACTTGTGAGGATTTTTTCAACATTACATTTAATTAATTACTTTTCACGAATACGTTCAACAACAAGAAAATCCCCGCGTAGAGTTCTTACAACTTTAGCACGAAAAATATAACCATTTTTTTTCCAATCGCTAAAAAAAGCATACTGAGCTTGCGAAATTTTCATTTTTTTCTTATACATTCTAGATTCAATATACTTTATGTCACCTTCCAGAGGAAATATAGTTTTTATTTCTGAGGGCATCTTGACTGGAACAGGAGAATATAAAGTCCAAAAATAATGTTCGTAACTTATGTCTTTTCTTTTTCCTCCTCCGTCGCTCGCAGAAAGAACTATGCTACTGGAAGGCAAATCAATTCCAAGATGTTCGTTTAATTTACAAATATCCCATGATTCTTGTTCAGGATCACATCCTGTTGTTAATAAAATATAAAAAGCAAAAAAAGTTCTATATAATATTCTTATATTCATATTTTTTATCGTCTTAATTTTTCTGATTCCCATCCGTCATATATCTGCAATGATTTTCCTTTTTCTAATTTTAACGTCTTTTTTATTGACCCACGCATATCAAATTCGCGCGCAATTCCCTGACGATGAAATTCTCCCATAAACTCATCAGTAATAACACATCCTAGAAAAGTTACTTGTTTTCCATTATCCCAATTGTAACGGTCATAAAATTTATATTCAAATTCAAATGTATATTCTCCATTGCAAATAGTCACATTTCCTTTACCCCATGCTTTATATCCACCAACGGCATAAAACCAATTTGAACTTTCTTCTTGACCATTGTATCCGATAGATACAGTCCCTGATGTTATACTATGTTTCCCATCAGGAAGAGTGTCAATAAAAGAACGAGCCATATTAAGTTCTCTCTCATAGAGATCTTTTGCACTAGGAACCTCATCAATCATCTTTTGCAATCGAATGGTATAATCACTTCCTGTACTTCTAAAATAATGTTGCAAATGAGCTACAGCATCAGGCATTGCTACTGAAATGGTATTTAAACAATTTAAAATAAGTCCTTTCAAAGCTACTATTTTCAATGTCCATCCCTTAGAATTCCAAACTCCAGCACCTACATCAGGTATTATAGGAGGATCATCAACACCAATTTGATAATCCGCCAATCCAAGCAGATCATATCGTTTTGTTAAACTATTACAAATAAATCTATATAAATTCCACCCTCCCTGTTCCATGATGGGATCTCGGCTGATCCACCTGCCGTCGTGCGGATTGAGATGCCGGTAGTTGTAGTAGATGAGGCCGAGCTCGTCGTCCATGTATTCGCTCGAGAAGCGGAATTTGTTCTCTTGCGCCATGTTGCCTTCCGACGTGACCAGCCCTCCGTACGGACGGTATTCGTACAGGGCACGGCGTCCGCGCGCTTCCCCGAAGAGCGAGGTGACGTTCTTCATCGCGTCGTGCATGCAGTAGAGATGCTCTTTCTCCTGCGTCCCGTTCGCCTCCCAGCTCGTCATGGCCAGGACGCGCGTGGCCTGAGGTTCCGAGGGGTCCCAGAGGTAGCTGCGCACAAGTGCCGGCGTTTCCCCGGTCAAGTCGCACTCCGCCACCTGCAGGTAGTC
>NZ_LBCB01000004.1:0-4528 GCF_000980515.1 Akkermansia sp. UNK.MGS-1 | reverse complement strand
TGTTCCATGATGGGATCTCGGCTGATCCACCTGCCGTCGTGCGGATTGAGATGCCGGTAGTTGTAGTAGATGAGGCCGAGCTCGTCGTCCATGTATTCGCTCGAGAAGCGGAATTTGTTCTCTTGCGCCATGTTGCCTTCCGACGTGACCAGCCCTCCGTACGGACGGTATTCGTACAGGGCACGGCGTCCGCGCGCTTCCCCGAAGAGCGAGGTGACGTTCTTCATCGCGTCGTGCATGCAGTAGAGATGCTCTTTCTCCTGCGTCCCGTTCGCCTCCCAGCTCGTCATGGCCAGGACGCGCGTGGCCTGAGGTTCCGAGGGGTCCCAGAGGTAGCTGCGCACAAGTGCCGGCGTTTCCCCGGTCAAGTCGCACTCCGCCACCTGCAGGTAGTCACGGTAGAGGTAGCGCGCGTGGAAGTTCGTTGTCCCTCCGACCGTCACTTTTTTCTCAAACCTCCTGCCCATGGAGTCGTAGGCGCATTCCACGGTTGTCCCTCCGTCTTCGCTTTCGAATTTCACGGGCCGGTTTTCCGCGTTGTAGGTGACTTCCCAGATGCCCGTGGATGTTTTTACCAGCGTCTGGTTGCCGTCCGCGTCGTATTGGGGTGTAAAGGCTTCCCCTCCATTTCTGACGATGCCCGCATACCGGTTGAGTTCATCGGTTTCATAGTCCGTGGTGCTGCCGAATTCGAAGGCTTCCTTCCGGTTGCCGATGTTGTCGTACTGATAGTTATCAGATCTTCTACAACACCTGAGTCAATTTTTATTTATACATTTTAATTGATTTTCGATTTTTGTCCGAAAAGAGTTTCAGTAACCCGGGAACTGCTTCCAGCAAAGTCCCATATGACAAATTTTTTATCCTCTGTTCGCTGCATATTGCTTGGGCCAAAATTGGAATACCTTCCCCAGCCAGCCACAACATCGTCAGGCGAGTCCAGTTTCCTCATTTTTTCAATTAGGGACACTTCCTGTCTGTTGCATTGATATTTTATAATATTTTTTGGATCGCGCTTATAGATTTTACTTGTCTTTCTATCAACATAAATCACAAGGTCTTCCATCATAAATATAGAGGAATTGCTGAAAAAAGCAATATCATCAAAGCAGATAATGAATGATTTTCGAGATGGTGTCTTAATGTCCGGCCAGGCGCTAAAGAAAATATGAAATTGAAAAAAAGATTCGCATATGTCAGCGAATTTTTCACATTTCAAGATATTTAAATCAACAGGACAGAATTGATATTTCCTATTGTTATATACTATAATATAGGGCTTACCAGCCTTATCTTGAAAATCAATTTCCTGCGCGCTGGAAACACAACACAAAACTGCACATGCCAACAAACATGCCAATTTTGTCAATCTGAGCAAGAAATTCGTATAGAAAGTTATTGTTTTCATTATTGTTATTAGTATTTATTATATTTTTAATATTTCACAACTACCCCGCAGTCTCTGATAAACTGCGGGATAGTTATATTGCTTATACTGCTAATTTCCTGTTCTTCCAAGTCCCTCAGGGAGCATGGGCATAGGAGCCGGCTTTGGATCAGGTACTTTGTGTGTCCATTTAATACCTATCACTTCATTATTTAATTTTTCCCGTATCAAATTCCATTCATTAGCTTCCGGTGTAATTAATTTTTGTTGTTCTCTAGCATATCTAAGAAGGCAATCCTTTGCACTATCATAATATTTCTGAATATAGTTATTCAATTTTTTTTCAGCCTTTTCTCGCGACTCGTCTTCAGCATATAATATTTTCACATTATTTATTACAAGCTTGATATATGTTTCATCTGCTTTTTGATACACCTGCAATCTTCTTTTTTCATGACCAATAATAGCCAAAACTCCTTTTTTAGAATATCCTACAATCTTTTCATCTTCAGAAGGCCAATACTCAAGTATTACCAAAATGGGTTCTTTAATATTTTTTACAAATACTCTACATTTATTTTTTTCTTTTTTATAATCATATTCTATTTCCAAATCTTTATCCATGAATGAAGCATCTTTTATTACTGTATACCCTAAATTGCTATCAGGATTTGGCCTCATTGCAAAAGGACGTGATTCTTCTTTAACTTCAAGCCCACAATGGTCAATTACCCATACAGGTAAATTTTCGACGAAGGCATAAAGATTCCACCCTCCCTGTTCCATGATGGGATCCCTGCTGATCCACCTTCCGTCGTGCGGATTGAGATGACGGTAGTTGTAGTAGACAAGCCCCAGTTCTTCATCGTTGTATTCGCTGCTCCACTGGATGGGCTGGGTGACGTCCCCTTCGGCGGCGGCTTCTCCGTAGGGCGTGTAGGTGTAGGCCGTACGCAGGTAGCCGGCTTTCCCGAAGACTTCCGTGACGTTCCTGGTCAGATCCCACCCGTAGGCGTACCAGGTGCCGTCCTTGCGGATGGCCAGCGGGCGCGTAGCCTCAGGCTGCGTCGGGTCCCAGAACAGGAACCATCGGAAGGCTCCGCTGACGGCATCTATGGCGGCTATTTGCAGGTAGCCGCGGTACATGTAGCGCAGGTAGTTGCTCACCGTCCCGTTGACGCTCACTTTGCGGGTGTGCCGTCTGCCCATGTAGTCGTAGGTGCATTCCACCACGGTTTTGGCGCTTTCATTAACGAAGCGCACCGGGCGGTTTTCCGCGTTGTAGGAGACTTGCCAGATGCCCGTGGATGTCCTGATCAATGTCTGATTGCCGTCCGCGTCGTAAACCGGCTCAAAGGAGGCTTCTTCTCCGCGCTCGATGGCGGTGTATTGGTTGAGCGGGCCGGTTGTGTAGGCGGTCGCTTCTAGCATTTTCAATCTGTGTCAATTACTGAGATAGTTGTATGTAAAACTCTAATCGGGCGTGGCAACATAATAGCCGATTCCCGCCAGCAACCCACGGATTTGTTCGTAGGTGCAGGTCGCGACGATACAGCAGGCATTTGTTTTTGTTGCGAATCTGTTGAAACATGTGGTACAAACCAGTAACACCTCTTCCAGAAAAATCCCGGAAGAGGTGTGCAAATATTTTTTATCGTCTTTCTGTTCCAATAGTTAAATCTCTGAATATTTTCACTTTTGAAATTTTATTTATCAATTACATAAATAATAAATCATTTAAGATAAATTCAAGATAATTACTTAATTTTTATAAAACCTCGATCTCTTATCCATTTTTCCAGTTTTTCATTACTCATCCAATATCTTTCTTCAACCATTTTTCTGTATTTCTCAGAATTAGTCGCCTCCAATTGCATATAAATATCTCTCCCTCTCTTGAATAAGCGTCCTCCATACCATATGGAAATTTCCCCATCTCTTTTTTTAACAAAAACCAAATCTTGTGGTATAAATGAATATATCAAACTTGTCTTTGCATAAACATATATTCCTTCATATCCGCTGTTTGGATACATGGTTACCTCATAATATCTCATTTCGTCATCATTGTTGCCATTCAATGTCTTAAATACAGACCAACTGGCATATATGACATTGATGGCGTAAATAACCGCAAATGCCGCAATGATGGTACAAAACCATTTCTTTATTTTTTTAATCATTTTAAACGAGGGAAAAACGCATTTACACCGCCTTGATATACGGTTACTTTACATTTTGTGTTATTTTCCAGACGTTGCTTTAAAAAAGGATATTCTCCAAGATGACAACTTCTCAATTCCAGCTCACATGATGAACAAAATTTAATATTTTTGAACATATCTGATATTTCAGTAAATTTATCACCCTCAAATAAATGAGTATCTCCCCACTGAGCACTAACTCCAGATACATATTCATTTGGAGTTCCATGCATGATAACCGTCAATTTCTTAATGCATTGACAAGAATTACATTCCGAATTCGGATCAAAATCAGATGGCGTTTTAGTAATTTTATCAGCTAATGATATATTAATTAACCAATCCCATATACCCACATCCTGACATATGGCAGAATAAGTAATGGATATGGATACCTTCTTTGGAGAAGGAGTATATACTGGAGAATCGTAAGTACTAGGAGGATTCATCATACCCGGAGTAAATGGATTATAATTTTCCCCTTTCTTATCAGAGAAAACTATACCATTATTATTAACAAAGGCGAACAAATTCCAGCCACCTTGTTCCATGATGGGATCTCGGCTGATCCACCTGCCGTCGTGCGGATTGAGATGCCGGTAGTTGTAGTAGATGAGGCCGAGCTCGTCGTCCATGTATTCGCTCGAGAAGCGGAATTTGTTCTCTTGCGCCATGTTTCCTTCCGACGTGACCAGCCCTCCATACGGCCGGTATTCATACAGGGCGCGGCGCCCGCGCGCTTCCCCGAAGAGGGAGGTAACGTTCTTCATCGCGTCGTGCATGCAGTAGAGATGTTCCTTCACCTGCGTCCCGTTCGCCTCCCAGCGCGTCATGGCCAGGACGCGCGTGGCCTGAGGTTCCGAGGGGTCCCAGAGGTAGCTGCGCACAAGTGCCGGCGTTTCCCCGGTCAAGTCGCACTCCGCCACCTGCAGGTAGT
>NZ_LBCB01000003.1:11202-79511 GCF_000980515.1 Akkermansia sp. UNK.MGS-1 | reverse complement strand
AACCGCCAATCCACCGGGAGAAGAGGCTTCCCCCGTTTTGACATGGCAGTCTTCATCAAATTGTAATTCACGCCGCTCCTGCCGCCTTCGTGCGTGCTTTCTACAATAATTGTTCCGTTAGTCGGCACGGACTCAAACCCGCCGTTCACCACTTCCCTTGCCCTGTCCGGGAACCGCTTGGCCATTTTGGCCAGTTCGGAAACGTGCATAAACTGTGTTGTCCCTCCGCGGAATGTATTATCCGTATAAATCACAGACCCGTTCCGGAACGCCAGCTTATTAGCTGTAGCTGTCACCGGCACAATAGACCCATCCTTCTTGACCGTTCCCAAACGCCTCTTCTTCTCACGCATCAGCCACGCAATAATGCGCCGTTCACGCTCAGCCCCTTCCGGCACATAATCCAGATGCTCCCATTGAAACCGCACTCCCAGAAGTTTTTTCTGACCCTCCGGCAGTCGCCAATCAATAATTGCCGCCGTCTTATTCTCATTCCAGAATACAAAATCAGCCATCAACACGCCTACCAGCGTAGAAAGGCCCAACTGGCGAGCCTTCAAAATAGCGTTGCGGCCATGTTGCCTTTCAAGAAACTTCCGCTGTACTTCATTTGGCCGGAAAGGAATAACAATGCCGTCAACATTCTTGATCCAATACAGATGTTCCAGCCGCCAAAGCCGATTATTCAGTCTTTCCTTCCAGAAGTTCAGAACCTCCTGATACTGTTTCTCTCCCCTCTCCATATTCAAACAAATCTTCAAAAAACATTCCTTGAATGCTCACATCCTGCTTTTCCGGAGCATAATCACCCATCATCTTGTTATCCAAATCAATCGCCTTCATTCGCTCTGCATGGGAGGGAGGCACCTCAAACAAAGATTCATCACCGGAAAACAACGCTTTTCCTCGCGCAATTTCCGCGAGCTTGAGCCTCTTTTCTTTCAACGTCAGGCAATTTTCATCACAAAGACGCTCACGGATTTTCCTGATTTCTTCCTTGATTCCCGGCTCTTTCATCTTCCGGGAAGCCGCCGCCTGCGCGGATTCGTTGCTGGTGCAACAAAAACCTGCCTCAATATAAGCCTGATACGCCATCAATCCGGAGGCCACTTTCTCACAAAAAATATGGTCACGCTCACTTAACATTTCCTAACAATCAATTACATTACAACAACTTATATCAAATCCTGTAAAGCCTCACTCTTCTTTGGCTTGGTATTCTCTTCTTCTTGCGTCCCCCCGGCATTCCCCAAGGCTTCAACATTATCCTTCCGGGCAAGGCAAGCCATCAGTCCATCAAACTCTTCAAGACATTGTTTCAGGGCATCAGAACCTTTTTCCGTCAGAGTATAAATATATTCCACTTGACCATGACCGGACGACCGGTAAGGCCGCAAAACAACATCACCCTGTTGCCTCAGGCGTTGAAGAATCTGTCTGACGGCGCTCCGGTCATATCCGGTTTGAGTAACGATCTCCATACAAGTTTGTTCCCGGTCAGCCAAAGCAACCATGACCGTTAATTGACCCTGATTCAGCCCGGATAAATGAACACGCCTGAAAAAACCGCGTAATGCTCGCAACAACATTTCCATGCGGGAACCTTTAGCACAGAACGAAAAGGAAAAAATAGAGTCTTATCGGCCCCCCTTTTCAAGAATAGTCCAGAAAAAACATAAGAGAGAGCATCAAATCCGGTTGGCTCATGCTCGCGCCAACCACGTTACAAACGTCCAAAAGCTCTCTTATTGGATAGAATAAATTAATAAATCCTGATATCGGAGCATGCCGAAAATCATAACAATCTCAACGGCAACATACAGCAAAAACACAGCATGAAGAAATCCGTCAGAAACCTTGCAGAAATCCATTGGAAAACCGCGCAAAAACTATCGTCGCGCCTTGCCCGCTTCCGTGCCTGCTTGGCGTTCGCAAAGCCCCCTCAGGGGCCTTCACTCCTGCCAACCTGAAAAGAGAAAATATTTGGTCATACTCTTTCTGGAAGCTGATTGGCGGAATTGCAAAGATGCCCTGTTTGACAAAATCTGCGCATCATCGTACCTTCCTGTTCTGCATGCTTCGTTTCATCATCATTTCCTTTGCCTTCCTCTCCCTCCCTTGTGCCGCCTTTCCCTCGCTTGAACGCGACTTGGAAGACATAGGCCCAAACAACGTTGACTGGAACGGTTACTACACCACCTCTGACGGTGAAAAAATTTACTGTCCTGAAGCCTTCCGCGAAAAACGCAAGCAATACGCCATAAAAAAACAACGCGAAAGAACTACAAACTGGATTATGACCTTTGCCATCATCCTCCCTTCATGCGCTATTGGATATGTGATTTACAAAGAGAAAAAAGAAAAGGTTCGGAGAAAAGCTGAAGAAGAACCGTGCCTTAAACAACTGAAAGAAGAACAGGAGCGACAGAAAAAGAAAGCGGAACGGTTAGAAAATCTTAGAAAGGAAAGAGAAACAACATCCCAAACAATCGGACTTCTCCTGCGTACACCGGAAAACGACATTATCGGACAACTCAAACAAACCTGTCAAACCTCTTTAAACCACATAAATCAATATATAGAAGAAAAACAAACAGAACAAGGACTGGCCTATGAACAATACATTGGTTACCTGCTGGAAAAAGAAGGGCATATCATTTTCTACCGTGGTGCAACTTCTAGCCTTCAAGACAAAGGAGTAGATCTCATTGCCATAAAAAACAATCATGTCCGTCTCATCCAATGCAAATGCTTTAATGAGGACATTCAAAACCATCAAATCCAAAAATACCTTGGACATATAGCATTCGACTGGAAATTTGCACAAAATGCCCCCATTCATGGCTTCTCCCACACATGGGAACTCTACTACACCCCTTGGCTCAGCAAAGCTGCATATCAAGCCTGTAGGGACAACCACATCCAACTCACCAAACAAAGTGCCGGTATTGCCCCTCTGGTCAAAGCATTCCATTTTGAAGGGGAAAAACGCTATATGCAATCCGGCCAGCAATTTTATGACCACATCATCAGCTATATAGACGGTCAACATTACAGACGCTTTTACAACCCGGAAGAGGCAGAAGCCGCTGGATTTTCCCATCTGCAACTCATTGACAACAATACCGTCAATCTCATCAATCAGCAAACAGTCACAGCATACGCTCAAACACACCCGCAAACACCCTTGGAAACCCTCACCTGCCCTTGGCTGGACTTTTAAAATCAGAAAAAATATTCCAAAATCATCTTTTTACAAAAATCGAATTGACGACAAATGATTACAGGTTATAGTAACCAGCAGATGCCAAACCAACACGATCCAAGAAAGCGAAGTCTTGCTGTATACATCTCACGTGAACGCTACTACCAAGTTAAGCGTTTGGCGGCGCGTGAAGGTATCAGCATGTCTCGCCTGCTTGAAATCCTTGTTGAACAAGCCGTCCGTGATATTGAATTAACACCAGAAGACTATGAACAAATTGCCTCAGAAATTAGAAACGCTCGTTCAGGAAAAAAAGTCGATTACCGTAAAACTAAACAATGATATTTTTTTCAAACTGAAAGCATTAGCTGAAAAAGAACATCGCTCGAAAAGTGCACAAATTTGTTTTTTTATCGAACAAGGTTTTAGTAACCTAGAATATCAGTTAAATCTGGAACAGGCAATAAAAAATAATCGCAGGTTTTAGTAACCTTATTTTTTAACTGCCCTTCCATTTATGACCCCGGAAGAACTTAATGCTCTGGCTGAACTCGTCACAGAGAAACTCTGGGACAAGTTAGCTGTCGTTGGCGCGGCCAGCATCTTCCGTTCCACAGCCGCCAACCCTTCCCCTGTCGCGGCGCCTACGCCGGATGACTACATTTCTACGGATCAAATCACCGAGGAATTCGGCTGTTCTAAACAATGGCTTTATAACCAGCGCAAACGCCATCCCCAATGCTCCCGACTTGTAAAAAACAATCCTTGCGACCAGCGCGGAAAACGCTTCTGGAGCCGATCTTACATCAAAAAAATAATCCATGAATCAGAGGAATCATGAACGCAAATCAACGCCTTATCCTCAATCTGGACACCAAATACAGCCGGCACCTGCTTTCCTTGCCGGAAACGGAACTCCGGAAACGCCTTGTTCACACATTAGAGCAACTGACGCACTACGCTTCCCTTGCTGATTCCGAAGTGCATCAGGAAGACCCTGTTTTTGGCAGTATGCTTTTTGCCCATCTGATCAATGTGGGAATTGCACAGCAAACAGACGGAAGTATTCATCTTACCCAGCGCGGTAAAGACTTGCTGTTTATCCTCGCGTGTTATCTGGACGCCACCATCACGGAATCAGCTATTAACTGACCTGCCCTGTGAACTACTCGCCCGTTCAGCATCATCACACCCAGAGCCGGGAATTTAAGTCTGCGCGGCTATCCCAGCGCGGAATCTGGATAACCCTTTTGCAATATTGCACCAGTCAGGAAAACAACGGAATCATTAAAAATTTCGCATCTTGGAAACCTGCTGAAATCCGGAAAACGCTGAACGTAGATCCCGCCACTCTCCGAAAAAAATCCACCCTTTGGAATATGGTCGGGGAAGACCTGCATATTTACGGCTATCCCCACGACAAACAAGCCATTCTCAACAAAAAGCGTCAAACTCTGGCCAACAATACCGGCGTGCAACCTTCCCCCCGTCCGGAAAACAACAGTTCCCCGCCTCACCCCGTGAAATCGGAAAACAAAACGCCGCCGCTCGCATTCTGGGCCTTTTTGCGGAACACCTGCGTTATGGATGCTTGGCAAAGCAAAGACCTCAACCAAAAAGAATACGCCGCCGCCATGCAGGCATACCAGCAAACAATCACATGCGGAGATAGGGACTGGCAACTATTAAAAGCTTACTATAACGGCTACTACAAACGCGGCCAGACAAGAGACAGCCACAACAACAAATACTACTGTCCTGCCTCCCGTCTAAAATTCTACGAAGACATCATTGATGTGCTTACCAAGGCGGAATTATGGGCGAAAGACACGCGCTGGAAACCAAAAAATTCCCCGGCCAACGAGCCGCCGCCACAACGCAACCTTGCCATCCCTCCCCCTCAGGAAACGGACGTTCCCGTTACCCCCGAAGAACTTAAACAATTTTTTGACGAAATAAACCCGCACTAAACAACTGGAAAAATGAGATACTACATACACCCCTGTAAACTTCGCTTGAGCCGCCTGTGGATTTTTGACGACGGCGTTAGAAGCTGTTGTCGCGTCGCTGTCAAATTTGGCATCCGAAAACGGCATGCTGTCAAAGGAACCTCCGTCACCATGTCCCCCGGAGAAGCCAGACAGGAATTAAATTCTATGGAAAAAGCCCTGTTTCAGGGAGGTTACTGGCCGCTCTGGCTCTGGATATTGTGCTGTAGTGTTTACGTCCTCACGGCGATACAATTTTTATCATTCATTTTCAACATTTAATGCCGTGTGCAATGAACATTTTTCAAGCCTACTTAACCATCACAAAAAATATTAGTCATTATCTGCCACACCAGAAAAACGCCTACAGGAAAACCGCCATACTGGCGGCCATCGCATTAGGCTATACAACCCCAAAGAAAATATCTGATGCCATCTACATCGACCAAGAACGAGTGAAAAAAATAGCGAAACAACTTATTCTTGAAAAACTCATTACCTGCGAACTCCTTTCAACTTGGCCTTACCAAAATAAATACTCTTTAACCGCTAAAGGAGAAAAAATGACAATAAATCTTATGAATTATAAAACAAAACCACAACTTTCTAACTATGAATAACAATGTGAAAGAACGGCCCATTCTGTTCAGCGAGGACATGATCAGGGCGTTACTACAGGAATACAGCATGCCCGGCCAGTACAAGAACCAGACGCGCCGCACGCGCGGCCTGAACCGGTTTAATAATTTCCCGGAGCACCTGAAAGAAAGAGGCTGGGAGATTCAGGATTTCATTGAGGAAGAACCCGGCTTATGGCTTGCCGTCTCTAAAGACGATGAAGGAGATTTCCCGGATGATTTTAATCCGTGGGTAAGATGCCCCTATGGAAAAGCGGGTGATCGATTGTGGGTGAGGGAAACCATTTTTTTACCAATGAAATCTCCCAAAAGATGGAAGTCAAAGGTTGCCCTCAAGTGTTCCATTCCGTCGATTCACATGCCGCGTTGGGCCGCCCGAATTTTATTGGAAATTATAGAAGTAAGAATTGAGCGGCTGTTAGACATTACACCGCAGGATGCCCGGATGGAGGGCATTGAAAGCGTCTGGCACGACGAAGAAACGGATGTCTGTTTGTGGAAGGACTATTCAGGGAAATCCAATGGATTGGCTTTTGCCCGGATGTCTTACTTTTCCCTGTGGGATAAATTAAAGGGAACCGGATCGTCTAAAATGAATCCGTGGGTATGGGTTATTAAGTTCAAGGTTTTAACGATTAACGGAGATATTAAATGAAAAATATTAAATGCCCGCTGTGCGGAACACTCTTGCAATTTTTCTACGAACTTAAATTTGGAGAGCTGGGCCGTGTTGGATGCTCATCCTGCGAATGGGTAACTTTTTTAGCGTCGTCGCATCAAGCTTGGAAAGCCGCCGAAGAATTCGTTTCCAAATTCCCGCCTTTCCTAAGGATACATCAGGGAGACAATCTCAAACTCGATTTTAACGACGATATTTTAACCGTCATTGGCAAAGATACCGACCGCTGTAAAATCTATCTTGAGGATTGCAATGGAAATACAGAGATAGCCACGCCGGATGACGTGGAACAATGGCCGTGGGAGCTTGATCAGAAAGGAGGACGGAAATGATTAACATCCTCTTATCCGTCAGGCGGCCTTTCTCCGGTTTTATCATGGACGGGGAAAAGAAATGGGAGTTGCGGAAAAACGTACCGCGCTTAAAAAAAGGCGACTCCGTAACACTGTGGCTTTACGAATCCGGGAAAGACGGGATGCGGGCCATCATCGGCAAGTGCCGTTTAGTTGTCACTGCTTCACTTTATTTATATCCTCCAAAGGGGATTTTAGAATTGGCCATTAAGAATGCTTGCGTGACGGAAGAGCACCTGCGGAATTACCTGCCTTGCTATGTCTGGGGCGTCCAGGACCCCGTGAGGATGCCGACCGCAGTGCCGCTGTCTGACATTGGGCTGACCCGTCCGCCGCAGTCTTGGAAGTACCTTACTGACGAGCAAGCAGACATCTTAGAAAGGAGGCTCGCATGAAACTGACGCCTGAACAGAAAACTTTTTACCAACTGAAAAGGGCCAGACGGCGGGTCATACGCCAGAACAGTGGGTTCAAAAACGCCGTCGGGTACAGTTACCGGGGGAGGGTCTGGTGGATTCCGCGGAAATGTTTAGTCAAAGGTATATTCATGCGTAAGGCCTTTAATTTTTTTTTAGATAAAATAATGGAACATAAACAGAAAGAGAACGAAGATGATAATTGTTGATTTATTCGATATTTTAATATTTTCAGTTTTAATCATACTTTCGATTATTTATATCATCCAATATATTATATTCAAAATAAAAGAAAAATGAAACTGACGCCTGAACAGAAAGCTTTTATTGAGTATGGAAAAGCGATTGCGACCCTTAAATACAGGATTGAGCGCATCCGTTTTACCGCCCGAATGTTGTTCAAGAAGGAATACCGGGAACTTTCGCTCCGGTTCCGCGGAGGCCTGAGGGACGAATTTCAACTGTACTACGCTATCGGCGACGTCCGCCGGAAGCGGGCCGCATGCCGGGTGTGGGTGCATCCTATGCGAAGGAGATGCTCGAACTGTAAACATGAGCTAATGCAGTACAAGTTCTGCGCAGCCTGCGTCCATGAAGGATGGCCTGTTTACTGGGAGCCGAGAAAGGAGGGAGAGTGAATGAGCTACATCTTTTCGCGGGCGCTGGTGGAGGCATACTTGGAAGCGAGCTGCTCGGATTCCGCACCGTTTGCGCTGTCGAACTTGAACCCTATCCCGCAAGCGTACTGCTCGCCCGACAGAATGACGGCTTACTCCCGCCTTTCCCGGTTTGGGATGACGTACGCACCTTTGACGGACGACCGTGGCGCGGCCTTGTTGACGTGGTATCTGGAGGCTTCCCGTGCCAGGACATTTCAGCCGCAGGAAAAGGCGCCGGCATTGACGGCGCCCGCTCCGGCCTCTGGCGGGAAATGCACCGCATTATCAATGAGGTACGACCGGAATTCGCATTCCTGGAAAACTCACCTTTGCTTGTGGGACGAGGACTTGCCAGAGTCCTCGGTGATCTTGCCGAAATCGGGTACGATGCGGAATGGCTTGTGCTGGGAGCGGACGATGTGGGAGCCCCGCACGTCAGAAAGCGCATCTGGATACTTGCACATGATCCCCACGCCAACGGCTTGCAACGCCCCCAACAAGGGGAGCCATTCACGGGGCCCCAAGAGCTTGATGGATGTAGCGACAACAGGCTGGATGCCGGGGATGATGTGGCCGCCCGCGACAACGAAAGATCTCGACGGAGGGTCGAATTCCCGGCATGCCGCCCGGAGCCGTGGAATGTGGCCAACGCACCGTGCGGGGAAGTCCAGCGGGGAAAACCCGGAGTCATGGCTGGCCCGATATGCAGCCGGAAAAGTCTCAACTCCGCCGCTGGGGCTGGCCGTGAAATTCCCAAGCCCCCTTGCCTCGGATTACAAGAGACGTGGCCCGAAAAGCAGTCAGCAGGGATTACCCGAATTTGTCCGGATGTTTCCTACTCCAACCGCCAGTTGCGGCGGCAAGGAAAGCAACCGGGCAACAGGGAAGAAATTGATAACTGTGGTTTCACAGTTTCCAACGCCCCGCACCAAGGGGATGTGCGGAGGAAGTGGGGCTTTTCAGAAAATGAAAGCCCTGGAAACTCAAGGCATCATCAGCAGCGAGGAACGCAGGCAAATGACTGCGGGGAGTGGTGGTCAGCTGAACCCGACGTGGGTCGAGTGGCTCATGGGGTGGCCGCTAGAGTGGACCGCCTTAAAGCCCTTGGCAACGGGCAAGTTCCTGCAGTGGCGGCAACTGCATTCCGGGTTTTGCTTGGCAGATTCCAAGAAGGAAAGGAGGGAGAGTGAAGCCTGTGCTTGACGCCTGCTGCGGCTCCCGCATGTTCTGGTTTAACCGCCGCCATCCTGACGTGGTGTTCATGGACCGCCGGGAGGAATCTCATACTCTTTGCGATGGGCGCGCCTTGGAAATTAAGCCGGATGTGGTCGGAGATTTCCGGAAGATGCCTTTCAGTGATGGGGCATTTCGTCTTGTCGTGTTCGATCCTCCGCACTTGATTCACGCCGGGGAATCGTCGTGGCTGGCCAAGAAGTACGGCAAGCTGAACGGGGAGACCTGGAAGGAGGATTTGAAAGACGGTTTCCGCGAATGTTTCCGAGTATTGGAACCGGGCGGCGTTCTTGTGTTCAAGTGGTGCGAGGATCAGGTTTCAACCTCAGAAGTGCTGAAACTGGCCAGCCAGGAGCCTTTGTTCGGGCACCGCCGCGGAAAGACTATTTTCCTCGTCTTCATGAAATCTACTCTCCCCCCCAACTGACTGGAAGTAAGGAACATAGTAACCAACAAAAAATTGCTGACATAAATACCGAATATATGATACAGTAGCTTGAATGGTACAAGAAAGAAGCAGGAAACAGGAAAGATCGGAATAACAAAATTTTAAATTTTAACAAGACTTAAATTCATAATATAATCAATAAAAATTCTCTGTATATCTTTAAAACTACGAGCGTAAGTATTATCAAATATATACTCTTTATCTATAATAAATCCTCTATCCCCAACACCTTCTTTTTGATTAACTGTAGGGTCTAAAGACTCCAAAATATAAAAAACTCTATGTAATTTTCCCTCTTCATTTAAACCATTCAATATATTTAATGAATTAAAAATTAAACCCACATCAATATTATTACTAATGATTTTTTTAATAACATCCCTATTAAAACAATACAAATATATCGCAACAACGGATAAAATTTGGTCAACTTCACATTCTGAATATTGCCAATCATGCAATGAAATACTTTCTAAAACCTTTGCATATCGGGCAAAATGTTCTACATCTCTTAAAGAATGTGAATTATTTGTTAAGATATACTCAATAAAATCAGAAGCAAGATTTCCAAATATATTGGACATCTTTCCTTGCTTCATCAATTCAAACAAATAGAGACGGGACACAGACATTTTATCATAATAACAAGGTAACGATACAACAATTTTTATAAATTTATCTATATATCTCGATATATCTGATCCATTCCCATAAACATGAGAAATGACTGCTCCTAATTGCCTCATATTTGCGACTAATAAAAAACTCACATTGGGAACATCAAACACATGTTTAATTTTTTCCAATAGGGTAATGGAAAAATCCGGACGGCAACGATCCAACTCGTCAACAACAATAATCATCCTCTCATCCCTAGCAATTTCAGCAAGAATACTCTTCAACGTTTCAATATTACTATTAGATTCTTCATACTGCTGTAAAAAATCATTCACTATAGCATCCACCCCCTCTTCCGCAGACTTCTTAATAGCATCCGAAATCTCGTCTCCGATGCTATCTGCGTTCTGCTTCAAAAGCAAACCAATAGCTGCCTTTGCTCCGATTTTGAAGCAACTCTTTGCTACAGCTATACTGGCATTTTTCCACTTCTGATAACGCTCAGAACTATCCCCGTTTCCCTCTTTATCCTTTATAAAACGTGCAATATTGCCGAGCAACATCAATAACGGATCATCCCCATGATCTTCCGCAAACGCATCAATGTATAGACATTGACACCTTGGAATGTTCTTATTCGTCCCACCTTCTTTACTCTGATCTGCTCTGATCAAATTAATCAGTTTATGACAAAACTCCGTTTTCCCAACTCCCCAATCCCCATCAAGCACCATTGGAGAAAACTCATCATCCATCAATAAATTAATTATTTTTTCAGCAATTACTCTCCTCTTAAACTCATCCCTATACTCAAACGTCAACTCATCATTGCTCATATCTTCAAAAAACTAAAATTCTTTCTAAAGTCAATAAAAACAAATAAAATGAATGACTACGACGCCAGAACAGAAACCTTCATCTACTACACTGAATACTGTCAAATAGCGGGTCTTTCCATCGCTCCAGAAAAACTTCTCCACGATGATATACAAAAATCTGTTAACACTAAGGGCCTCTGTATATGGACACCAAACCTTGTTTTTTTCGCATGGGAAATAGGCGATCGAACACTCTGGGTAGAGCATGCCATAGGATACCTTTCTGACCTGCTTCCGCTGGCATCAGCCTATGGCCCGGAATGGAAAGTCAGCTACCAACACCGCAACAAAATCCGCCATCAAAATATGCACCGTTTACTAGGCAGACTATAATATTATTTGTGTAAAAAATTATGTAAATAAATCATAAAATAATTTGTAATCAACAATAATATAATTCTACCGCGTACCATTTTTCTTAAAACCCCGTTCCTTTCCGGACGGGGTTTTTCATTGCCTCCCTCCAGTTAATAGACATAGCATCTTCTTTTCCCCGTAACAGGCTCAATTGAAAAATGCCGGCATAAAGAGACGGTTAATGCAAAAGTTTGCGTTGATAAGAAAAATACGGGATAATCCTATCTTTACTCACTTACAGTGAAAGATATAATGAGTATTTAACCTCATTGGTCTCCCATACAGGGAAAAATGTTTTTCCAACTTTTTTTGAACACAAGCCCCTTCCCGGGACGCTAATGGTAGGAGGGCAGCTTAAGGCCCCAGCCCTTACCCCCTCCTTCCCTGATGAAACAATGACTATTAAAAGCCCGGCGGAAAGCATTCCGCCGGGCTTGCTTTTTATGAGACTCCACCGGTTAAAACGTCCGGGAAATTAACGGGTAGTCAAACGATCATATAACTCATTGGCATATTTATGATTGGGATGGTTCACATTCATATACGCCTCATAAAGAGGATGGGATGGATCCGATTCCATCCGCATGGCTTCCTCCGCGGGGGAAGGCACCGCATTTCCTGTATGATGGAGAGGAGCTTCATCAAGCAGGCGTGATGCCTGGTACAACAGGCGGATTGCATCCGGATTGGAACCGAGTCCCGGATTATCCAGTAAAGCGTCCGCATCCACCCCTGTTTCAGAGGCAAGCCGCCGAAGAACGGCAGCAGCCCTGCCCATGTTGCGTTCATAATTGGAACCCCATTCCTGCTGAAGGGACTGTTCCGCCTGCATTTCCATCTCCATCCGGGCATCTTCCATGTGCTCGCGGGCCTCATCATATGCCTGGGCCATCGTCTCCTGAAGAGCGTTCATTGCCTCCGGCGGCACTCCGTAACGATAGGCCGTGCGGGCCATGCGTTCTGCCAGGTCAGCATTCCATTCGCTTTCCGGCGTGGATTCTGGACGTTCCAGGCGATATTCTTCCTCCGACTCCGGCAATCCGGCCAGCCGGCGGAACCGCGCCATCTGTTCTTCATTCTCCACGCCGGGATAACGTCGCAGGCGTTCCAGCTCCGCGTAACTCTTCGCCAGAGCCTCCGGCGTCTTAAACTTGGAAAGAGATTTCTCCATCCCTTTCAACTCATCAAACCGGGCGTACCAGTCCGGAGCAAAACCACCGTCCTCACCCAGAAGGGGAGGAAAAGGTTCAGTTTGAACTTCGGTTTCGGACAGTGCGTCCGTCTCCGGGGAAACGAAACCGGAACCCTCCGCATCCCTGAAAGGAGCGGCCATGCTGTTATCAATGGAATCAATCATTTTTCTCTTCTTCTGTGGTTTCTTTAATGGCTAATTGAAGCTGGCGGCGGATGTACAGAAAGATCTCCCTGTAGGCATCCCTCCTCATGGCGTCCAGAGGGTCGTAATTCCCCGGACTTCCTTGAAAAACGGGCAAATCAGTCTGGAAACGGGTTTCCAGAAAGGTAAGCGCCTCACGCCCGTCCGGGGTGTCAAACACCCGGAGAAGCTGGCGCCTTTTGAGACGGGCCTCCCGGACGGAGGCCTCCTGCTGCAATGTCGTATCCTGGTTCATTTTTGAATCGCGGTTAACTGGTCAAGCAAAGGATTGAGGGAAGCATAAGGATCCTCTTCCGCCGGAGCCAGGGAGGCTCCCTGCTGGAGGTCCGCCCGTTCCTTCCGCATGGCACGGACATCGGCCCAGGGCCTCAGCATGCTCTCCGGGGCGCCGTCCACACGGGCGGACAGGCGGAAACAGTGGTCCCAGTCCACATGATCCGCCAAATCCGGGGCAGCCTGCATCATCATATTCAGCCGCTGAAGGCTGCGGTCCATCCCTTCACTCTGCAAGCGCCTGAGCACCAGGGCAATCTTTGACTGATAGACAACCCTGGGTTCTCCCACGGCAACGGAGCCGTCCCTCCCTACCCTCAATACCGCACGGGGTGGCCTGGGAAACTTGCCCATCCGGAACAGCAGGGAAAAAATGCGTGTCATTGTGGAATACAGATCACTCACAAACAGCGTGAAGGAAGGAGAAAACATCAAGACGCGCTCATTCTCCCGCGCCATGACCTCCGTGGCAGTCATATTGCCGCGGTGCCCGCTCCAAAGCTCCAGCATGGGCAGATAATAGGCACGGCGTATCGCATCCTGCTTCTGTGTCAGACGGTCCATCCCAACATCATACCTGCCCTGCGTAGCCCATTCCCGGGGAAGGTGAAGGGAAGCGGCCTCCGGGGTAATGACGGTCCTGCCGCCGGCCCGCAAATCCACTTCCCCAATCTGGTTGGCGAGCTCCAGAATACGGGGAAAGGCGGCCACCTCGCCAAGAGTATCCAGAATACGGTTCAGGAACTGCACCTGCTGGATGGCGGGAAACACCAGCCTGCCGGGAGCCAGACCGTACGGGCCGCTGCCCCACTTCAAAAAGCGGGTCACCAGATAAGGGAACTCCATGTATCCCCCTTCCTCCACAATCACCTGGTCGTCCAGAGACAGGTAAACGCTTTCAAACGGCATGTGGGAGGCCTGCTCCCTGCGGCGGCTGCGCCGGGTGCGCGGGCGCACAACATGCAGAAACCTCAGAGTTGTGGCATACGGATTGCCTCCGCGCTCCAGAACTTCCCGAGCCTTGGGCCCCAGAGCTTTCACCCCGAACATGGAGCGTGCCTGATGAGCCGTGTAGGTAAACTCCCTGACGTAGGTATCCACCCGGCCTTCCGCATTCTCCGCACAGGCGAACTGTCCGCACGGAATATTGGTAAACAACAGCCTTCCGTCCGAGGATATGCCCGTAAACAGACTTCCGGTCCCCAAAGCCACCCGGTCCAGAAAACACTCATGAATCTCCGTATAAAAATTGGAAACGGACAATTCTTTCAGGGCAATTTCCGAACACTGGTTATACCAGGCCTCCGCCTCGTCGCCTCCCCGGTCATCCGGAGCCGACCACTTGAACCATACGTCATGGCTGGGCGTAATATAGGACATATGGCCGCTGGCCAGCTTCTGGCATGCCTCCACAGCCGTAGTATCCGTCATGCGGTCCATGGCGTCCCTGTTGGGTAGGGAAACATCCCCTTCCCGATTCAGGCGGCGAGGCAGCACGTAATCCCTCAGACGGTCCCACCACGTTTCCCATGGCGCGCGCTGGGCGGCCAGGGACTTGTACACGGAATTCAATTCCGCAGTTCTTTCTTCCATGGCAGCGCCTATCCCAGAGTTTTCCTAAGCAGAGTCCGCGGATTGACCTCCCCCTGCCCGGCGGAAGAATGACGGCGCGCCAGAATGGTGGAAATCATTCCCTGCCTCTGCCGTTCCCGGGCCTGATAATCTTCCCCTACTTCTTGTTCCACGCTCTCCGCCTTGACCGGGATGGTCTGCTCCGGAGCAGAAGCGGAAGGTGTGGACGGTTTCATAAATCCCATAATTTCTTTTGCTTTCTATTCATGGTTGATACTGATTCCCCTTCCCTTCTGCCGGATATAAGGCTCCAGAGGATGCCGGACGCCCGCCTCACAGACAATCCATGCGGCGGGAGCGTTCTTTTCCCATGGAAGGAAAGGGAGCTCTCTCCACCTGCCCGGACAATCCGGGCAAGTGCTTGCATTTATCAAATAAACAAATCGGCAAAAAATGCACCTGAGGAAAAACCGGACGCATACATGCCATTGGTGGCATCAAAGAGGTCGCCTCCAAACGTGATGCATTCCGCATCCGTTTCCTCCAAAACATAGGGCGCTATGATCAATGAATCCTTACTTCAGCCGGATACGCCATCCGCGCTGGACATATGCAACGCGGCCCTCTCCAAAATAGGGGAGGCACCTCTGGACGCGCTGATTGCCAATGAATCCACGGCATCCCGCCTTTGCGTTCTTCATTACCATCCGGCCCGCAGGGAAACCCTTTGCATGGCGCGCTGGACCTTCGCCGCCACGCAAACCACTCTGGACTCCGTTTCCGCACAGGCGCCCAATTCCCTGACCCCCTATCAATTCACGCTGCCCGCAGACTGCCTGCGCGTGCTGGATGTGGAATGCTCGGAATGGAAAATGCAGGGACGCCGCATTCATGCTTCCTGCGCCCCGCTTCCCCTAAGCTACATTGCCGATATTGAAAACGCCGACCAATTCGATCCCCTCTTCATGGACGCACTGGCCACCCGGCTGGCAGAAAAACTGGCCATGCCCCTGACGGGCAACCAAAGCCTGCGCCAGAATCTTAACCAGGAATTCCATAAAATCATTCTTCCGCAGGCGGCTACCGTCAATGCGGTGCAGTGCTTTTCCAATGATTCCCACCCGCTGCTGGATTTGCTGAGAAAAATCAAATCGCCCTCTTGCCCGGAAGAATGTGAATAACATGAGAATAATAAGCAAATAACATAATAATAAATTGTGAATACATACTCATGAAAGCACTGGATTTCATACAGATATTTGCCTCCAACGTCCGCAGGCTGGACTTTCGCCTCAGCAGTGCCCAGGTCATCCTGGCCGTCATTGCCGGGTACAGGCGCCACAGCACCATTACGGAAGCCACACGCCTGCACCCTAATACCGTCACCAATATCCTGCAGGATCTCATTGCGCAGGGATATGTCAACCGTATTGGAGACGGTCGCCCTTATGTTTACCGGCCCACTGCGGATGGAGAACAGCTTGCCGGAAACCTGCTGGACAAAAATACATTCCCCGGCACATGAAAAATCCCCTGCTCAGTACGGAAGAAAAACGCCGCTGGTTGGCCCGCGTTTTCCGGGACGAGGACGGGGAATACTCTCAGGCGGACAAATTCAAGGCGCTGGTGGAAGACACCAAACTGGCAGCCCTGCAGCAGGAAGAGGAGGAATTCAAACGCCAGCGGGAAATGGGCGCTGCACCACAGGACCCCATCCTGGCTCTGCTCCAGTCCCTCCCCCCGGCAGAACTCAATCTCAATAATCACCCCTCTTCCTGACAACTTAACAAGATGATGGAACAAAAAAGCTCTCTAGACCAAACAAGCTCGGAGAGCTTTTTCTTTTTCAATCCACGCACTCCTTGCGGAGTGCGACAAACGGGAGGGGAAATAACATGGACGCGTTGCTGGTTTCAATCCACGCACTCCTTGCGGAGTACGACCGGGTTGCCGGATGACTAATTGCACTCTTGAATTCGTTTCAATCCACGCACTCCTTGCGGAGTGCGACCCCAGTGCACGCTTTCACGCTGTCAACCGCGCTGTTTCAATCCACGCACTCCTTGCGGAGTGCGACTGAATATTGAATCTTCCAGTGAAGAAGAAGAAGAAGAAGTTTCAATCCACGCACTCCTTGTGTAACGTCGCAATGCTTTGTAGAAAAATTATCAAGCATTGTGGAAAAACGCCCTTGAACGTCTGTCCGCTGCATCCCCATTGCAACCTGGTTGCACCTCCCTTGAAAACGGCTTGAACTGCCCTCTACTCCCCGATCACGTCCCTGGCGGCCAACTCGTCAAATACGCGGATGAACTCTGCTGCGTCCATCTGCTGCCGGGGCATGTGAAGAGTGCCCAGCGTCACCACGTCCAGCCGATCATATTTGGCTACTGCCGGCATCGTTGGCCAGCGGTAGGCCGCCCAGCGCCCCTCCGGCCGTGATGCCGCCCAGGGCCGCTCTATGTGAAGCGGAACCCCTGCGGCCATGGCCAAGCGTCCCGTTGCTATATCCTCCGGATCGTCACCCCCAATGGGCAGACGGTCCAGAACTGCCAGCATGCGGCGCAACGCGGAACCCGTGAACCCGTAGCACAGGCCGCACATGATCCGGCCGTCGCAGCAGCTGCCGAAGCCTTCCGTACCCGCCGCCAGCATCCGGCGCACAGGTCCGTCAGAACGCAATGCCGTGTCGGCATCCAGCTTGATGGCTACATCGTCATCGGCTGTGCCGTCCAGCAACGTTTCCAGGATGCCACGCACGCAGGAACTGCCGTTGAGGTTGCCGCGCCGTGGAAAATCCGTCTGCACATACATGGCGCCCAGGGCTTGCATTTGGGCGGCCACATCTGCCGTGACCGGATCGTGTCCATCATCGGCTACCGTTACAGCGGCATCCGGCAAACGCCGGCGCACGCAACGCAATGCCGCCAGGGATAGCGCCGCATCACGATTGAAGGTTAAAATGGTAATTCTGATCATCGTTATTTCTCTCTTGTTTAGGCGGGGCCGTAGGGATAATTGGAACCGCCATGAACGGGAATCTGGATGGAACCCAGTTCATACTGGATGACTTCATGATCGGCTGTAATGGTGGCCAGATGGAAGGAGTAATAAAACTCTTCCCCGTCCGGTTCCTCCGGTTGGAGACGAAGAGGACTGACAGGCCCTTGTGAATACGCTACCGTGCTGCCCTGGTACTTCCCTTTGCCGCTGAACCTAACATTGAGCCAAATTTCCCCACTGGTAACGGCCCCCTTGTACCAGTCTCCTTCGGTAGGTTCCGGGGCGGCGTTGCAGAACGTCGTCCCGTTGAGCAGCAGCAGCCCCGGCCGCAACCGATAGCCGGTCACGGTAGTATTATCGTCATCCCAATCCAGGACAACCTGGAACCCAAAACCCGCTGGACGGTCGGGCGCCTCGGTCCAGACGACTTCCCCTTCCGGCCCGAAAGTGGGAGCCTCCGGAGATTTACGGGCATCATCGTCATATTGGAGAGTCTGGACCGGGTTGTCCTGCTGGTCATCCTGGTCCAGATCATCTTGGCCGGATTGCAGGGACTTGGCGCGGTCCATCATATCCTGCAACGATAAATGCGCCGGCACCCCTGTGTTAATAGACGTTCTGTTACCGGCTAAATCTACGTTTACCCCTTGCACCACAGTGGACATATCCACCCATTCCGCGCGGCCGCCTGTAATGGATAATTGACGGCCTACCAGCCCGGCAGGAGACAAGGCCCGCAAGGACTGCAACGTCCCCTCCCAGGGAAGCTGCCGGGTAATCTCATAATAATCCCGCAGGACGCCGGTATAATCCGGCCATTCTTGCTCTGTCCCTCCTGTGTCCGGCTTGTCCGGTATTGAGGAACCATCTTCCGGCCCCGTTGTCCCGGACTTGTCGGCCCTGTACCAACGCCTGGGAGTGTTGACCGTGCGCCCCCTCCATGTCAGTTTGCTGTACCAGCGTTTCTGGCCGTTCACGATCTTCTGCTTGCCAAAAAGCAATTCAAACCCCGGACGGGGCGGCACCGTGATATAAACTTCCTGCGTCAGTGATACATAACACCACTTGATCAGTTTGCATGCCGGCGACAAATCCCCTTTGATCAACTCATAAACCTGGGCGCTTTCCGCCGTGCTGTAATTGCTGGCGTCGCTGGCCTTGTTTTTCAGAACGGTTTTCTTCACAGCCCCGAAACGCGCCCCCGGAACTTCCGCCAGCTTGGGAACTTTCCCCTGCCACCACTCGGCCGCGTCATCAGGTCCGGTGGGCAGCTTGTCTCCAAGCACCAGTATCTCGGGCTTTAAGAAAGACCAGATGGGAGATTCGGAGCTGGGCGGTTCGTCTTCCGTTTCCGGTGTGGTTCCGGGCATGGCCAGCTGCACGGTTACGCATCCCTCCTGGCGCAGGGAAGCCCCGCGCGGCCAAACCTGGGATTGACGGGCCATGTTCCCGGCCGTCAGTACCACGCCCACCGCAGGGGGAACCAGGTCATGGCGCGGGTCCAAATCGATGGCCGTCAGCAAATTCCCGGCGCGATCCAGCGTGACCGCAGGAAGGACGGCACCATCCGCAACCCTGATCACGGGAGAAGAACCGGAATAATCAACCCAGCACACCATGCCGGGGCGTGCCCCCAACAGCTTGCGCAACACGCCCGCGTAAGTATCGCATGCCAGGGCCGTGTTCCACACCCAGGCCGCGGGGGAAACGTCCACCTGAATTCCTACATCCGCCCCCAGCAATCCATGCTTGCGGGCATCTTTCAGGATGCGGTTCAGCGTCCCGGCAATAGACACTTTGCGCGGAGCATCCGCACCGCTGCCGCCCTCCACAGCGGCATACAGAGCGCCTTTCAGGCTGCCGGAGGCGTTAAAGCAAAGCGTCCCTTCCAGAGGTTTGAGGATGTCATGCACATCTATTTGCCACGCCCAGCTGTTGCCGGAAAAGGAGGGACGGCAACGCCGGACTGTTCCTTCCATGATGGTGGAGCCGTGCCAGACAATGCGCGCCGGCTCTTTATATAGATAGGGAGGCGGCTCATCGTTGCGGCGGATTATCTGCCGCCAGGAAACGCACATCGGCGTAAAATTCTGCCAGCTGTAAGACGCGTCTTCCAGGGCCTTGTCCGTAAGTTCAACAGTCTTCATCTGCGTGGTCCGAATTTCCCCTGGGAATCAATCTTATCCAGCCGCGCCTTGAGGCGGGCCACTTCTCCGGACAGTTTGCCCTGGGCGGACTGCGCGGAGGAATACCTGGTTAAAATCTGGTCAATCAGTCCGATCATCTCATTAAACTCATTCCCTGCTTCCAGGCGGCGGTCATCATTTTCCAGCCTGCTTTTAAGATGCTCCAGCAGCTTGCGCTCGCCCTGAGTTACAGATGTTCCCCCGTCGCCCTGTTCGGAAAGAACCTTCTTCAACATCTCTTCGGCGTACGGAAGCGCTCCTATCGGCTCCTTGTTGGCGATCTCACCGGAGCGTCCCAGCACCTTACGACGCATTCTGGCCAGCCAGTCATCCAGCTCCAGCACCTTCTCCTGGCCATCGTGCAGCTTGCCGGACAAATTGGCCACATCCTGGGCAGTGCGCTCCAGATCGCGCAACTCCTTATCATTTTTCTTGATGGCCCGTTCTTTCTTGAGGGCATCCTGCCAAGCCTTAATGGCCTGCATAGCCGCCTGGGCAATCCCCTTTTCATCCTGATTGGTTGAATGCTTGGCAGCCTCAGAAAGTTCTTTGGCGAATTTCTCGGCCGCCTTGGCATCCATCAAATCCTTCTTGTTCCAGGCGCTGCGCGGCAGTGCTTTCAACCGCGCGAAAATATCGGAAAACTGCTTGAGCTTGGCGGCCAAGGCGTCATTGCCCTCAAATCTCTCCGCATACTGCTGGAAGCGTCCCATGCTGGCATCCAGCCGTTCATTGGTCTTGGACAGGGCATCCTTCTGTTTTTCCTGGTTCCGTTGCTTGGTTTCAATCTCTTTGCGGAGCCGGTCTTCCAAGGCTGAGGCCATCACATCGGTATGTTTCACGGCATCCTGCTGGGCGTTGGTCTTGGCCGTCTCCTGGTTTACGGCCTCGTTGGCCGCCGTCTGGGCCTGGTGCTCCGTCAGTACCCCCCTCAGCCTGGAACTGGCTTCCGCCGCCTGCTGCCTGGCGTCCTGCATTTCCCGGAGGGCTTCTTCCAGGCGGGATGCGTCATCCTTTATAACTGATTGCGCCAGCTGTAAAATCCGAACATACTCGGCCAGCCGTTCATCGTCATTCATCCCGTTCAAATCTCCTACCAGCCCCGTTTTGCTGATGTGCTCATATGATTTCCCCAGCGCTTGCCGGTGCTGATCCACCTTCTTTTTCAAAAGCTCCTCGTTGCCCTTGTCCGTCTCGTTAAAGCTCATCCCTTTGGATCGCATGAATTCATGCTGGGCAGCCACAGCGGCCTCATAGTCCTGCCGTGCCTGGTCTTCATCCTGTTTGCGTGCCAACGCGATCGGAGCGCCTGCCAGGGGCAGCATGGTAGCGGCGCGTGCCTGGTCTTTAATGGCCTCTTGTATTTTCTTTTGAGCATCCTTCTGGCGTTGCTGGATTGCCTTCCAGCGAGCAAGATCTTCTTCTGCTCTCTTGGTGGCATCGGCCTCTTCCATGACCTGGATCGGCTTCAACCCTTCCACCAGTTGCTTGGATTGAGAAGAACGGGAAAACTCCAATAGTTTACGGTAGCGTTCCTCGGCGGCATCCGCCCTGGCCTGGGCCGTCTGTGCCGCCTGGTCAGCCTGCTTGCGCTCAATATCCATGCGCTCGTTGGCGTCTTTGGCATCAATCCTGGCCAATTCATCCCGCGTCTGGGATTCGGTAATCTCACCCCGGATGCGGCGCTGGTTGACAATGCTGCGGTTCTTCTCGTTTTCAATTTGGAGCAGTTTCTTCTGCATTTCCAGCCCGGCCATGGCCTTGCGGTCAATGGCCTCAATGGTGCGCAGCCGGGCGGCGTAGGCGTTATTGACCTGCTTGACGCCTGCGGCTTCTTGTTTAAGAAAGGCGTCCTCGCGGTGCTGGGCGCGGGCGGAATTGATACTATCCTGCCAGCGGGCCAGCTTGTCCTGGGCAGCCTGGATGATGCCGGCCAGCTTGGCGTCAATCTGCTTGGCCTTGACGCCAAATGCCTCATTGAGCGACTCTCCTATGGACCAGCCAAGGTCCCATGCCTGCTTACCCAATCCGATCACATTTTTGAGGTTTTGCAGGCCGCCGTTGAATTGGTTCCAGGACTGCATTGTACTGCTGCCCCAGGCTTGCAGCTTGCCGGGCAGGGAAGTAAGCGTGCTGATGCTCCGGGACAACAAGGATGCACTCCTGTCTAGGCGCTGGGAGGTCACGGTGAAATTCTTGCCCGCCTGCCTGAGGGCGCCGTCCATCGTCTTGACGGCATTGGACAGTTCCGCCGCTCCCTCCAGCCGCCAGGTCATACCGCCTCCGGTGGCTGCCGCGGTATAAGCCGGGGCAGCAGTACCGCCCACGCCTCCGGAAAGTAAACTATCCGGCACCTGCTTGGCAGCCTTGGCCAAATCCTGCACCGCCTTGTTGGCTTTGGTCAGGTCTCCCAGGTTGGCCGTGGTTCCGATGCTGATGCTTACGTCATAATCCATAGGTCAATCAATGTCTCCTGTTAAAAAAAGTTGAATTTCCAGTACACCCCAAAACGCTGCGGCCCCATATCGTTGATCATTGGTCGGCGGCAAAGGCTGCACATGGTCAAGGGTGGCGTGGTATTCCCGCGTGCGCTGCGGGATGCCGGCATGATAGGCGGTCATCCAGGTGATCATGCCCTCCGGGTACAGCGCCAGCAATTCCGCTATGTCCAGTCCCCATGCCCTGGCGGCGGCGTAAGTGCTGAAAGCCCGCGCCAGGGAAAAAGACATCTGCAACCCGGCATTGCCGCGTGCCGCCTGGTGCATCCAGCGGCTGCCGATAACGGCCTCGCGCTGCACCTGGACGGAGGGAACCACAGTTACCAGGGACGGCATCACATCCCCGTAACTGCACAAGGCCACCGCCTCCGGGGCATCGTCTCCGATTGGGCGGTAGATGACTGTATCCTGCGAGCGGTAAGCGTCCATAATCGTTAAAGATTGCTGGTCGTGAAAAACTTGAAAAACTCCACGGCGGCGGGGTCGGTAATGACGAACTCCGGGTAATCACGGGAAGTGAACACCCTCCGCCCGCCCTGCGGATTGACGGCCTCAACGGTCAGTTCCACGGCTTCCTCCGGAGCGTAAAACTCTTTCAGCCGTGCCCACACCTGCACCGCCTGCCACGGTTCCGCCAGCCCTACCAGCGCGGCAACGACGGCCTGCATGGCCGGGGCCTGCTCCGCGGGTATATCGGCAGGAGTGTAGCGGACTGTCCGGGTGTAACCTCCAGCGTCCTCATAGACGGCTGTCAGGGTGAATTCCTGCCAGTTGCCGGGCTGAGGAAACTGAATTTGTATTTCTGCATTCATATTACTTTTGAAAAATAATCAGTTATCAACATGCCAGGATAAACGCCCAATCCCAAAGCTCTATTCATGGAGGTGATTGTCGGAGCCGTGGTGTTGTTGGCGAAAAAGGGGATCACTTTTTCCGCGCAGGCATAATAATCAACAGCAATTTCCCCCATGCTGTAGATGGTCACCTCCCTGGATGTCACGCCAAGGTTGGATGAGCTGTACACCACTCCTACCGAAATGCGCGCGGACAAATTATTCACTTGCTCGTAAATAAGATACAATCTGTTGATGGATTGAGTTCGTCCGGGTTTTTCAATGACTTGCTCCCCGTCACCAGTATTGTAATAAATGGAAAATGTCGTTTGCGCCCGCGCACGGCTGTACATTTTGAGATAGATATAGGGGGGAGCCACTTCCGAAACGCTTTGCGCGTCAATGGAAGTCTGCCCAAGAGCAAATCCCATGAAAGCATTGTGTTCCCCCGCCTCGAAATTCATGTAGGTTCCCCCCATGCTCAACACCATAGATGACGGGGGAAATGTCCCCCAGGCAAAATTGTACCTATCGAACTTAATAAGAGGATAAGACATGAAGTTATTCCCGGCGGAAACCTCCCTGAAAATAACCAGATCTTTGTCCATCAAGTACGGATATGTCACTTTGCTGACATTAACAGCATTGGCGAATGCGATGTTACGCAAATCGACATATCCCGATAAATCAAAAGCCTCGGCGGCATATCCCGCCCCCAGGGTCGTCATGCTCTGCATGGTTGCTATAGGGGACGGGGAATTGATGCCTCCGTTGGCGTTGACGGCCCCGGCAAACGTGCCTCCCGCGGCGGTGATATTGCCGGGAAGCGTCATGTTGCCGGAAGCGTCCACCTGCGGCATGGCTGCCAAAGCTTGCTGGGCCGCCGTCGCGGAATTGGCCGCGCTAGTGGCAGATGTTGCGGCGTTATCGGCAGCCGTGGACGCGGTAGCGGCTGCCTGGCCAGCCGTCCGCGCCGCAGCCTCGGCGGTCGCGGAAGATTGGCGCACATCCCGCCCCAGGCTATCCAGTTGCCGCGCGGTGGCCAGCTCCATCCCTCCCAGGGTGATGCCGTCGTCATAGTCCACCACCACGGTCATCAAGGGAGCCATCGTACCATTCACGGTGGGCGGGTTGGACACCTCCGTGATCAAACCGCGTCCGGGGACGGAAGGGGTCAGGACGGCGTGCATGCCCAGCGCGTAGGGCGTCATCTCGGTCCCCTCACACACCTGGATGATAATGACATCCCCGCGCGTCAGGGGAATGCCCGGCGTAAATACCCACGTGGCCGTCTGGCCGCTGGACAGGTTGGACACATAGGCGGAGGTGCCAATCAGGCTGTAAGCGCCGTCCGTCAGCCGCCAGACACGCAGGCAATACTGATTCAGGGCGGGATCGTCAAAAAAATAAACAGTGGAAATGCTTTTCAGGCGGCAGCTGTCGGGCAGATGCCCGGCCAGTATCTCGTCTCCCCACGTGAACGCGTAGCCACCCACGATGGTCCAGGTGTCGGCGGCATCTCCGCTGGACAAGGTGGATTGCCCGGTCGCGGCTTCCAATTCCACGCCCGCCTCCTTGAGCGCGTCCGGCAGCTGCGCGGCCAGGGCGTCGGCTACCAGTTCGGACCAGTCGGCCAACACCTCTGCGGGCGGCGCATAATCCGCCGGCAGGATGTCCCGGCGCACCGTCACCCGGATCGGGCGGGACGTGTGCTGCGCTCCATCAGGGGCCACCAGCACCACCTCGGCCACCAGGGCCACGCTGTCCGCACTGTCCAGCGCCTCCTGGAGCGGCGCCGTATTGACCACCCAGGACGCTTCTTGCCAGTCATCCTTACGAACAAACCCGGTCACGGTCATGATCAGGTCAGGACTGCCTATCGTCTGCTTGACCGCCAGCGCCGGTGTGCAATTATCCAGGGCATGCTCCACACGGATGCGCACCGGCACCGTATCGCCCAGCACCAGGGACACATCCGTCACCGGCACCCCGGAGGGCCAGCGGAGCGCCATTGTTCTGCCATCAATTACCAGTTCCATGTCTCGTGATTAGGATTGCGGAGGGCGGAGGCTGCGTGCCCCCGCCGCTCCGGGTTTTCATCAGGCCGTCGCCGGAGATGCCAACGCCTTGGGCGTCAGCTTTTGCAAAGGGCTGTATTCAATGCTCAATTCCCATTCAGCGGTTGCCGGGTCGGACGCGAAATTCGGAGTATTAGTCAGCCGCAATCTCCCCATGACGCACCACTCCATCAGTTCCTTGCCGTTTTCCGCGTGGTCCGTCAGGCGTCCATAAAGCCAGACCTTGATTTCTCCGTTGGACACAAACGGCACGGCTTCCTGGTTGTCTTCCAATTCCCCGGCCACGCCAAAAGCCAGCTGAATCACTTCCGGCGCAATGTACTGCGTGGTGAATTTAAGCTTGTACTGCTGCACCATGGTTACATCCTCCATTTCATACATGCCGGTGGCATCATTCACGCCCTCAATCTGGACGTTCTTCTTGACCTGCTCCACCTGGCCGCTCTTGATTTTGCCCAGGTACAGCCAGGGGCCGGGAGCTTCGGAGGTGGGGATTGCCGGACATGCGTCCACTCCTACCGTCTTGCTGCCGTCCGTCACTCCGAATTTGGCAATCCTGACCGGCATGCCGCCAATCAGGTAGTTCACTCGTCTTGTTGCTTCACTCATGATGTTTAGTCTTTTTTCTTTAATAGTTGAGCCTGATGTTAATACACGCGCCTGGCGGCCTTGTCGGCTTCCAGTGCGGCGGCCTGTTTGGCCGTTACCGTCACCAGGGCGCGGGCGGCAAAGCGCCAGCCGTCAATCTCGGTGCCCGTTTTGAGGATGCGCACCTTGACGGCGGCTTCCTGCGTTGCTTCCCCCACGGCTGCTGCCGGGGCCTGTTCCTGTTTGGTTTCTGCTTTTGCCATGGTTTAATTTATGGTTCAGGGTTAATAAAAAAGTCTCGGAGCCAGCACGACGGCCTTGCCTACCAGGTTCTTGATTTTTTCCAGCTTGCTCAAATCCAGCGGCGTTACGCCAATAACGACCGGTTCTTCCTGGTTGTCCTCTTCATCACGCATCCAGTTCTGGACACGCGCAATAATGGTAGCCGCGACGTCGGCCAGATATTCATCCACGGATTCATACCCTGGCGGCAACAGGGATTCCTGCTGCATGTAGATGCCGACTACCATCGGGCAATCCATCCGTGTGGTGCGCGTGCGCTGCGCCTGGTCCGTGTTGGTTGGATCGCCCGGTGTGACGGCCACGCAGCAATACTGGGAATTGGCCGTCATCAGGAGCAGGTCACACTGGCTCACGCGGTCAAACAGGCCCGGCATCACCAGCGGGGCAAGATCTGTGTCCCCCTGTAAATGTCCCATCAGTTTACGGGCATAAAGGTAACTGGGCGCTTTCTTCATGATTTCTTCTTTCTGCTTAAAAAATCCAGGGCATCATGTACGGCTTCCTCGGCCACGCTGCGCACTTCGTCTTCATCGGGCATCACATCCGGGTGTTCCGGTATGGTGACCTCCCGCATCAGGATGTAGAAAATCGGGCTTTGCGGATCTGCCACACGCCGGGTCTGCCCCTTGCGCGGTCCCCTCGTGATGGGAACGTCTTTGCCGCCAACCAGCACCCCCGTTGCAGGCCCCTTGCAAGGCACAAACACCAGGCTTCCCCCCAGCCCTGCCTGCTGGATGCTCAACCCATACGGGGCATACTCCGTCGGGATGGCCAGATTTTTGGTCGGTTCTCCCGTCACTTCGGACGGTCGGCCGCTGGCGCGTAGCGGACCTCCCAGGGCCTTAATGGAGCCAAGCCACTGGTGCCGGACGCCGCGCTTGTACACACGCACGGCCAACCGGTCATTGCCGTCCGGTTCCACGACGGTGGCGCGGGCAGCGTCCGCCCAAAAAGACCGGCCGCCGCGATCCTCAAAGCGGGTACGCAGGTTGTCCTGAAGGTCCAAGGCAATGGCTTCATTCACCTGGGCCTGTTCTTTGCGCCCAAGTTTCAAAGCAATGCCGCCCATGATGGTCACATTCAGACTGATCATAATTCGCGCACAGTGATGGTTGCCGGCCTGGTGGCCGTGTCGATGCCGATGACGCGGTACGCCGTACCGCCCAACAATACCCGGCTGCCGGGCGCCACCTGGCGGCCGATGGCAGCCGCCGCCAAGTCAATGCGCCGGGCGCTGCTGCCGCCTTGCACCACCAGGCGCACGTTGCCGGAGGCAGGGGACGCACTCCCGACGGGCACAGCCGGTAATGCGGCTACCGTGAGCGGCACGCGATAGACGCCGGATTGCAGGGCTGCCAGATCCTGCGCTGTCAGGGTGAGGGACGTTTCCAGTTCCGGGGCTGCGTCCGGCAGAATCCGGCCAAACAGGCGCGCCACGTCTTCAATCATGTCCAATCCCGCGCGGTTCTCTGGCGCATCGGCCCGGAAGCCGTCGGGATTGCTTAAAAATTCAGCCAGGGCGTCGGCCTGGTAGTTGGTGCGCAGAGATGCCGGCACGTCCTCGCGCGGTTGGGTGGCGATCACCCGGCCAATCTCTCCGGCATCATAGGGACGTGTGCCGTTGCGGTCCACCAGGCGCAGGGAGGAACCGTCCCATTCTGCAATGCCCTTCATCTGTTCGGCCAGGGCTGCGCCCAAGTCTTCATCCCGGATATTGGTGTCCAAGGCAACATCATGGTTGAACGACTCCGGCCGCTGAGATTCGATGCGGGCCATATCTTCGTCCGTTACCAGGCCTTTTTTCTCGGCAACACGCCATTTCACCGGACGCCACCACATGCCGCTGCCGTAGTCAAAAGGCGGGTAAGGCGTCCGCCACCGGGACAGCGCCGCCCAAATGGGGGAATCATTCAGAGCAATGAAAGAACCGTCCCTGGCCACACCCTCATAATTGACGGAGGCGGCGGCCTCATTCCAGCGCGTTTGCCAGTCCCTGGGCTCGCGGGATTGACGGTTGCGGTGCAGCTCGCTGGCCGGGTACATGGCATTGCCCGTGAGCCGGTTCTTTTCCGCATATCCGCGCGCCATGTTGACATTGGTTTTCAAGGTTACATCCAGGCGGCGCGGGGTGTAGATGTCTTTAATCGTTCCGGCGGTTCCCGGCGTGGGACGGTAGCCGGCGCGTTCCAGTTCTTCCCGGACCGCCCGGCGCGCTTCAATCAGAGACACTTTCCCGTTGGCCAGAGCAGCCGCAGCATTCCGGCAAGCCTGGGCATCCTCAAATCGCACCTTGCCCGCCATCACAAAGGCCCGCTCCATACGCCAGTAATCCACGCGCGCAGCTTCCCATTCCCGGCTGCGTAGCTCGGACGGGATGACTTGCTTGTTAAGGATAAACTGACCGGGAGCGGGCATGCTATTACCTGATAACTATTCACTATTAACTGCCATGATGCCTCGATCATGGCTCCGGGTACCAGCCTGTGCCGTCGTTGCCGTAGGCCGGAGACGGGGCGATAATGGACGGCTTGTGCGATGCGGGCACATGCACCTTGCCGTCCGGCCCCATTACCTTGCGTTCCGCCCTGGCAATGGAGGCCAGCAGTGCGGCGGCATCATCCGCCGCCTTGCGCCGCTCGTCGGTGATGGCCATGCTGAAACGCTTGAGCAGACGCACCGCCGCAATGTCCATCGCGGCAGCGCGCAGCGTGCGCGGTATGGTTGCCTGGTCATCGTCCAGCGCGTTGGCCGGATTGCTGGCGATGGATTCCCTGACCATGGCTGTCACGTCGTCCAGGGTGTCCAGCGTCCAGGGATTGGCGGAGTCCGGGCCGGACGGTGCCACAACGGCCAATTCCTTGGCGTTGAATACCAGGGCCAGGTCATCCGTCGTCAGCTTGATCCAGGCTTTCATGAAGCGGTCAGGCTTGGGGGTTAGCGGCGGAGATCAGGGCATCGGCCACCCGCAGGGAGTTGAGCGCCAGCTCGCGGATCATGCGCTCGTCGCGCAGCAGTGCTGCATAGCGTCCGTGAGCCACCAGGCCGGAGGCAATAGTCGCGGCAATTTCCACGCGGGAAGGTTCAGCTGTTCGCAAGGTGGCGGCGGATGATACAGGTTCCTGTCCTTTAATTTCTCTGTTTTCCGTTTTAGGAGGATCCTCTTCTTGGGATGCCGTGCCGGTCAAGGCGTCATATTCTTGCTTGGTCATGTTGGGGGCGGTGGGTTCTCCGTCTGCCGGTTTGGTATTGTCGCCCTGGGGTTCAGCCATGGGGGCGGATGTTTTGGTCTTGCTGGTATTAGGTTTTGTCATCATGATTTGGTCTTTTAGTTGTTGTTAGTCTTTGCCTCCCGCTTCCGCAACGGAAGCGGGAGGCCATGATCAGCTGATCGTCAGGCGGCTCACGCAGGGCGGAGCCGTTACGGCGTACGTATGCTTCATATTGATTTCGTACCAGGTGGTATGGATGCCGCGCTCGTAGTAGCTTTCTACGTTTTCCGCGTAGGCGTCGCCGCCGGCGCTCAGCACCTTGAGGCCGGAGAAGTCCCCGACGGTCATTCCCTCCTGGGCATAGGTCAGCCATACGTCGTCACCCAGCAAGTTGGTTCCTTCAAACTCCACGGATGGTCCTGCTTCATCCTTGCCAACGGAGACATTGGCCACCATTACCTGGAGATCGTCGGCGGCATGGACGCCCAGCAGTTGCTTGAACAAGTCAACGGTCAGTTCCCTGGCGCTGTTGTAGGTGATGGCATCCAGGATGGCGGGGGAGGCCCCCAGCACATCCCACTTCTTGCTCGGAATCAGAATGCGGTTGGGCTTGATGCCGGCCTGGGTTTCCATGCGGTCAATCTCGTCCTTGAGTTCCTTCATTGGATCGGCGGAGGAAGACGACCAGTTGCCCACGCCGGAACGCGCCTGAACCTGGCTGCGGAAATGGTCAAACCCGTCGGCAATCATGGACCTTTGCCAGACGCCCAGAAGCGTTCCCGTCCTGGCCTCCGCTTTAAGGGCGGCCACTTCGGAGCGGCGGGCGTCCAGTTCTTCCCTGGACAAATGCAAATCCTGATCGTCGATGCCGATGCGCAGACTGTGGTCCTCCAGGGCAAATGGATGTGGTGTGCAAACCAGGTCCAGGCTGCGGGCGGATTGATGGCGTCCGCGCGAGGTGTCCACGCGACGGAACGCATATCCCTGGGGAAAATAGTCATACGTCCCGCTGTCTCCGTCCACCTTCACGGACGGCGCGATAAAGGACAATGGATTGACCGGAGAACGGCGGAACCAGCCCACCACCATCTGGTGCAACGAGTAACAGTAAGTGTAATTTGTGCTCATATCAGTTAATGGTTAAAAGTTAATAATGATGTTATTCGGAGGCTGCCTCCACTTTGTAGGGCTTGCACATGATCACGTTGATCAGCTGCCCGGCCTTGGTGGTGGCCACGTCCTGAACAGCGTAACCCACAATCAGGTCGCCGGCGGTTTCCGAGGATGCGGAAACGGTACCGTCAGCGTTACGCTTGAGCGGGGTGTTCATCTTGATGGTGCCGGGGTCTGTGCCCAGCTGGGCCTGCACGATGGACTGGCTGGACCACAGGATGATGGATGCCCCGGTCCGATTGCCCAGCATGGAGCGCAGCTGGCCGTCCGGCTCGCTGATCACGCCATGGGGCATTGTGTCGTTGTCTTCCAGGGCGATTTCCCCGGCAGCATTGATGGAGGCAAATTTGCCTTCATGGAGGTGGCCCTGCTTGCTGGCTTCCTCCGTGTATTGCCGGCGCAGCACCGGCTTGTCATAGACGATCATGGTTGATTTCCTTTCGTGTGTTGGTGTGTTGGTTGTTGCCGGATGCCTTAGCGCAGGCCGTCCTGGTAGTCCTGGCGGGCATCGCGCCAGACGCGGGCGTATTCGGCAGAGTTGAGTTGACGCCCCAGCTTGTGTTCTTCCTTATCCACGCGGCCCTGGCAGTAGTCCGTCATGGCTTTCTCCTGGGTGTTCACGTCGCGCCTCATTCCGTTGATGCGCACGCTCACATCCCGGTTGGGTTTCTGGCCCTGCATCCGCGTGTTGACGTCGCGCAGGGGAGCCAGGTTCGGGTAACGCCGTTTGCGGCTGTTGGTGTCCGGTCCTCCGGATGCGTTGGCGGCAGCCAGAGCAGCGGTCAGTTCCTCCACCTTGGACTTGAGGCCTTGGACGGCGGCCAGCACGTCTTCCGCGTTGGCGGATTCGTCCAGATCCATCTCTTCCGCGAGTTGCATCAGGATGTTTACGGCAGCGCTGCCGTCGTCGTTGGTGTCCTTTTCCGGGTCATCTGGGTCAGTGTCCGAATTCGTGTCGGCGGGTTTGTTATCCTCCTGGGCCGGAGGGGTGGGAGGCGTCTTTTCCTCGGTCGGTTCATCCGGCGTCTGGTCCAGCTCGCTGTTCTTGTCACGCTTCGGCTTGGTGATGGCCGTGCGGGTCTTGTTGGTCGGTTTCATGTCTTTGTCTTGTTGGTTATCTCGGTTTGCTTGTTTGCGAGAATTGGTCATCGGGAGTTGTCCCTTGTGGTTGGGGTAGTTGGTTACGCTCAGGCCGGCCAGCCGGACCGGAGCCACCACGCGGTTGTCAATCACTTCAAAATCCGGGTAATCGTATTCTGTGGAAAAGAACACATATTCCCCTTCATTCACGGCCTGGTGTCCCTTGGGGGTCCATTCAATCCAGGCCCAGAGCATATCCCCTTCCGCGTGCAGCGCCTTCACCCAGCCGAACGCCTTTTCAAATTTGTGCTGCTCGGAGGTGGGCAGACCGCGCCCGTCGGTGTCTTCCAGGGAAAAACTGTCTTCCAGGATCATCAATCCCTGGGCATCCAGCCGGGCCTGGTACACCGTGTCGGAAGGATCGTTCAAGGCTCGCCGCAGTTCATCCTGCATTTTGGGCGTCCACTCGCAGGTTGGCTCCACCGCAAACCATCCGGCAGCCGGCACTTTCCCCAGTTCATAGGGCGCATGGGGCGCTTCGTTAAACGGTATCACTTTCATGTCTTAAATTCGCTCTTGTTCTTTAGTTCTTGTGTGTTAGCTTAAAGATCCGGTCGGCAACTTGCTTTTGCGGTGACGCATGAGCTTGAGCAAGTAAACTGGGGCCAAAGCCCGTGTTATCCGCCCGTAGGGCCTGGTTCATGACCGGGCCTTTCTCTTTTATGGTCGTTTGTCTTTGTAGGCCGTGTTCAGTTTGATCTGTTTTTTCCCGTCGTTGAACAAAACCGCTTTGGAGCCTTTCTTGCCCCGTGCCACTACTCCGGTGCCATCTTTGGAGCGTTTGCCCGTGACAATGGCCTGGGCTGCTTTCCGGGCGGTTGTCTCTCCCTTGTCTATATGCTTCTGCGCGTGTTTGGCTCCGTAGTAGTCCTTATGCCCTCCATCCACCGTTAGATCTTTCTTGCCGACCTTCACGCCAGTTTTCACGCTGCCGCCTTTCATGGCCGTCCTGGTGATGGCCTTTTCCACCGCATCCACTTTTTCGGTGACTGTGGCATTTTGGCCGGCTTTCAATGGCGTGTTGCTCCTGCCGGATCTGGTTTCCCCTTCACGCCCGACGCCACGGTTCCGGCCGGTTCTTCCTTCCTGCCCCCAGCGCACTCTGGCGGCGTGTCTGGCCGCTTCCGACCGGCTCATCTTCCCGTTGGTGTCCTTCCTTTCGTCGTCATCCTCCAAATTTGCGATTTGCAACGGGGTTGCAACGAGGGTTCCCGGCTCTTGCGGGCCGTTTTGCATCTCGGTGTCCATGGCGGCTTTTAAGGGGGCCTGTAGCGTTTCCGCCAATTTGGCCACTTCTCCTATTCCCGGCACCTCCGCCATACGGCGCAGGGTATCGAGTTCATCCTTGCTCAATGCCGGTTCCTGGGTGCGGCTGTTGCAGTCTTTTCGCATGCAGGACTGGTCAAACGCTTCACGCGCTGCCGGCCACAGCATGGTTGGCGCATAACGGGTGTGCATCTCCCGCAGCAGGGGAGATTGCAAGCCCAGCCCGTCAGCTCCCGGCATGGCCTGGGTGGTGACGTTGTACCCGGTCAATTCCTGCACCTGGTCGTCGGGAGTTCGGTAGCCTACTCCGGCCAGCTGGGAAATGTTGGTGACGCTGGCCACCGTGTCGTCCGCTTCCGGGTGCTTGATTTCCAGTTCCACGTAAATTTCCTGGCCGGGGTGCCATTGTTCGATGATGGGCCGCACCATACCCCGGTTGAGAACGCCGGCAATGTCCTTGCCTTCGGCCGCAGCCAAATCGTCAAAGCCGTCTTCGTGCGTTGAGCCGGTTTCCGTGTTGGTGCCTGCCCCAGGAGCGGTCAGCATGGTCATCTGGCCGTTGGTGGAGCGCAGCACCAGTTCCTGGGTGGACAGGTCGATCAGTTTGAGAAACATGTCCGGCGTGCTGGCCGGTACGCTCACGGCCTTGACATCAGCACCGGGAGGTAGTGTGCCGCAGCTGTTGCTGATGCACTGCATGGCCATTTTCAGATAAAGCGTCTTGGTGTCTTCATCCGTTCCTTCCGGCATGATCACAAAAAACGGCGGCGTGCCGTAACGTCCGTTGCAGGTCATCCACTGTGCCTTGGCGTTCTTGCGGTCCAGGCACAGCATCATGGCCACCTGGTCAATGGGACGCGGGCAGAGCCGCGTCAGGATGGACCATTCTGGCACGGGTACCTCTTCCGCCCGCGCCGTTCCAAATGTCGCGCGTGGGTTCCACTGCCATTTCCCATTGTAGCCGTCTCGGCTCCAATTCCAGTTATCGGTAACTTGCAGGATAAATTCACGGGAAGTCTCCACCATTTGCAACCGGCGGAAATGCCTGAAAGATGCCTGACCGAACGCGGCGATCGCTTCGTCCATATTGGATATGGCATTGCAAAAGTCCTTGGCCGTTCTGAGTTGGGCGTCTGCAATAGCGTCTTCCAAATCGCTCAGGCCTTTCTTTTTGACGATGCGCCAGGGTAGCTTTTTCAGGGCGGTGTCCCTCTTTTCCACGCAGCTGGCCAGCACGGCATCGGCCGGTTCCAGCTGTTCCCATATCCACTGCACCTGTGCGTACGCTCCGCGCAGGGCTTCATTCATACAGGAGCGCACGGTGGAAATGTTCAAAAAGTCTAGGGGAGGCGTATAGGACAGATGCCGGGATTGGTCGCCCAGGATGTCGCGCAAGTCCTGCTCGGTAAATACCACCGGCTTGCTGTCGCTTTTCAGGCGGGCAGCCTGTGCTGGTGTCAGCGTGAGATTGCCCAGAGTTCCTCCCTTTCTGAATTTATTGTTCCGGCTCATGCAAACGGTCTTTCATCAAGGTTTTGGTTATTCCACAGGCCCGCCTGATTAGCAGCTTGTGCCCAGGAGTTGTTCACGTCGCGCCGGCCCGGTTCGGGGGGAACTACGACAAAGCTTTTGCCCACAAATCCCCAGTAGGCCAGTTTGCCGCTGTCAAACGTGTCGGCATGGTTGCCGTTCTTGTCCGGCTTGCACTCAAACTTGGCCCCGTTGCGCTTGACCAGCCGATGATCATCCCTCAGCCATTTGCCGGAGGGCATGGCGATCAGGCCATCTTCCAACGCGCCACAGTACGCGGACCCCATGGCCGTTTTGGCGTCGGTCTTTTCTCCCTCGTAGATGACATTGTTGTTCCCAGCAAATCCGATTACGCGAATTTCGCCGGACAGTCTTTGTCGCAGTTTGTTAGCCGCAAATTTTTCATTGGATTTATCGACCACCAAGGCCTTGCGATATGATTTGGCGATGGGTTTGAGGACGTGCCGGATGATGGATTCCATCACGTCCAGGTCTTCCGTCTTCCATCGCACAACCAGCCGTTCATAATAGACGCCTTCCCATTGCTCCATCACTGTCAGCGAGCTCGGGTTGGACTTGTCCTCAATGGTGGACGCCACATCCAGGCCTAGGCATACCTTGCCGCCTTTCAAGTGTTCCGCCCATGTGGACGGTATCAATGTCTCATAGTTGCTCATGCTGCCAGTACCTCCTTGCTAAGATCAATGCCCGTGCAGCACTGCGCTCCCTTGTACATGGCGTTGTTGAGCCACGCCAGCTGCACGGCGGATTGCCCGCCCTGAACAAACTTGAGCGCATAGTTGCGATCGGCAGATGCCTTATCCATGGCGTGGGCGCGGTATTCTTCAAACGCCACCGGCTTGCCGGAGAGCGGATCGAACAGGGACAGTCCCGCCAGCTCGCTGTCAAAAATGTCCACACGGTGGACCGGATAGCCGGCCTCCGTCTTGTAAAAATTCCCCTGGGCGTTGGGCGTGAATTCCAGCGGGCCGGGGTTGAGAAAATCATAGGTGAAATGCTTGTCGTCCTCCGGCGGCGTCGTGAACATCCACATCAGAAAATCAGGATTGCGGGAGATGATCGGCTCCACAGCGTCCAGGACCGCCCGGAAGTCTGGCCAGAACCCTACCTCGTCGCCAAACACATCTCCGGTCCAGCCGCGCGCCGTGTCCGGGTTGGGGGCCAGAATCTTGGTGCGGCTGTAAGAGGTGCGCGTATGGTAGATGCGCACCTGGGCCGTCTGCTTGTCCATCAGTTCCGCCAGATCATCCACGGCCAGCAGCTTGTGAGAACGCTTGTCCACCACATTGCCGCCCAGTTCCTTGCCCAGGGCTTCCTGTTTTGCCCGTAGTTTGGCCAGCGCGTCGTGCCAGATTTGGGCCTCTTTTTCCACGATTTCCTTGCCCGTGGCAATGGATGCGCTGACAAAATAACAACTCCGTCCGGCACGTTCCAGCATGCGGTCTATCGCCTTGGCGGCAATAAGGTAGGACTTGCCGCGCTGCCGAGCCCACAAAAAAAACATGGTGCGCAGCCGCAGCCAAAAGGCCACTTCCTGGAAGGTAAGCAGATTGATCAGGGGCTGGGAGTTGCCTTTATCCATTGATAAATTCCGGTGTAATTGTTTGTGCCTTGCCAAACAGCAGCGGGCGCAGCATGGCCACCTTCTGGGCGTCACTGCCCTCGCCATTGACGATTGCCTGGACCTCCGGCGAAAGCGCCTTGTCCAGCAGTGCCTGGGCGGCCATCGTCTGCCATTTGTCGATGTCCAGTTGCAGGCGAGTGGATTCCAGCTTGCCCTTGGCGTAACTTTGCACGATGCCGAACAGAGTTTTCAGGGTTTTGGGGTCGCTGCCTGGTGAGGTTGCCAGGTCAAACACCGTGGAGCGCACAGCCTGCAAGGTAGCCTCGTCCAGGTCGGAGGCGTCCATCTTGTTGAGCTTGGCGGCTATGTCCTTGCGGCGTGTCGCCATCAGCGGCTGGACGTGGTTGTGGTAATACTGCGCGATGCTCGTCAGGCTCCAGGTGATGCCGTCTTCCGCCACCCGTTCCTGCACGGCCTTGTAGGTCGTGCCGGAGAAAAACATCTCGTCCACCGCATCCCGGAGGTAGGGCGGCAGATTGGCAGCTACGCTGTCCTGACGGAGTTTCTTCATCGGTATTTAATGAATAAATATAAAGCGGTTAGGCTAAAGGCCATGGAAGCAATGGTAACAATAGCGTCCGGGATGGTCATATCTGTCCAAGTTGTAGTATTCCGGCATCCGTGATCATCCACTTGCGTTCCCCGGTCAGCTCGTTGCGGGTGCCGATAATGCAGGAAGATTGTTCCAGGTCCGTAAGAGCGTCTTCCAGTTCCAGCAGCGTGGGGCGCGGCTGCACGTCCAGACAGACCTCTGCGCGCAATGCTTCGTCGCGCATCGTGTAGGTCTTGGGCATCCGCTTGAGACTGCGCAGGATGGCGATTTTAACCTTGGCATGTTGGTTCATAGTGATTTCCGTGATTTAAGAATTTCAATCATCATGTTTTGCTGTCCGTACATCTCATTGAGCTTGACCGTGATTCCGGTTAGGCGCGCGTGGAGGTCGGACACCTCCGCCCGGTGTTGTTGCTTGATTTCGGCAACTTCTTCACGGGTGGCGAATTTATCTTCCAGATAAACGCGTTGGGCATCCTCTGATTGCTGGGGGGATTTGCGCCCCCTGGCTACCCATCCGCCGGACGCACTCAGGACAGCCACGATGATGCCTCCGACCACTTCAGGGGGAATACCTGATGCGGCATCTGCAATCAGGCCCCACATTGTACTGCGTAAGCATGGATGCCGTGAGCAACGGCCTGAGCCAGTACCTCACCCTTTTCATGCAAGAATTCCACATCAGAATCCACGGACAAAAACGCCCCTTCCACAATCACCGCCGGGCACACGGTGCCCTGTAAAAACACGTCGCCACGGTTGGCATAAGGCGTCCGTATGTTGCGGTCGGCCAGCTCCGCAATCAGGTCAAACTGCGCGTCTATCGCTTTGGCCAGGGCAATGCCTTTCTTGCTGCCGTCGTAGTGCACCACTTCATGCCCCCCCTTACAGGCTGGGCTATCGGCGGAGTTGAGATGCAGGCTCACGGCTACATCGGCGCCCCAGGCGTTGATGGCTACGCATTCATTCTTGATGCTGCGGCTGTAATCCTCGCGCCGGAAGACGCGCACCTGGTGCCCCAGCTTTTCCAGTTCTCTGACGATTGCCGGCGTGTACTGCGCCCAAAAAGGATGCTCTGCCAGGCCGTCGCGGCTTACTGCGCCCTGGTCGCCCGTGGAGCAATGCCCTATGTCCAGTGCTACTTTCATAATTAGTTAATAGTCAAAGTTAATAACGATTATTTGGAAGTAGCCTGCACCACGGGCGGCACCACAACCACGTCCGGGGTGGACTGGGACCAGGAAACGCTGTGATTGTCACGGTCCACCACCAGGGACGAGCCGCCACGGATGACCACCACCTGGCCATCCGTAAGAGCCACGCTGGCGGCGGTCTGCTTATCCGCGCTGCTGCAAGCCCAGGTCATCATAACCAGGGACATGCCGATCATCAGCAGGAGGGCGGAGCCGCCGGCGCAGGACGTGTTGGACGCTCTCGGCGCTGACTCGTCAACGCCTCCATCCTGATCACCGGTCGGCTCCGCAAATTGATATTTGCCCACGGTCACAAACCGGAGCAATACGTTGACCGCCCCAAGAGCGGCTGTAAATTCCACAGGGTTGGATTCAAGCCAATCCCTCACTGCCGGCACCAATAAAGAGGCCAGGGCGGCAGCGTTGATCCAAAATGTCCGGCTCAAATACCAGGGCGTATTATTCTTTGCCGTTTGCTGCGTGGCAGCTGCCCCGGCGTTTGATTCGTTCGCCTTCGGCTCGCTCACCCCGACGTTTCCCAACGTGAGGGTTTGTTCGTCATGCGTTCCACTATCCGTTGCAGCTCCAAAATCTTGTTTTTGCGCGTCGTTCATGTGGGCAGTTTAGCCCATTTCCCGGATGGTGCTGCGGCGTTTGCGGCAAAAGCGGCGTTTGCCGCAAAAGCTGTATTTGCGGCATTTGCGGCAAAATTAAAGGGGCAGCGTCAGTTGCTGCATGTCCCGCGCATACTGCACCGCCTGAGCCTGCGCCCTGGATGCGACATCTTTTACTTGCGCCCTGTACATCAAAAATTTACGGCCTCCGCGCCTGGCACGCCAACCGATCAATTCGCCGTCCTCTATCATCCGGCGCACGGTGTCCTGGCTGTAACCAAGGATTCGGGCGGCCTCCGTCACTCCACAAGTTCCCCCCTTCACCCAGCGAGTGATATTTGCGTCCATGTGCATAATATAACACACGGGCAACAGCCTTGTTCCAATATTTCAGGCCATGTAAAAACCCCATGCAATGATATTGCATGGGGTTTGTAAGAGGAATGTAGGAAAGATTATTTGAAAGGATCACAATCCTCTGGATTATTGGGATCATGATAGAAAAAGTCTTCCGTGGTAGCGTGGCTTGTTTCTGTTTTCTTGTAAACGATAACTACATCTTTATCAGTTTCGTACAAAGTACCGACATATTCTTCATCGTAAATAGGATCTAGTAATTTGTGGAGATTATCTTCAACAGTATCTCGATCAACACTCCCCTTTTTTACAAGGTCATCATTGTCTATTTCTTCTTGTACATATTCTTCCGTCAATTGATCTTTTGGGATAGCTCTCCAGTAATAAGTAGTTGTTTTTAATGTATTTAACTGTTTATCAAACTCTTTCTTCTTTAGATATTGAACTGCTTTCATTGGAAATACAGCCTCTGATTGCACCATACGGTAAGTGGTCCATGCTTGCATCAAGGTTATACATGCCGCAAGGCCAATTAGAGTGTATATCTGCCATGTTTTCATCCTACTATTTTTCTCCAAATTACAAATATCCTTTATTCTATGGATTTTAAAATGTACCTCTTATAAATAGGATTTCCCTTACCATCTCTGATATAAACAGCATAAATATCTGCACGAAAAGGCCTATCTAGAGAGTGGGCGAATATCTCTTTTTGTAATTCTGGTGAATCAACAATGAGCTGTTTTACTGTTTTAGGTAAAGGTATATTTTCATCCTCCTCTACTTGTGCTGACCAACTTACTTTCTCCTTACTCTTGCTCATTCGCGTTACGTTTAACAAGACTCCACCAAAAAAGGCTTTTTGCTCCTTTTGTTCCGGCTCTTCGTATTTATCAGGCACAAAATTTAACTGATCTTGTGTCAAAATTGGCGGCGGTAATGCAGACCCTTCTTCTTCATTTCCCAAAGTAATTGCGGAAACAGGTTGTCCATTAGGGGATTTTAATTTAACTAATCCTTTTTTTGCTGATTCAAACAATGTAACTTTTTTTTCCAAGGCTTTATCCACAGCCTCTAAAACCGCATCTATTTCCATTTCTCGTCCTGGATATTGTCTTAGTAATACTTCCTTGAGTTGTGGAGACGTATTTTCCCCAATAATGATGGGAGCATTGTTTTCTATACGGATATCATTTCCTATCAAATTATTCGTTCTACCGCCCTCTTTAAAAACGTCTATTCCCTTCCATAAGACAGCGGCAAGACAGATGGGAATAACGATTTTTGGATCCATACTATTCAATGCTGGTAGAGTTTTTTCAGTAATAAACTTGAGTTTTTTTAACCAAGAACTACCTGATTGTATTGATCCAATGGCAAGCCCTTCCAATGCTACCCGTTCCTGATATACCTCGGAAAGAATCGGAGTACAACTTTTTATTACGCTATCTAATCCGCTCAGAACATCCCTTAAGGAACGTGATGTCATAACTCCATCGTGTGATAATTTGATAAAAAAATCACCAGATAGTTCGTATTCAGATCCTTTCATAGCTATCTCTTCACTCATATTATTTCCGGCAACTTCTTATTTTTTTTTGGTTATGTCAAGAGAACTGTTCCCCCGCGAACATTTTTGCTAAATTTTTTTCAGCCACCCCTGCATGGCTGATTTCAGCATCTTCAGCTTCTCTTCAGACTTGAGAGCGCGGTCTCGCCAATGATTGTCCTGCGGGGCAGGATCTTTTGTGCGAGATGTTTCTCCAGATATAAGCCATTCCATAGACACTTCCAGTGCTTTTGATAGCCTATAAAGCACCTCCGAGGATGGCATGCCTTTCTCATTACAATAGTTTGATATAGCTCCTTGAGGAACACTTGCAATTTCTGAAAGCTCTTTTTGGTTAATGCCTTTCCGCACCATTGCCTCCATCAGTCTGTGAGAAAAATTCATAATTATGATATTTCTTCCTTGCTCTCAATTCATAAATCGTATATCTGATTTCTTATGTTCGCACGAGCACAAGAGAAACACAAGGCCAAAGCCCTGACCGGGAATCTGGTGAAAGCACGGCAAGAACTCAAGGACAAGGGCTGGAGCTATAGAACAGCTGCCCCGGAATTAGGTGTCTGTTACCAGCACTTGGCCAGCGTCCTCACAGGGATAAGACAGAGTAAAGCTCTGCTGGACAGGATTAGCAAGCTTCCTGAACGCCTCCGCCATTAACATCAATATCACTATGCGGGACATTGCAAAATTTGCTGGAGCCGTTGCCGTTATGGCCCTGATGGGCTGGCTGGTGGCCTGGGCGGTGGTGTATTGCCTGGACAAGGAAGCCGCCCAGATCCGCGAGGGCCTCAAGGATGCCCGCACCGCCGTGTTGCCTGTACCCCTCACCAAGTAACGCCATGCAACCTGAGGCCGACGTGAACATGAACACCCCCATGACGGAGGAAGAATGGGCCATTTGGCAGGCCCTCTGGCGGGTGCCGGAATTCCGGCGCCATTATGGCCTGGATCATGCCGGCAGCCTGACACAGCGCGAAATTGGCCTCTATCTGGGCCTGACCCGGCAACGGGTTTTCAGCATTGAGCGCGCCGCCATGCGCAAAATCAAAATCGCTTTCAGAAAATTCAAAGATGAAATATGAGATTCAGATCATGCCTCAAAATGAGGTGACAACTACCAACCGGGATTGGGAAATTGCAATCGTCCGGGCCAACGCGCTCCACGGCCAAATCACCGGATTGACAAATCAGATTCAAAACCTTGAACAAAAACGCTGGATGACGGCGGTGGTGTTGGGCGGGTTGCTAGGTAGAATGAAATCCGCCTCTCAACATGGTGATTTTCAAAAACTATTTAATAGTAAAAAGGATAGCCCCAAAAGCGAATCATGGTTCGTTTTTGATAAAAGGACGGCTCAAAAATACATGAAACTCCACCGGGAAGTGCTCAAGCGCGCCAAAAGGCTGGGCACGGTGGATGTGGCGCTTATAGAAAGCGGACGCCGAGACGCCCGCACGCTGGAAGAGATCAGCAAGCTTTCCGACGCTGACAGTCTCCGGCAAGCCTACTTTGACTTTGGCGTGGTCACTCCGCCCAAATCTCACGGATTCCAGGCATCCGGCAACCCTGACGGACGCCCGGCAAGGGAAAAAGAAACCGATCCAGAAGCGGAACTCGCGGAAGCTAGGAAGCTGGCCGCCTATGCCAAAAACAAACTTTGCCAGGGCTTAAGCGAATTCTGCGATCTTGGCCGCCATGCTCTACTGGACAAGGACGACCTGGCCGCCCTGGAAATCGTGCTGCGCTCCACCCTGGACCAGGTACAGGCCGCCCGCAAATCCGCCCAGGACCGCCCCAGCAATCCGAACAACCTTCCTGTGGCGGATGTGTTTGCCGGTCACGGCGACGGCCTCCCATCAATCCCTTTCCCCGCAGTTTAAGCCACTATGAAAAAAGTACCCGTACCTGCCCATGATCCAGACTGGCTGGCACTTGACATGCCTACCCGCGACCGGGTTTATTGCTGGCTGGCGGCCCTTTCCGACTTGCCTTCCGGCTTGCCGGTATGCGGTACGGGCGGCATCATCGACCGGCTGTCCAAGGCCATGGGGTGCAGCAAGGGGCTTGCCAAAAAAAGATATTATGCCTGGCGGGAAGACCCCGGCAACTGGCGCGCCCTGGTGAACGGCAACACGCTTAAATCCCGCACCGCCGACACGGGAGTGCATTCCCCCCGTTTCATTGCCTGGGGCAAGGCCATATTGGACAAGCACCAGAGATCGGAACAGCAGGGCATTCTGGAAATCCAGCACCGCATCATTTCCGGCCGGGAACAAGTGCCGGGGTTCGAGGACTGGACCAAAGCCACATTGCCGCCCGGATGCTCTGCGGCCAATCTCCGCAAAGTGCTGGCCCGCACCAAAGCCGAAAAACAGCAGGGCAAATGGGGATCGCGCGCCGCCGCTGCCGTGCTGCCTTACGTGCGCACTTCCCGCGTGGGGCTGCCCGTGGGAGGTCAATACATGTTCGACGACGTATGGCATGACCACTACGTCACCTTTGCAGGCAAGCCTGTGCGCGTGCTGGAATTCGGCGCCCATGACGTTGCGTCCGGCTGCCGGTTCGATTGGGGGCACATGCCCTTTGTGACGTTGCCGGATGATCCCAAGAAACGCAAAGCGCTGGATAATGAAATGTTCCGCCTCTTCCTGGCCAACATCCTTTATTCCACCGGCTACCACCCAGATGGCTGCCTGCTGATGATGGAACACGGCACGGCCAACCTTTCAGAAAAATACATTGCGGCGCTTCACGACCGCACGGGCGGCGTGATCCGCGTGGGCATGGGCGGCATAACCGGAGCCGGCAACGCCCTGATGGGCGGCTGGGCCGGACGCGGCGCGGGTAATCCCCGTTATAAAGCCATGATCGAATGCTTGCACAGCCTGATTCACAATGTGCTGGGGGCGTTGCCCGGACAGTCAGGCCGCGACCGCCGCCAGCCGGAAAGCACCGACGGCATGATCGCCTACCAGAACCAGCTGTGCAAGGCGCTGCCGCGCCTGGGCGAGTATGCCGACATGATCAAATCCCCCTTCCTGGATTTTTACCAGTTCAGTCTGATTCTGCGGGACGTGTACGCCATCATCAACAACCGCACCAACCACATGCTGGAAGGCTGGCGGGAATGCGGCCACATGATCCGCGAGTACGCGCTGGCGGAAGGCGTCTGGACGCCGGAGAACAAGCTTCCCGATCCCACCAGGGGACAGGCGGAATTGCAGGCATGGCAGGCCATCCGCGCGCTGGTGCTGGCCGATCCCTCCCGCCTCCGGGAAACGCGCCTGTCTCCCTCCGCCGTGTGGGAACAGGGCAAAAAGCAACTCTGGCGCATACCGCTGGACCTGTACGTCACCCTGCTGGGACCGGAAAAGGTGCGTACCCTGACCGTCAAACGGGGGTACATGACCTTGCAGGACAAAACGCTTTCCCCGGAACCGCGCATCTATCACGCCTATTATACAGACCTTGACGACGGGCGCCGCCATGAACTGGCGGACGACAAGCACGACGTAGTGATCAACCCGTTCAAGCCGGACACGGTGATCGTGCTGGACAAGCGCGGCGGCATCCTGGGGGCGGCTCCGTTGAGCGTGGCCGCCGCCCGGAACGACGAGGACGCCGTGAAATCCCAAATGGGCCTGATCGCTTCCCGCCGCGCTGATCTGATGATGGACTACAAAGTCCGCAATGCCCCCGCCAGGGAAAGCGCGGCGGCTCTCAAGGAACACAATGATGCCGTGCTCCGTCTGGCGCGCCAGCAGCCTGACGTTCTCCCGGATGACCGGGACGCGCTGCCCGGCGCCCCCTCTGTCCCCGGCGTGGACGTGTTCGCCGCTCCATCCTTGCCTGACAGGGAAGACGAACCGGAGCCAGAAGCAGGAGCGGAATATCACCTTTCCCTGGAAGACATGATCCCCGGCTAAAGCTCTTTTTTCAAACAACAACCAAACCAATAACAATATGGACGCAATAGAAACAACCGAATCCCTCTGGGACAATTACGCCGCATCACTGGCGGCATCCGGCTACGATCCACGGACCAAGGACTTGCTTTCCTGGCTGGTGGCGACGGCCAAACAGGAAAAATGGACGCTCAAGCAAACCGCCGAAACTGTGGGCTATTCCCCCTCCACGCTTTCCAAACTCTTTTATGAGAGCCGGGAAGCCGCTCCGGACCAGGTAGTGAACAGCATTGCCAACTTCCGGCGCAGGTACAACAACAAAACGTGGGTTGCGGGCATTCCTTTTGTTGATACGGACATATTCCGCAAAATCACCCAGGCATTTGAATACTCCGTGGAGTACCAGGAGATTGTCAGCTTGGTGGGGAACCCTCAAATCGGCAAAACCTGGGCTTGCGAAGAATACAAGCGGCGCAAGGATATTGCCGACCGTCAAGCCGGTTGCGACACAAGCCGTGTGGTGCTGGTACGCATACCCACGTCCCCATCCGCCTTGCGTGTCGTGAACCTGATTGCCCGTGAATTGGGCCTTGGGCAAAACCTTCGCTATGAAAAGATGGTGGACCGTATCAAGCAGACGGTTACTCCGTCCCATCTCCTGATTTTTGACGAAGTGCATCAGGTGTGCATGACCGGAGCGCGGGGCCTCAAAACCATAGAAACCCTGAGGGAAATCTATGATGAAACGCATTGCGGCATGGCCCTGGTAGGCACGGATGTATGGGGGAAGACCCTTTCCGGGCAGTCCAAAAACGGACAGGTAAAATGGCATGGGATGCCTGCGAGCTGGGAAGGAGTGTTGAGCCAGACCATCCTGCGCGGCATCAATATCTACTTGCCCAAGAACATCACCTATGCCGACCAGCAGCGCGTCTGGCAGGCGTTCGGCTTGCCGGACCCCGACCCGGCCACGCTCAAAATCGTGCAGGAAATGGTCAAGCAGTACGGCCTAGGACGTTATACCAAGCGCATGCGCTCCGGCGCCACGACCGCCCGCAAGGCCGGCAAGGAATTTACATGGGGCTATTTTGTAGCCGTCCACAAACAACTGGAAAAACTGGCCACTGCCTCCTGACTATGCCCGCGCCTTTATACATTGCCCTGATCCGGTATGCCAACGGCACGCTGGACATCCGCACCTACATCACCTCCGCCACCATGCGGGCAGACAGCAAATGCGTCCGCATCGTGGTGGATTGGGAGGAAAGGAACAAACTACAGCACATCATCCGCACGGGCCAGGATTGGCCCGTGAACATCCCCGCAGACCAACGGGACGCCATGCTGGGCAAGCTTACCCGCCTGATCGCCCTTCATGATGATCAAGTTTCATAACCACACCACGATCATGTACGGCACCAACAACAATAAAAACTGCGGCACTTTGGCGACGCCATACACCTGCTCAGACGGTTACTCGAGGATGAGATATTCCTTGTAGGAAACCATGATCCAGCAAGAAAAAACTAACCTCTGATCATCATAGCTATCATGAAAGATCTAGTGGCAGAAAAGTGATCAAATGAGAAAACCGGCCGTTTTCAGAAAGAGACGAGAGGGAAATATATGAGGGAAAAATGTATTTTGAAAATGCTCCTGAATAGTGAGGGCGCATTTCATGCATACCTCACGAACAGAAAAAAGAAAAAAATGAATAATTCCCATATTCGTCGATTCAAGTCAAAACTGCTGGCATGTTCCGTATCTCGAAATTTCCACCTTGCTAAATTGGAATGGAAACACGTAGAAACGTATTTTCCCGAAGACGGAGAATTTGGAACGTGTATTTGCGGCCATCTCATCATTGAGCATTGTGTAATCAGAAATATTCACAACGGAATTTCTCTCATTGTAGGAAACTGTTGTGTGAAAAAAATTCTAAATATTGATGTATCCAAAAATTTTTCCGCTATGCGGAGAGTTCTGAAGGATATTACTAAACCACTTAATCTATCATGTTTACAGGAAGCACTGATCAACAAAACTATTAATAATACCGAATATATATTTTATTCTGAAACATGGCGTAAGAGGAACCTTTCCTCTAAACAGATAAAATGGCGCATTGCTATCAATGAAAAAATCTTGAGGACAAAAAAAATGACCATTGAACTTGAAACTATCTGCACAAAAATCTGCATGGAATTAAACCGTTTCCCCGGTCTTGGTAACGCTTGGACAAACTGCGATTCCCGTTGGCCTGGGAAAGTTGCCATCAAGCTAGAGCAGGTTGGGGATGTATGGATTCCGGTCAAGGGACAAGAATTCTATGACTGGATTACTGACCCCAAACGGACCTTGAAAGATGTTCTCCAAACAATCCACCGCAAGCAAAAATCACTTAACAAAAAACGTACACACAACAATGGCTAAAATAACAACACGCAACACCGGGCTGTCCACATTGGCCGAATATGAACAATGTCTGGACAAGATTGCCGATTTGACTGTCAAGCGAGACAAGGCACAGGCCCAGCTGGACAAGGCCATCCTGGCCGCCCGAGAAGAATACGGCGGCGTGATTAAAGGTCTCAACAACCAGATTACCGTCAAGCTGGCCCAGGCCGAGCAATACGCTACCCGCAACCGGGAAACTCTGCTGCAAGGTGATTCCAAGTCCGGAGAGACTGGCAAAGCTCGCTGGGGCTGGCGGCTGGGCAACCCCACCTTGGTACTACTCTCCCGCAAATTCACCTGGGGAGCCGTCTGCGCCAGAATCAGGGAAATGGGCCTGACCTCCTATCTCAAAGTGTCCGACCCCAAGCCCGACAAGGACAAGCTCAAGGCCGATCTGGATGACGAACGGCTGGCCTCCCTGGGATTGCGCATTGAGCAGACGGAGGCTTACTGGGTAGAACCAAAAACCGACACGGCGGAAAGGATCAGCGCATGACTAAGATTGAGGTCGAGCACATGAGCTTCCAGACCGTGCTAACTATCTGGACAGGTACTAATAAAGGCGCAGCAACAGCCACCCTTATCTATCTGACGCCCAAGCAGCGGCAACAACTGATCAAGGCTCTGCAACATCCCAAGCAACAATCCGATCATGAGCAATAAGCCCCTCACTAATAAGCAAAAGGCTGTGCTGGCCCAGCTGGCCTCCCAGGCTTACAAGCAGCTACAAGCATACGGCTGCCCGGTGCCGTTCCTAGAAGAATGGCGGCACGACGAGACCTGGAAAGCCACCGGACACACGGATTCTTTCACCCGCGCAACACAAAAGGATTATACGCTAATTTACAATCGTTTTGCCACCTACCTGGGATATGAAGCCATCAGAGACAACACCTACACGGAAATGGACAAGGAATTGCACCTGCTTCGGGACAGCATGCAACGGTTTGAAACTGGGCCGGACTATCTGGCAGAAGTGGTGAGGGATCAGCTGCATCTGTCCTGCACGGGCAAAAATGTCTATGACCAGCTGCGGAAATATGCCAAGCCTGAACACATCCGCCATCTGAATTACACGGTGATCAACCGGGGCCGGGCCGCCGCCCGGAAGATGGCGGATGAAACGGGCGTGGAAACCTACGAACCGCACGCCCTGCCGGGAACGCTCCCTCCGGGAGGGCTGGCGGATCATATGGGAGCCGTCCGAGTGCCCAGGGCCACCCCGGCCCCCGAACCGAAAACGGCCAGGGGATGGAGTGGAACAGTAATTGAAGACGAATTCCCCCTGTAACTTTTCGCATCCCTGCGGAGGCGCGGATTGAAACAACAGAAAAATCATCATGCCTACCTTAAAGCCAGGAGACAACATCAACTGTTATGTTGTAGATGGCAATGGCCAGCAGTCCGGCTATGCAGTACATGCGCTTGTTGTTGCCACCAAGCAATCACTATTTGCTGACGGTCTTTATTCAAGCGTCCTGTGCATTATGGACGAAAGGACAGACAAGCTGATAGAAGACCATCAGGACGAGGAAATGACGCCCTTTGTCCGTGCTTTATGTTGCGATGATTAGCCCAATGGGCAGATACAATTCAGGCCGTCAGGTTGTTCCTGGCGGCCTTTTTCAATCATCTTCTCTTTCGTTCCTGATCACAATCCACACGTTGTCGAGCACATCCCGCACCCAGCATGTCGTCTTTCTTCTTTCACGGGTTGTCCACATCAACACGACAGCGGTATCATGGAGATGATAAATTTGCGGATTCTTTTTCCTTCGGTCTTCGGGCGAGATAACAGTCATGGAGCCATACAAGGGGATGCAATATGCAGGTGTACACATGCGGGACATCTTACCATGATTATTTTCCACGATGCTTGATAATTTCCTCTTCTGACGCCGATATTTTCTACACAGTCTTTCTCTGATCACTCAATGCTTGCTCCCCTTGATTTTCCTAGCGTTCACCCCTATTCACCCTAAATTCACCCCTTTCCACCCTTCATTGATAAAGATCACTCGTGAGAGTGCGACCTACATCGGGGTCGACACAGGCGAGAGCGTAGAGGTTTCAATCCACGCACTCGTGAGAGTGCGACGAGCCCCGTAAATTCTTCCTGCGTATTTCGCCCGGTTTCAATCCACGCACTCGTGAGAGTGCGACGGTCGGTGTAGGCATCCCAGTTCACTTTGATCAGGTTTCAATCCACGCACTCGTGAGAGTGCGACTAAGTACGATGGCCTAACCCTCGTTCTGTACATCGTTTCAATCCACGCACTCGTGAGAGTGCGACGAAGCCCGGGCGCGGCTGGTAGCCCAGGAGATGGAGTTTCAATCCACGCACTCGTGAGAGTGCGACTGGCCCGCATTACCGTATCAGAGCAGTTTGCGGAGTTTCAATCCACGCACTCGTGAGAGTGCGACTTTTGTTATTCGGTTACAAAGCCGTTTTCGATGCAGTTTCAATCCACGCACTCGTGAGAGTGCGACCTATTTCTTCCATTCTGGATTCCAGCTTTTCCCGGTTTCAATCCACGCACTCGTGAGAGTGCGACCTGCGTCACCACTACCACAGGCCGGGCGGGGATGGTTTCAATCCACGCACTCGTGAGAGTGCGACCCACGACATGGGCCTCATCCCATACCGTGATTCCGTTTCAATCCACGCACTCGTGAGAGTGCGACCAATCAGCATCACCGTCCGTAATCCGGACGTGCCGTTTCAATCCACGCACTCGTGAGAGTGCGACTTCAGCGGCGAGCAGTTTGTCCTGGTCTGTAGCGGTTTCAATCCACGCACTCGTGAGAGTGCGACTCATCTCACTGGCTGGTCAAAAGTCCCCGGCGAAGTTTCAATCCACGCACTCGTGAGAGTGCGACGGCGCCCTCATTATGGGCACTGACCATCTTCCGGGTTTCAATCCACGCACTCGTGAGAGTGCGACACCAAAAGCAATGGAGCCTCTGGACGAACATCAGGTTTCAATCCACGCACTCGTGAGAGTGCGACAAGCGTATAAGGATTACGTTGCTAAATCTTCATCGTTTCAATCCACGCACTCGTGAGAGTGCGACGCGGCTACGCTGTCTTCCGGGATGTAGTTTTCCGGTTTCAATCCACGCACTCGTGAGAGTGCGACGCTTGAATTGCTGGGCAACAGTTTTGTTATGGTTGTTTCAATCCACGCACTCGTGAGAGTGCGACAAGACTTTCCAGCCGTACACGTCGTTCCAGACGAGTTTCAATCCACGCACTCGTGAGAGTGCGACGCAGACGGAAGCCCGCACCCGGACCATGCTGAAAGTTTCAATCCACGCACTCGTGAGAGTGCGACATACGCCGCGCCTTTTTCATAATCAAACCGGGCGGTTTCAATCCACGCACTCGTGAGAGTGCGACTCATCCTTGATTACGCTTTCGCCACCGACGACGGGTTTCAATCCACGCACTCGTGAGAGTGCGACGGAAGTCCTTGAAACGGTCGGCTTCCTCGTACAGGTTTCAATCCACGCACTCGTGAGAGTGCGACTGATGCCCTTAACGCCAAACTTCCGCAGGGCAAGAGTTTCAATCCACGCACTCGTGAGAGTGCGACTGCTGGATATAGCCGTGGCAATCGTCGAACTGATGTTTCAATCCACGCACTCGTGAGAGTGCGACCGCACTACCCCGGCATCCGGCTCTCTTCGGGAAGTTTCAATCCACGCACTCGTGAGAGTGCGACCGGCCCATATCCCACACGATTTTCATCGCGGGGCGTTTCAATCCACGCACTCGTGAGAGTGCGACTCCTGAACGTCTATGGTTTGATTATCAACAGTGCAACGGGTGTTTTGCGCCAACCTCCCATGGGAGGTACAAAGATTCCAGGCCGTGAAAAAGAGATGATAGTTGTCAAGATTAGAACCCCAACGGATTACGAAAATCGCCGGTGTCCCGGGAATTTTCTGTGAGCTTGGGGTCGGCGGAAGGGAGACCGGGAAAGGAGCTTTTCATGCGTTAAAAAGCCCGCATCTCCGGCAACCTAGGCCTGTACACGATGCTGGGACATCCTAGCCTGTTCCCTCTTTCCCGTCCAGAATTTTGCAGGCCTCTCCCCGGAAACCGTTTCATTCTCTTTTCCACAAAAGAAGAGACATCCCGGTACTGCCGTGTCCCCGAAGCGACCTGCGAAAAATATCTGCGGTTTACATGATGCTTTTGCGCGTCCACCTGTTCAGGCTCAACAGCCATACCAACGCCGCGGAGACAGCGGAGGCCAGACAGGCCATCAACGGAATTTTTACGGCGGAGGGCAGCCTTCCCAGCCCGATGAAGTTCACGAAGTCATAGGAGCACTGGACAAAGAAGAAGTGGCACAGATACACGCCGAAAGTAAGCGCCGCCACCTTGCTCAGCACTGGACCAGCCTTGATTCTGAGCCGGCTGACGATGGTAAAGATGGCAAAGGTCATCAGAAATACATTGATTCCGGAGAAATACCAGAGCACTTCCAGCTTGGAATATTGACCGGGGAAGTGCTTCTGCGTTTCCAGAAAGCCGAAGAACGTAACGGCAAAACCAATCAAAAAGAGGGGAATAGTAATGGACAGCGTTTTTTTCCAACTCCAGGCCAGCGGGTATTTGGTCAGGTAATGCGCCAGCACCATGTATCCCAGGAATCCGGAAAAGTTATAAAACATACCATACGGATTCCAATCGCAAACACCCAGAATACCCATATTGCCGTAATTGCCCTCATACCCCAGTGCCGGAGCAAGCATCTGGATGTAGGGGAGAGTCATGCTGAATATCCAGATGCCCAGGAAGATTTTCACATCCTTCCTCCTGGCTTGCGTCAGCCACGCGCTCATGATGGGCATGAAGAGGTACAGGCCCACCAGCATGTATACGTACCACAGGGGCGTGGTATCATAATTGAAGTTGAAGAAGAAGGTATACAGCTTGCCGACGGTGGCGCTCCATGTATAAGTGTCCATCACGATATTGGGGCTGGCCGTTTGAACGCCTGCGGCAAAGTATCCGAAGTAGAGCAAGGGAAGCGCCAGTGACCAGACAATGAGCGGAACCAGCACCCTCTTGAGGCGCCTGGAGTAAAAAGCGCCCATTTCCAAGGTGACGGGAAAGAGCAACACTCCGGAGATCATGGCAAACAAAGGCACGCACGGCCGTACCAGACTTCCCCAGAAGACAGCGGATTTAAAGTTGAAGGAACCGTCAAAACTTCCAACGAACGGATCACAGCAATGGGCCAGGACAACGAGGAAGCAGGCCAGGATACGCAGAAAATCCACCCAGACGATGTGGCTGCCGCGGGAATTCAATGATTGGTTGGTGTTCATGGTTACGTGGAAAAAACAGCGCCGCGTCATCGCAAACGTTCCTGATAATATACCCGTTTCCCGGAAACGTTCTATCATTAAATGGAGAAAAGAAGCAAAAAGCACCCAATCCCTCCCCCGGCAACAGGGGAAAGCTCTTCGGGAAAGCCTGCGCTTCCTGCAGACTTCCACGCCTCTTCCTCCATAAGGATCATGGAACCTTTTCCCGCCCCACCGGAATTGTTCACCGTGAGGCCTGGTGAAAATTTTCTCATTCGGCGAAGTTCATATTTCATTCAACAGGATACTCCTCTTCCCTCCTTGCAAGTGAAACTTTCCCCCCTCTCCTTTCGGTGAAGAGCTATTCCGAAACGAAAGGGAAACACCCCCAACACCCATGTTTTCCTTTTGAACCGGCAGGAGGATTTCCCTTCATTTTTATGGCTAAGATACCCGGAAGCCGGGATTCAGGCCTTCCCTACCCTTCACACGCTGTCTGTTTTAAAACTGCCCGGCGGCGGGATGAGATTGCCGTAGCGGTGAACGGTTTCGGAAACAGCCTGTTCCCGGAAATAACCCAGCAGCTCCAACCGCCCATTGGCAAGCACGGGACGGTCCAGTACTTCCACATCCCGGGCACGGGCGGCATTGGCCAGAGCCTCGGAAATATCTGTTCCACGCAGGAACCGTACGCCTTGAAGCGCTTCCGGCATCCGGACGATCAATTCCGCTTCCGTTTCCACCGTCAGGGAAGCATAGTAACCATGCATTTTCTGAACCCAAGGGCGGCTCGTCCCTATGCTCAGGTGCAGGAGCACCCCGCACAGTTTCGCCCCCAGCAGCAGAATGGCGACGTTATCGTCGGACATGTTTTCCACACGGGCCAGAATTCCCTTCACCGGGATATAGCGGAAGGTATTATTTTCTCCGTAAACACGGGAGGGATCATGTTCCACGCCGAATTCCTCCATCCACCACTTGGCCTGGGACCCGGCCGCAGAACGGATGCGCTTGGCGCAGTCCGGCAGCTCGGAACACAGTTTTTCCACCAGTCCGGAGATACGTTCACCCGGCGTACGCAGCTTTTGGGGCAGCGCCTTTTCCTCCCAACTTCCCAGCATGGTAAGGTAGTTGGGACCTCCGGCCTTGGCTCCAGGCCCCATGGAGGAATGGTTCCACCCACCGAACGGCTGGCGGCGGACAATGGCGCCGGTGATGACACGGTTGATGTACGCGTTGCCCACCTGCACTTTAGTTTTCCACAAGGCAATTTCCCGTTCATCCAGGGACTGAAGGCCGCCGGTAAGGCCAAATTCGGAGTCGTTCTGGATGTCAATGGCTTCCTCCAGGTTTTCCGCACGGATGATTCCCAATACCGGACCGAAGCATTCCGTCTGATGGAACCAGCTTCCCGGTTTCACCCCCAGCCGGATGCCGGGAGACCAGAGGCACGGGTTGTCTTCCGAAGGTTCCGGCTTGAGCAGCCATTCCTCCCCGGGTTCCAGCTGCGTCAGCGCACGGAGCAGATTCCCTTCCGGCTCCCTGATGAGCGGCGTCACCACGGAGTTGACTTCCCAGGACCCGCCTACCTTCAGGCTGGCGGCGGCATCCTTCAACTGACGCAAAAAGGCGGGATTGTCATAAACGGAAGCCTCCACAATAGCCACGCTGGCGGCGGAACACTTCTGTCCGGAATGACCGAAAGCGCTTTTCACCAAATCCTTTACAGCCTGATCCGGATCAGCCGTAGCGGTGATGATCATGGCATCCTTTCCGCTGGTTTCAGCCAGCACATGCAGGTCAGGCCGCAGTTCGCGCAACATTTTCCCGGTGCGGAAGGATCCCGTCATGATCACGCCGTTCAAGCGGGGGTCCATCAAAAACTTGCGGGAAATTTCATTGCGCGGCATCGGCACGAATTGAAGGACGTTTTTAGGCACACCGGCGCGCCAGAACGCCTGTACAATCTGCCAAGCCGTATAAACGGCCAGTTCAGACGGTTTGAACACCACGGCATTTCCCGCCATCAGGGCGGCAGCTACACCGCCCGTCGGAATGGCGAAGGGGAAATTCCAGGGAGACATTACGCAAATAGTACCCAGCGGGGACATTTCCACGCCGTCGTTCATTCCGTCGCGGTCCAGGCCTTCCGCGTAATAGCGGCAGAAGTCTATGGCCTCGCTCACCTCCACATCAGCCTCCGTGGGAGCCTTCCCGGCATCCCTCACCATGGCAGCAATAGCTTCCCCCCTGATTCTGGACAGCTCCTGCGCCGCCCGGTGCAGGATTTCAGCGCGTTCGCCAATGCTTTTGGACGCCCAGGAGGAACGGGCCCTGTCCGCCGTGACCAAGGCATGTTCAACCTGGTCAAAGTCCGCATAAGCGAATTTATAGGAAACTTCATTATGGCGGGACGGATCGCGCCCCACGCCCCACAGATTAGTCGTAATTTCCTCACCATCTATAACCAGAGGGATTTCCTCGCCGGATTTTTCCTTCTCCGCGGCAATCATCCCGTTGATCCATTCCGCATTCTGCCTCAGAGACCAGTCCGTATCCCGCTCGTTGGCAAAGGCATCCCGGTAATGTGAAGGCTGAATGGGGTCCGCAGCGCGGTTCTGCGTGCGGTTGGGTCCGTACTTCACCTCATCCTTTTCCTGACAGGCCTTCAAAAACCTCTTTTTCTGGACCTCCCAGCTCCGGGACCCCGGCGTCATGCCGAAGAGATCATGCAGGAAGTTCTCCTCACTGGTATTTTCATCCAGCCTCCGCACCAGGTAGGCAATGGCGCTGTGAAAGTCTTCCTTCAGAACCACGGGGGCATAAAGGAGCAAACCGTCCGCCGCCTGGCGGATGACCCGCGCCTGATGGTTCGCCATCCCTTCCAGCATTTCGAATTCCACCTGGTCACGCACGCCTTCCCGCTCACGCAACAGCATGGCATAACACAAATCAAACAGGTTGTGGGAAGCCACGCCGAACTGCACATATCTGGCATTATCCGGCATGCAGCCGTAATGGAGCATTCTCTTGTAATTGGCATCCACCTGGGCTTTCGTGCCATATGGGGCCTGCGCCCAGCCATGCATGGAGGCCTCCACCTTCTCCATCGCCAGGTTGGCGCCTTTCACCAGGCGTATTTTGATGCGCGCTCCCCCCTGCTCCACGCGTTCCTTCGCCCAGGCGCACAGCTTCATTTGCTCCTCCCAGGAATCCGGCAAATAGGCCTGGAGCACAATTCCCGCCTCCAGATGCATGAATTCATCCTCCATCAACGTACGTTTGAACGCTTCCGCCGTCAGATGAAGATCACGGTATTCCTCCATATCCAGATTCACGAACTTGGGCTTTCTGGAACCGTCCGGCAACGTTACCGCATTGGTAATGGCCGCCCGGTACAGGATGCGCAGACGCTCCTGAATCAATTTGACGGTTTCTTCAAAGGCTACCAGATGAATCTGGCTGAAAATGGCTGAAATCTTGACGGAAATATAGTCACAGTCCTTGTCTGTCAGCCGGTCCACGACCTGCTGAAGACGGTGGTGCGCCTCGCTTTCACCCAGAATGGCCTCCCCTAACTGGTTGATGTTCATCCGGATGCCGCCCTTGCGCCTGCGGCGCAGGTGGGGGCGCAGTTTTCCATCCTCGGCAGGAAGAATTACATTGGAGCTCTCCTTTCTCAACTGGCTGGTAATCACGGGAATGACCACACCCGGAAATTGAGCGGAAAATCTCCCCCCCATCTTCATGGCGAAACGGTCGGCCGCAGACAAATAACGGGGAACGCCATATCCGTCCAGAAGATAGCGGAACAACTCCGCGCCCCGCGCCGGAGAAGAAGGACGGAACACCCGATCCGCCAGCGCCAGCGTAAACGCCTTGCCCGCCGGATCATTCATCATACGCTCCATTTGCTGCGCCTGCCTCTTCTCTTTCCCTCTCATCCCGGCATTCGACTGCTTTAAAATGGACTCCGCCAGTTCCACAGCCTTGGCGGCCAGTTGCTGGTCAGTCCATTGGCCTCGGCGAGCCTCCGCCATCATGTCCGGGATGGATGAATCTGTCATAACGGTTCGAAGACTAGCCCCGGACAGGGGCAAAATCAAGCCAATTTGCCCGGTCCTTCCTGTGGAAAGAGGAATCACGGAGGAAAACGCATCCCTTGATTCCGTGACGGAAGCAGGGGGGCCTTCCTGTCCATTTCCGGCAACTCAGGAAAGACACATCAATCATACCGCGCAGCCGCCAGACGGGCTCTTCTCAGCTCTTCCCTGAGCTGGTGCGCCCGTCTGCCGCAAACGCTGGAACGGTTCATGTCCCGGACCTCTTCCAAAACCGCAACCGCCTGGTTGAAGGCATCCTCGCTTTCCGGAGTGTGGGCTTCCCGGTACAGAACCTCTTCCAGCCGCACCCAGAGGGGATGCACCATGGAGAGCAGAATTAACTGGCGCTCCTCCACGGATAACGAGGGGTCATCCGCGCAGGCACGCCATGCTTCCAGGCATGTTCGTATGGAAGAAGCTTTGCTGGCCCGGAAAGACTCGCCAAGCAATTCAGCCGTTTTCCTGTTTTTCTCCAGACGAAGGGCCACCTCCCGGGCGTTCAGAAAAGCCGGAACCGTACAGTTCAATTTTTCCAGACGCTTCATGGTGCCAGGATAATCCCGGAACCAGGCTTCCGGAGGCACCTGTTCCAGCTCCCGGCAAATGGCGGAGGCTTCTGCCGCAGGGTCCCCGCCCTTCGGAATATCATTCACCCGCGTCACCGGCCGCACGCGCTGCGCTTTTTCCGCAAGCAGGGACACTTTTTCCCGTAGGGAAGCTGCAGAGGCCCCTCCTTCCACCAAGTCGAATACACGTCCCTTGGAGTCAAGAAAAACCACGGAAGGCAGCATGCGCACACCATGCATCGCCGCACGGGACAGGCTGCCGTCTTCTTCCCAATCCTTCACGGAAGGATGTCTGGGAACCGTGACAAACTGCACGTCACGCACATATTCATCCAGCGCGCGGCGTTCTTCCGTGCCCGGCTGGAGAGCTTTCAACCAACGGGCTTCCGCTGAACCGGGTTCCTCTGAACCGTACACAACCAGAACAGGGGAGGGAAGGGAGGGAGCCGCAGAACAGGAGACGGAAAGGGCATCCATTTCCGCACGTCCCGGAAACGCCAGCGCCAAAAACGCAATGACCGCTAAAGCCCTCATGAATAAACTGCCATCCATCAGCCCTTTCTGATGGTAATGCGCTTGTAACGGCTGTCTCCGTCTTCGGACTCCGTCACAATTCCTTCCATGGACTGAAGGGCATTATGCACCAGGCGGCGGTGGTAGGCATTCAACGGCGGCATCTTCATCGGCCTGCCGCTCTCCTGGACGCGTTCGGCCAGGGAACGGGCCTTTTCCAGCAGGCGGGCTTCGTTGCGCTCCCGGTAATGGTCGCAATCCACCTTCACGCGGGGAGCATTCTCCATCTTGCGCTGGATCATGCGGTTGACCAGGTACTGAAGGTCATCCAGCCTGTCCCCGTCCCCCCCAATGATGTACTGTGAATCCGGAGAAGCAATATTCAGGCACACGATGCCGTCCGTCTCCGTTACTTCGATATCCGCGGAAAACCCCAGCGAAGCCAGAAGGTTCTTCAAACTCTGTTCAGCTATTTCTTGCACCGTCATTACTTTAAATTAACAGGAAAAAGGTTCCATACCGGAAAAACCGTCTCGCGCCGGACGGCGCGGGCCTTCTCTCCAATACCCGATTGACATAAAAATCATAACCTATTTATTCCCCTCGTCTATGAAAATTTGTGGAAGCTCCGTTCCATTTCATGTACGCAAAGCTGTCCCTGCCCTGCCGTTCCGGCAACGCGGTTCCGTTTCTCCCTTCGGCTCCAGATGCAGGAAACACCGCTCAGAAAGGAAATCGACTGTTTTCTGCCAGCCCGCGGCCATATCCCGGTTATCTCCGCTTCTCCCTGCCAACAATGAAACATGGGATACAGAGATCACAGACATGCCAATCAAAAAGCCCTCTCCACACAGCCCGTTCTTTATCCCATAAAATATTAAATACCAGTTTCTATAAAAAATTTTTCATCAGATCCGGAGAAATACTGATGACAAAACAGGGCGGAACATCCCCGGAAAAAGGGAAGTCGAACTATTACCCACATAGAAAAATTCGGTCCCTCATGAACAAGCCAATGAAAAAAAAGAAACCGCCCATGGAAAACAACATCGCCCCTTTTCCCAACGGAAAAGAAGCCGCTCCCCATTATACGGATACGATTGATCCGGAGATAATCAAACCCACTCCGAAACCTACGCCGCCCAATGCGGAACCTTCCGCGCCCGGTTCCATGAAAATGCCGGATAACGCTACGGAAAAAATCAGGGCGTTGGATGCCATGCGCTCCAACGGCATGGGACAGGCCCTCACAAGCAACCTGGGAATTAAAATATCCGATGATCAAAACACACTTAAAGCAGGAAGCAGAGGCCCATCTCTGCTTGAGGACTTCCACTTTCTGGAGAAAATGGCTCATTTTGACCAGGAGCGGATACCGGAACGCGTGGTTCACGCAAGAGGTTCCGGGGCACATGGTTATTTTCAGGTGTATAAATCCCTTTCCAAGTACACCAAAGCGGCTTTTCTGCAGGATCCGGGAGAAAAAACCCCGGTCTTTGTGCGTTTTTCCACCGTGCAGGGCTTCAGAGGATCTCCGGATACAGTAAGGGATATCCGCGGTTGGGCCACCAAATTCTATACCAAGGAAGGCAACTATGATCTGGTAGGCAATAACACGCCCGTCTTCTTCATTCAGGATGCCATCAAATTTCCGGATTTCGTCCATGCCGTCAAACCGGAACCCCACAATGAAATGCCCCAGGGACAGACGGCCCATGATTCTTTCTGGGACTACGTCTCCCTGCAGCCGGAAACTCTGCACAATGTCATGTGGGCCATGTCGGACCGCGGCATCCCCAGAAGCTTCCGTACGATGGAAGGGTTCGGCATTCATACGTACAAGCTGGTCAATGAAGAAGGAAAAAGCACTTTCGTCCGTTTCCACTGGAAACCGCTGTACGGGAAAAAATCCCTGGTGTGGGATGAAGCCCAGGTATTGACAGGACGCGATCCTGACTTCCACCGCAAGGATCTCTGGCAATCCATTGAAGCCGGAGATTATCCGGAATACGAGCTGGGGCTGCAGCTCATCCCGGAAGAGGACGCAGACCAATTCGACTTCGATATTCTGGACCCTACCAAGCTCATTCCTGAAGCACTGGTTCCCGTGGAAATCGTCGGGAAAATGGTGCTGAACCGCAACCCGGACAACTTCTTTGCGGAAACGGAACAGGCAGCCTTCTGCCCCGCCAATATCGTGCCGGGCATTGACTTTTCCGACGATCCTCTGCTCCAGGGCCGTATTTTCTCTTACAGCGATACCCAGCGGCACCGGCTGGGAGGAGCCAATTTCACGGAAATTCCCATCAACCGCCCCATTTGCCCCTTCCACAACAACCAGAGGGACGGCTTTCACCGTATGCAGATAGACGCCTCTCCGGCCAACTATGATCCCAATTCCATCGGGAACAACTGGCCGAGAGAAACTCCCCCGGAGAAAGGCGGCTTCACCACCAGCCCCCAGACGGTAAGCGGTGTCAAGGAACGTCTGCGGAGCCCCTCCTTCGCGGAATACTATTCCCACCCGCGGCTGTTCTGGATGAGTCAAACTCCCGTGGAACAGGAGCATATCATCAACGCGTTCAGTTTTGAGCTGGGGAAGGTGACGCGCCCCTATATCCGGGAACGCGTGGTGGACCTTCTGACGCGCATTGATCCGGACCTGGCAAGCGGAGTGGCCCGCAACCTGGGAATTGAACTCACCAGGGAACAACTCGGCAGGGAACTGCCCAGGCCCGTCTGCGGACTGGAAAAAGATCCGTCATTGAGCTTGTACGCCCATACGGACGGAAACCTTAAAGGCCTCCGCGTCTCTTTACTGGCAGCGGACGGCGTCAGCCTGAAATCCGTGAAAGAAATCTGCGACGCCCTGCATGAAGAAGGTATCCATCCCCAAATCATTGCCCCGCACATGGGAAGCGTAACAACGGAAGAAGGGGAAAGTCTGCCGGTTAACGGGACTCTGTCCGGCACTCCTTCCGTCCTGTTTGACTCCGTCATCGTCCCGGAAGGGGAACAAAGCATCGCAGCGCTCCTGAAAGACGGAGATGCCAAGTATCATTTGCGCCAGGCCTACAGGCACCTGAAAGCCATCGGACTGCCCGGCAACGCCAGAGCCATGCTTGAGGCAGCCTCCCTGCCCCAGGATATGGATGATGCCGGACTGCTCATGCCGAAGGACACCAAATCCCTGATGCCCTCCTTCATCACGGCCATGAAACAGCACCGCGTCTGGAGCCGCGAGCCTAAAACCCTTGATTTCGGCGCCTAGATTCGTTCCTTATTCAGGAACCGCTTCCCAATACAGGCTGCCCCGCCAAAAGGCGCGGCAGCCGTTTTTTATCAGCAAACCCGGAATGTTAAACAACACTTCAGGAAAAATGAAAAAGGGAAGTAGAAACATTCAAAAAGGGAACGGAACCCGGCATACAGCATCATGATAAACCATCTCAAAAGAAAACCCCGCAAGCCTTTGAACTCGCAGGGTTTATTGATGGTACACGGAGAACTATATTTCTATTTAATAATAAGTATATTATGAAATAATAGCATTATAAATAGCATTACCTGCCATATCACTTCCACTTCACTCCCTTCTCCTTCAGCTCAGTCACAAACTCCTCATACTCTACGTCACTCATCGTCCCCTTCAACTTCTCTACCAGCTCTTTCCTCTTATCTTTCTTTACCCGGCTCACAGCCTTCACAACCTCGGAAGCTCCATCCATCTTCACCCGGTTTTCCATAAGTTTCCTTTCATCTTTGTCTAAACCCGCCTCTTGGTACACTCTCAAACGGCTTGCCAAATCCAAACCTTTCACTCGCGCCATCAACTCCTTCCTCTCTTCCATTTTTGCTTTCCGTGCTTCCTTCTCTTCTTTTTTAGTCGCTTGGATCAATCTCTGCTGCTCTCTGGCTTTAGCCATCTCATTATCCCACAGATGCCCCCATGTTCCGGCCATACTCTTCGTCTCTTTCACAATACGCCCCATCACCTGCACCGCGGCTCCAATCTCCGGCCTTCCTGCCGCCGCAAACAATCCCATACCATTCAACCCTCTTCCCAACTGATTCATTACCTTCCCATACTCCTCTTCCTCACCGTTATACATCCTCACTACACCTTCTCCTCCTCTCCATAACGCCTCAGCATGATCGACCATCGTATTACTAAACTTCATGTACTTTTCGCCAGCCAGTTTTGAATAGATGAACTCTATTACCTCAGCCAATCCAAAAATACCGGAAAACGCCCCCATCGCTCCACTCACCGCAAACCCTTTCCACCTATCCCACAAATCCAACTCTTCCTCATCGTCACCTTGCCCCATCACCCACTTAAGAAACTCCACAATCACCTGATTCATGATCCCATACACTACCCACGCCTGACCAAACCGCCACGCAGCCTCTCCCATACCAATCTCTCCCCTCTTCCACTTCGCAATCGCCATATAACTCAACGCTATCTGCTTGCGCGGATCAGAGCGGAACATCATAAACATACGCCCCAGCGCGTTCGCATGAATCTCCCAAGGGCTCTTCTGCTCTGTCTCAATAGGTTGAGCCGTCCTCCGCACCGCTTTGTCCAGCGCGGCCAACGCCCTCTGCTCCACAACCTCATCACTCAATCCCTCTTTCATGGCTATCTTCTTGGCCGCCATATACGCAATACCCCCGGAAAACGTTGTAAATGCCGCATCAGTCAATCCAATCGGCAACATCCCGGCTTCCACGGCATCCCCCAGCATGCTCACCTTCATCCTGTTCGCCGTCAAAGCCTGCCTCATTTCAGGGCTCATGCCCTGCATCAGCCTTTGTTGTATCGTCGGACTCATCCAAACCTCCGCCAACTGTCCCGGATTCGCCAATGCCCCAATAAACCCTTTCATGGCATCTGAGGGGGACATATCCGCCATGCTGGAAAACATGGCCGGGAGCTGCTTCAGACACGTCTTCAGGTTATATGAAAGCGCACCCTGAGCCATCGCCCCCAACACCCGGCTCACTACTTGCTGAGCTTGTCCGGCTCCGCCCGAATCCTGCGAACCGTCAAATTCTAAATCCTTTACCCACTTGGTCAAATGTGTCCTTGCCTGCGCCCCATGCACCGCATCAATCTTGTTCCCCAGCTCTCCATTCAGCAACACGGCCTTCATATCCCTCATAATCTCCGCAAAACTCGCCCAGTGATCCATCTGCATACTGTGCGCCCAATACGCATTCACACAACTCACCACACGCGGCAGCGCATAATGCTTCCGACGCATCTTGATGCTCCCCACACTCAGCCATCCGCTCCCTCTGGACTCCATCGGATCAACGGCTTCAGCGGCATTATCCGTCACGAAAAACCCCGGAGCATAATTCTGTACTTTAGGCATATCACACCCAAACAACCTCCTGTACACCTCATTATACTCCTTATATCCCCGCTCATACTCCTCCCCTAAATACTCCGCCACCCGCAACGCCCGCACATCAATATGATCCCTCACCTTCCCAATCGCAGCCTCGTCAAAACCCAACGCCTCCAGATTATCCTCATACTCCGGCATCGCGGACATCTGGAGCAAATACGCCGCCTCCAAATCGCTCATCTCCATCTCCACCAGCTCCGCGCCCTGCTCCAGCCATGAAAACTTCACAAACTCCTTCCTGCTCTTCGCCGGAATCTCGCTCAACGCCATCTTCAGGGCATCCATCGCCTTCTGATTCTTCGCCCACTTCGGCATCTGCTCTGCTTCCATCTTACCCTCCGCAACCGCCAGCGCCTCTTCAATCCGCACCCGCTCACTCCTGAACTCGCCTGGCATCTTCACCTCAATCCCCCAAGTCCGATTCTCGCTTAAATCCTTCAACATACCATCCACCACACGCCTCACGCCCAGCTTCACCTGACCATCCACCTTTCTGTCAGCCCTCTTCAAAAACTCCTCCGGCCTCGCAATCCGGTACAAGGCACCGTAATACCGCAACACTCGCCTCTGTCGCACATCATTAAACTCCAGCCGCGCCTTCCTGATGCCCTCTGCAAAATACTCCGTCACCTTCCCCTCTCCAAACAAATCCTCCATCAAATTCTCAAAACTCACAAACCCCCGCACCAAATTCCGCATCCCCTTACCCACACCCACATCATGCTTCGCCGCTCCGGTGCGCTCATTCACGCTCACCGGCTGCTCACGCCCCAGCCCCTTCCCGGCCTCATCCAGCAAATCCGCAATACGCTCACGCCGATCCTCCCAAAACGCCTCATTCGCCAGCCTCCCGGCAGAATACATCTCCTTCAGGGCATCCAGCGCGGCCTGCACTCTTTCCAAATCAGCCGTCAGCCTCCCGTGCATATTCCTCTCATACAACCCGCCAAACGCATCCAGCGCACGTACCCACTCCACCGCCTCATCATACTCAGCCCCGCCAATCAATGCCTTCTCCTCCACCACCTTCTCAGCCGTATTCTTCGCCGTTTCCAGCTCATCCGCATCCAACTCTAACGCCCTCTCCACCATATCCAGCCGCTTCTGAATCTCCGCATTCATCTTCCCACGCCGTACCCGGTTCTCGCCCACGCTTGCCGCCGCCCATTTTCTAAACCGTTCAAACTCCTTAAATCGGCTCTTCTTCCCTTCATTCACAATATGCCAATCCACATACTTCACCATACGCATCAGCGCATTCATCCGCCCTCTCCACGTCTTCTTCGCCATCACCTCCTCCCGGTAGGAAGCAACAACCTCCGGCCTGATCCCTCCGCGCACGTCCTTCGGCAGCTCCGTCACCACGGCATCACATACGGCCATCACGGCCAGCATCCGCTCCCTCACAGCCTCATCATCTCTTCCCTGCTCATCCTTATACACTCCATCCCTTGTAAACCCGTTCGCCTGCAACGCGCTCTCCAGCCGTTTCTGCATTGCTTCATACAACCTTGCTTCCTGTTCAAAAGCATGCCCCTGCACCCCAGCCAGATAATCCCACACACTCTGCCCACCACGCATCATCCGCATGGAAAACGTAATATCCGGATTCTTCGGATCATACGTCCCCCGGTTATCCGTGGCGGACTTGATCTGCGTGGAAGAGAACACTATCTGCATATTAACAGGCCCACGGGACATGAAGCCATCACGTCCAAGCGTCTCCGCGACCGCACGAAGAGCCGCTTCCTGACCACCAATAGTATAGAGTTCGCTGATAATATCCGCGTCGTTCACGCTGCTGTCCACAATCGCATCAACCGTTTCTTTCAACGCCTTCCGATACCACGCTTTCCCAGGATAACCATTCGCGCTACTCGCATAATCAGAAACAATAAGATCTCCGTCAGGGTCAAGATGTTCTATCACGCGCTCGACGTCTTTCTTGCTCAGTGAAAGTTTTTCCGCATCAAACGGATTGCGCAAATTCAGAAAAACTTTAAAAAGATGTCCGCCCTTCGGCGCAAAGCCTTCCGCATAACCTTGATCATCCGTGAAATAAAAGCCGCGTCCTTTCACTGCGCCGTTCTTCATGGCGAACTTATGTGAGAACGTGTTGAACTTCGCCCCGCTCCCATGATACACCACCCTCGGCTCCCCGTTCTCGTCAACTACCTTGCTGGCATTCTCCGGGTCATGCTCCCAATCCCCAAACCAATTCTTAAACGCCTCCGTGCGCACGGAAAGCCACTGGTCTTCCGTCAGATTCGTATTCGCTCCGTTAGGCGCCTTCATGAACGTCCCGTCAGCGACCGCCTTCTTCTTGATGGACGCCTTTTCCCTTATAGAAAACGTCGCCGACCCATCCACATAATCCGCCCACGCTCCCCCGGTGGACTCGTCCGCAAACGCCGTAATCTTGATGTCGTTCCCGTCAAAAATCACGTAATTATACGTCTGCTTCTCCTCCGCCTTCCAGCGGGAAAAACCGTCTGCGTACCTGATGCCCTTCACTCCATGCCTTAACAGAAACTCGCTCGCCTCTCTGGGGCTTCCCAAAGCATCCTCCAACGAGCGGTAAATCTTGCCCCCCATCCAATACCCATTTTCCGGATCCTTGTCGTTGAACAAAGAATACGCTTCTTCCTTGCCCTCATCCAGAAGCCAATCCCCTATTCTGGATGTTGTAGATGAGCCGTACCCTTTATCCCAAAACAGCAGCTCCCCTCCTTCCATGAAGTCCAAATAATCCTCCACATTCAGCTCCACGCGGTAATTGGAAGGCATGCCCGTCCTGACCTCTATCTCGTCCAGATGATCAAGCAAATATTGGTAAGCTATATTTTCAGCATCGGCCTGTCTTTTTGCCTGGGGATATTGGTCAGAATAACCTTCATTGATGCGGATATCTTCCCTCAATTCCTCCTTAATCGCTTCTATCTTCCCCTTATCCCCTCTGGCGTCAGACAAATCGCCAAGAACACTATAAACGGCATCCAACACGCCTGGTTCAAACCGATTGACATGTTCCGGGAAAACTATTCGGTCGCGCAACCCTCTGGCCATATCATCCACATTGGAAGCCTCCAACTCCCTGAACCTCCATGTCGCCTTGTCCTGCGCGAACTGGTTCAGATAACTCCGGTTCACCTTCGGATTCTCCGCAAAATACAGCCCCCAGCCATACGCCTGCGCTCCCTCGCCCTTGCCCATGAACGCCGTATCAAACTTCCGGAAACTGTGAGGACTTGCATGCAGAGCGCGGACAGACATCGTTACATCGCCATCCGGCTTCACCACCACCGCATTCTCCGCAGCCAGAACCCCATGCTCATCAAAACCACCTTGCGCCTCCACATCCTGCACACTCACCTCACGCCCTTCTCTTCCTTGTCCAGCTAAATCTCTGTCAACATAATTGACAAACTCCTTCAACAACGCTACCCTTCCCTTGTGGGGTACTCCATCCCCTGCCTCGCCCGTGTTTGGGACGCGGGGTCGTTGCAGGGTGGCGGAAGTACCCTTCATGCTATCTACGTCCTCCACCGTGGAAGCATCCAGATCATAAAACAACTCCCCATTCTTCCCCTCTGCCACGGCAATATTCACATAGGCCAAATCAGCACTCCCATCATCGGAAGCCCCCTTGAAATCCGCTTTCGTCAAATAATAATGAAATCTGGCTATATTAGGCTTACGTTTCAAATCTGAATTCTCGCCGGAATAAATAAACTCAGCCCGCCCGGCCAACTCCGGCAGCACGGCTAACGCAGCCAAAACCCGTCTATCGGCTGCATGCTGTTTCACTTCCCTCCACCCCTTGCCTCCCACCTGCACCCGCTTCCCGTCCCCCATCACCAGCGCATACCCCTGTTCCTGAGTCTCCTTCTGCAACACTCTATACCGTTCCCGAATATCCCCCAGCGCATCCTTCAAATCAGAAGCATACGCTGCCGGCACATCCGCAGCAACAGGCTCCATCCCCTCCACCCGGTGGAACGCATCAGCCACACGCCGGGCCTCCGCCATCGGTACGCGCCTTACCCTGTCCCCCATGCTGAAACTCACCTCCTGCCCTTCCCCTCGCGCCGCATACCGCTTATACCCATACACCACGCTATCATACACCGCGCTCAACAACTCCCCGGAATCGGCAAAATCAAACCCGGCCTCATTCGCCGCCTCCAGCACATCGGACACACGCCCTTCCCGGCTGAAAAACTGCTCTGCACGCGCCACCACCCGTTGCTCAAAACTCTTCCCCAGCGTACCATCCTTCCTGCGTCTGCCCTTGGCCGTCCGCGTCGTCGTCAGGGCATCATAAATCCGTTGCAGCTCTCCGGTTAAATCGGAACCGGCCTCAGCCGCCGTCTTCGGGTGCGGCAGCCTCCCGGCCACCCACTCTCCAATCTCCGGCACATCCCCCATCGCCTCCGCCTCAATCTGCGCCTGTTCCTCCCTCCTCGCGCGCTCCGCAATCGCCGCCTCGTCAAACCCGGCAAAATCATTCAACAGGCGGCGAAACTTCTCGCTCATCTTCCCCTGTACGTCCGCGCCCAGCATCTTCTTCGCCAGCATCACATCCTGTGCAAACTCAAAATACTTGGCAAACAACAAAGCGAACATCTTGAACCACCGCCGCAACTTATCCGGCAGCCTCTCATCGGAAATGTGCCCCATCAAATGTGCTCGCGCCGCCTTGCTCACCCCTTCGCAAACCGCCTGTAACCTGTCCACCCCTTCCCCGGTCGCCAAAAACGTCTCACCCGTTGCACCCTCCAGCCGCTTCAGTTCATCCTCAAACTCCGCCACCGTCCACTCATTATCCTTAATCAACACCTTCGTCATCCCCTCCGTCCACTCCTCATAAACGTCAAACGGATTAGCCCCCCGGTACAATCTGCTCACCACCTCATACCGTCCGTTCGCAAACTCCTGCGCCACATTGGCTCCGTACACCCGCAACCGGGCAGCATCCACCCCGGCCTCCACTCCCATCTGCGCCGCATAAATCCTCTCCCGGCCTTCGGCAGACTTACGCATAAAATCACCCTGTGTCTTCAACTGCGCCAACGTCATCGGCACACTCAACTTGCTCCGGTCAAAACTCATCCGCCCATCCTGCCCCACATCGCTCAAATGCTGCATCATCTCCTCATTCGCTTCATCCTGCACCCTCCCAACATACCCCTCATCCTTATCCCGGTACTGCCGCAAGCTGCTCTTCAGCCCGGCCACCACCTCATCCTCCCGTTCCTCCAAATGCCGCAGCACGGCCTCATACGCATCATCATACGTATCATAAAACTCCGGCCTGTCCCCCAGCTCCACCACATACTGCATCTCCTCCGTAAACTCATTCATCTTCTCGCGGATCGGACTCGCCCCGAACTCCCGCAACTGCTCATTCACAGCCTCCACATACTGCTTCATCGCCTCCTTCTCATCCACTTGCCTTCCACCCTTGCGCTCCGGCACAGGCCCATGCTCAAAACTCAGCACAGGCCCACTCCCCACCTCGCTCACGCCGCCGCTCTCCGGCCCCTTCACACCCACCACAGCACCCTTCC
>NZ_LBCB01000003.1:0-10977 GCF_000980515.1 Akkermansia sp. UNK.MGS-1 | reverse complement strand
CCTCGCGCCGTCTCCGCCGCATGCGCTTCAGCGGCGGCCACCACATCCATCGTCCTCACCCCGCCGCGGGCAGCCAGCTTCCTCATCCCGTCCGCGTCACCCAGCCCCACCTTCACGCCGTCCACCTCCTTCCCATAATTTTGGCGCATAAAATCCTGAATCCCATCCTGCATCATCGCATACCGCGCCACGTCACTCTCCTCCGCCCGCATCCGGGCAAGCAGGGAATCGCTAAAACCAAACGTCCGCTTCAGCTTCCCATACTCCCGGCTCAACTGCCGCTGCATCCCGGCCTCAGCCGTAAACCGCGCCCCGGCCCCCACCAGCGCAAACGCCAGCACGGAACCAAACAACTCCATATTCTGGTCACGGTTCGTAAAATCCTTCCAAAACCGCTCCCAATCAATCCCCGGAGCCTCCCCGGCCATCACGGAAGCCAAACTCTGCATCACAGGATCGGCCAAATCCTGCAACTTCTCCGTCGTCATCTCCTCGCCCAGCACCATTCCCCCAGCCACGCCGGAACGCGCCCCTGCCCGCAGGGCGGAACTCTTCAGCCGCATCGCCTGACGGCTCAGACTCAACTTGCTCATCCACTTATCCACAAACGCGCTCCCGGATCTCAACCCCATCACTCCCTTTGCCACGATCGCCCCGGCCCGATCCAACGCCCCTTGAACCGCGCCGCTCGCCGCCGCGCCTCCCAGCCTCGCCAGCCTTCCGCCATCCGGCCGCTCCTGCACGGCCTTACTGTAACTATCCCCGGCATAAGACATCGCCGCCACTCCGGCCCCCACGCCGGAAAAACTCAACGCCGTAATCGGCACAGACCGCACCGCGCTCAGCACCCCATTCCCAAACCACCCATACTCCGGCTTGTTAATCGGCCTGTACGTCCCCTGCGCCATCGCCAGAAAAGCATCCAGCCTCCGGCCATACTCATCCGCCGCCTTCGCGTCAGCCTTCAGGGCAGACCCGTCCCCGCCAAACAACTCCTTCACTCCCCCCGCCACATCCAACTGTGCGGCAATCCCGCCGCGCAACAAAGACCTGATTCCATTACCTAAATCCTCCCAGCCACGGTTCCCGGCCTTCCATACATTCGCCATATAACTCCTCTCATTCCCGCCCTTGCGCTGCACAATCTCCGCCAGCGCATCCATCTGGGCATCCGTAAGGCCATCCATCGCCTTCAGGGCTTGGTGGATTGAAGCCATCCCCTCCGGCTGAAAAATCCGGTTCGCCGTCCCGTCAGCATACTTCACGGCCCACTCCAGCCCCTCCATCACGCGCGGCAATACCGGCTCCAGCCCTCGCCTTGTCCTCTCCGCATCCGCCTTCACCCATCGCAATGTATTCCCCACCTTCTTATACATATCCTCTCCCATTTGTCCCCTCTGCTCCCACAACGCCTGTCTTCCGTCCCCGCCCGTCAGCACAGCCTGCCTCACGCTCTCGGCAGCCCCCTTCAGCAACTCGTCAGCTTGTGCGTCCTTCTGAGCCTGACGACTCAAAAACATGTATACTGTTTGCCCAGGCTTATTAAAATCAACCTGTTCTCCCTGTTCCTTCAAACGGATGCACATCTGCTCCAGAACAGGCACTCCATTTCCAGCTTCCACCTGCCACTTTGCATAACCACCCTCATTCAAAGCCCAACCAAACACTATAGAGCGATAACGCATCTCATCTCCAATCTCTCCATCCGGTAGCTTCCGCTCTGCAAACCGCTTCTTCAAACCTTCCGGAATCTTTTTTAGATCACCGCAAAACACACTCCGGTGCCAAACCTCCTTATCCTTTCGCCGCTCCGCGGCAGCATCCTCATTCACACCGGCCTGAAAACGCAGCACATCCGTAAAAAACGGCAATCCACGCCGCTTCCTCGCCACAAAATAATTCTTCAACCTCTCCCTCTCCTCGCCCAACACCCTCATCTTCTCCGCCCTCAATGGATCATCCCCTCCTTTCCTCAAATCAGCGGCCAGCATCTTCCCCCTCTGATAACTATTCCAAGCGTCAGCCTGCCAGCCCTCCCCCTTCTGCCGCAAATACCGATCCATTGCCGGATCAATCTCCACAGGGAACAACTGCCTGCCCTCTCCGTCATCATAAACCGCATTCGCGCTCTCTTCCAAAAACTTATCCCTCTTCCCGCTACGTTCAAACTCCTTCGCCTGAGCCGCTACCTGTGAAATATCATTTCCAAACATAAAAACTTTTAACTATTAAACATTAACAAGAAACATCACTTCTCCCCATTCTCCCACGCCCATTTGGCCTCCACCATCCGCTTCAACTCACTCAACTCTGCTGCCGAACTCGTTTTAATCACATGGACAGCGGCCTGATAACACCGTTGCAAATCATAACCCTTCATATCCACCTTGCTCAACACCCTCCTCCACTCATTCCGCCCCTGAACTTCATACCCCCAATTTCCATCCAACGGAGGCAATAACGCAGCATTCCCCGCAACATTCACATCTATGCCAAGCTCATCCATTGCCTCGCCTTCTTCAACATCCCTGCGAGGGACAACAACTGGTTCAGAAGCGGCAACTCCGGAAAATTTCACATTCTCACTCCACTCCGGTACAACTTTTCCACCGTTCACCGCTAACCTCATCGCCTGAGCCCGAATCTCCTCACGGCTTGCCCCCGGATTCTCACGCACCCACTTATCCAACCCTTGTTGTACTTGATATGCCATCCCCATCACACGCTCATGCACTTTGAAATCAACTAAACCATCATCATCCTTCCATTTCCCAAAACTACCGCTATCCACCAAACTCTTCACAACACTCGCCGCTTCCCTGGCCGCCCCCCGGAACCGTGCGGGCACATTCCCCATGGCCAGATCCTTCAGCTCCGCCATCATCCTCTCCTTCGTCGTCTTGGAAAGCATGGACGTGGCAATCTCCCTCTCCACCTCCGCATACATCGTCCCGTCAACATCCAAATCAGGCTCATACCCCCGCAACAAACCATCCACCCGCATAAAATCCTCCGGACTCGTGTACAACTCCGCCTCCTCCTTCCCCATCTTCTCCACAGCCTTCCTCCGCCGCTCTTCCGCCGCCCGCAAACTCATCGCGTCATCCACGGCCACGCGCCCCTCCTTCACATCCTTCTCCAAATCATTTCCCCGGAACTCCCGGCCCTCAAACGCATCCATCACATACCCCTGAGCCACTCCGGCCTGAGCCTTGCGCCTTGCCGCCTCCGCCTGTTTCCGGAACCCCTCAATCACATCCGGCCTACCCTTCACCGCATCCAGCCCTCCCGACTTCTCCAGCGCATCCAACCCATGAAAAGGATCTCTCTGAATCGCCGTCTGCACCCTGCTCTCCGTCTCCTTGAAACTCACATCCTGAAACATCAACTGCTGCTCATCCGGCTCCATCACCCCCTCCGCGCCAGCCGTCTGCACCGCTTCCCTCGCGCCATAATAATCCCCACCCCTCAGGCAAAAATCATACCTCGCCTTGAAAGACTTGGCAGCCCTCTCCTTACTCGCCAGCAACTCCCTGCGCCCGGCATCAATACGGCCCGTTGACGTAAACGCATCATACCACAGCCGCGCCCGCTCCTTCACCTCCGGCGTCTTAAACTTAACCTTGCGGAACATAGGCCCCAGCCTCTTGCTCACCAGCGCATTCCAGCGGGCCTCCCTCCCCGGCTTATTCCCCGCCGCCAGCTCGGCATTATCCCATAACCCTCTCTCCTCCTCCATCAACCTCTTCACATCCTCAAAACTCCCCGCATCGGCCATCCTGTCCGCCTTCTCCTGCAACCGCGCCCTCTCCTCATCCTCCCGCGCCAGCAACCTCGCCCCGGCCCCCATCTCCCCGGCCACCTCCGCCGCCGCGCGCGCCGGAGCCGTTGCGGCCCCCGTATCAGCCAGCACAGGCTCATGATACCCGCTCAACAAAGAAAACTTATCCATATCTACTTGAAAGCATTAAAAGCCGTTGCGCCGCCCTGCACCACGCCGCTCAGCAAACTCCCGAATCCGGACACCTTGCCGGCCCGCTCCGCCTGCCTCCCCTTCCACCTCTCCATCTGGGCCTGCTCCCTCATGGCGGAAGACCGCTGCAAACTGCGCGCCGCCAAATCATTCACCTCCTGCTCAAACCGCGTCGCAACCTTCATCTCCCTCCCCAGCGCGCTCCCGCTCCGTTCCACGCCGCTCGCCGCTGTCTGCGCGGCGGCCTGCCCTGTGGCCACCCCCTGCATTGCCCGCATCCTCATCTGATTCTCCGCGCTCTCCGCATCCAGCGCATCCGCCTCCCTGTCCAGCGCGGACGCATTATAATAAGCCGTCTGCCGCGCCTGCCGCCCGGCTTCCCTCTCGGCGCGTCCCCGGAACGCGCCGGCCAGCCCCTGAAGACCGGCCATACCTAACTGAAACCATTCCATAATATAATATCTATCAATAAACTACTTTGAAAACTGCACATCAAACCCCAGCAAACGCACATCGCCATCCCCGGCGCACCGCAACTCAAACACCAGCTCATCACTCCACACCCCCGGCACCGTCAAATCCTGCCAGCCGTCCAGCACATCGCCCCGGCTCCTGCTCAACTCCGTCAACCGCCCGCAAAACCCTGCACGCACCCCATCCGCCGCGCTCGCGACAAACCGCGCACGCACGCTCACACTCCCTGACTTTACCCCCGCACCCTGCTCAAACGCAAGCCCATTTGTAACCAGTACGGACTCATACGGCGCCCCGGCATCTCCCCCACGGCTCCATCCGTCCCGGAACACGCCGCACCCCTCCACCAGCCGCTCCAGACTAACCCGGCCATCACGCTCCACAGCCAGCCACACCTCATCGGCATCCTGCCCATCCATCACGGCCACGCTCAACGCCCTGCCGCCCCCTCCCAGCACATGCCTCGTCCACGCGCACACCCGCTGCTCGGCATTATACGTCAGAACAGCCAGCCCGCCATCAGCCCTCACCCCCCAAATCCTCACCTCCGGCACGCGCTGCACGGCCAGCCCCACAAACCCTCCCGGCCCGCCTGCATGCTCGGCAAACGTCGTCGTATCGGCGGCCCTGTACCCGTCCGCCTCAAAACTGTACCCCAGCTCCTTCACCCTCATCCCCCCTCTCTGGACAAACACGCATCCTCCATCCGTCGCCTCCGCATCCACCCGGCTGCACCCCACCCTCAACTGCACGGCAGCGCGGCAAAAATCAGGAGTCACCACGCCGCCCTCGCCTCCGCTCAGCCGCCAAACCTGGGCCGTGGAACCAATCAACAAATCATTCACGCTCTCCATCCACACAATCCGGTGGCAATCCTTGGCCGCCAGCGTCACCTGAATCGCATCTTCATCGCTGTCCCCAATCTGGAAATTGGCAAAATCATCCACCACGCTCCCCCACACCGTCTGTGGATTCGCCGCCGTCCCGGCCAGCCACAACCTCCCTTGGTGCATCGCCACAGCACTCGGCCACCCGCACCCTCCCCCAAACATCCCCCTGCTCCACACATCCGTCACCGCCCTCTCATACGGCAATCCGGCCCCCCCATACGTCTTATAACTCAACCTCAGCACCCTCCACTTCATCCCACCCATCTCTGCCGCCGTCCAAACCTGATCAACGCCTCTCCCCACGGCACCGGACAAAAAATTCACCATATCCATCCCCCCGCTGCGCCACCCGCACCACTTCCACTTCCTCGGCCAAAACCCATTCACCGTCACCTTGCTCTCGATCGTCTTGCCATCCTCCAAATCCCATACAAACTCGCCCCAACCGCCAAGACCAAAATACAACAACACCACACGCCCATCCTCCCTCTCCACACACCCGGCCAGCCCCAAAAAGGAACCCATCTTCTCAACCACCTTCCCATCCTCATACAAACACACACTCCCCATGGCAGCCTCCCCATCCGCCACATCCCCAGCACTCTCTCCGCACAACAACACAGCCCGGCCATCCCGCAACGGCATCACATGCCAGACAGCCTTCTTGCTCCCGGTCACCGTGCAGGCAGTCAAACTCTGCGCCACAGGATCATACACCGCGCATGCAACGCCATTATTGCAGGGGCAAAGCAACACCCTCCCGCCATCCACCACAGCGGCCCTCCGGTAACTCCCGCTTGTAACTGCCAGCCCGGAATGCGCCACCTTCTCCAAACTTCCATCCGCAGGATCATACACATAAAAAGCCGTCGCCATATACGGAGTCAGCAGCACCCGCCCATCATCCAGCAACACCGCCTCGCCAAAAAAACGATCCCCAACCCCTTCCAAAAGCACCTCACTCTCCTCCCCGCTCTCCACATCCAGCACACAACACCTTGCCCCTCCGCTGGTCAAAAACGCCCGGCCATCCTTCAACACACATCCCCCCACCCATCCGCAGCCATCATCCCGTTCCGCGCCCACCTTGCGGCCCCCGCCGTCCACCCGGTCAAACACATAACAACAGGCATGGGCCTTCCCTGCCAGCAGCAGCCTCCCCCCATCCAGCTCCAGCACCGTCCCCCACACCTCCTCCCAATAATCGCCAACCCCGGCAACCAGCCCCTCCGCCTCATAATCCCACGCATTCAGCCTCAACTCATGCCTGCCCCAGTTAGTCGCCGCGGGCTTATACTTCATCACCCGCAACTGCAAACGTGTAGGACGTTCACACGTGCCGCTGAACTCAAAATTCCGCCAATCCCCGTCCCATGACCAAAACCTGTGCAGCACCTCAAACTTATGAGGGCTCAAACTCTCATCCTCCGCATCCGCACCCATCAACTGAAACTCGCCCTGCCACCGCTGATCCTCATTCCCGTAAGTCTTCAGCGTCCACGCCCCCTCATGGCACACGAACGCCCTCTGCGGCCCATCGCTGGAAGCCCACCACTCCCGCATGCTGTTAAACCCGCTCCCAAATCGGCTCACCACCCATCCGGGAAAGAAAAACTCCGGATAATCAGCCAAACTCTTGCTCCCCTTATAATCCGTCCTCCCGTAATACTGCTTATAACATGTCCATGTAACACGCACATCGCCGCTCACCGTCCACAACTCCTGCCCCGCCAAAACAATCGTACCCGCAGCGGACAAATCAGGAACGGCCTCGGGCGGATTACCCGTCCCGGTCAACTCCGCGTGAGTCTGCGCCACCACCACCCGCTCCGCCATATGCTGAGTATAAAGAACACTCGTGCCAAACTCCTCTGAGCGGAACACATGGCGGTCAGCACCAAACATCAACCCACCCGCATCACGCTCAACCCATGCCTCCCCATCCTTGGAAATCGCAAACTCCCTCGGACTCCGGTCAAACTCCATCACCGCCAGCCTCCAATCATCATCGCCATGCCTCTCCAGCCTCTGCGGAGCCACCCTCCCGCACACCACCCACACCACGTCATTGCACTGCACCCACCGCAGCTCCGGCAAATCCTGCTCCGTCCACGGACTCTCCAGCCGGGCGGCCAAACTCCCATCCAGCCGGAACACCTCCACAAACCCCGCTCCAAACACCACCATATACCGCTGCTCATCACTCACATCCATCCCCATCAGCCGCACCCGCCCGCAAGCGGCCCCTCCATCCACCGCACACATCCTCTCCGCGCCGGGCCGCCGCATCAGCCCGCCGAACGTATGCACCAGAAAATTCACAATCGTCTGCGCGCTCCGGCCATACCCATCCACATCATACCTTATCGCCCCCATGCGGTTCCACTCACCTCCGGTAAACGCCACCCTCATCCCGCTCATACAATCCCCCTCCTCCCCCACGGAGACACCGTTTCATCTCTCCCTCCCCGTCCCATATCCTGCAACCGCGCCCGGTACTGCGCCCTCATCTCCAGCCGCCTCACATCCGCTTGCAGCCGTCCCTCCAAATCCCCGCGCCCGGTAACGGTCAACGCGCACAGGCACGCCAGCTTGGCGGCCAGCAACTCTCCATCCGCACAACACCACTCATGGGCGGCATCATCCGGCCTCACTAAATACACCACGCGCACCTCCCTCCCTTCCCCTGTCCAAAACAACCTCCCGTCAAACACGCACCACCCGGCCCCATCCACATCCACCACATCCACACAACCCTCCGGCAACGCCTCGCTCCGCACAAAACCGGGCAGCCGCAAATCCTCTTCACCCTCCAACTGCGCCACCCTCTTCGCCCACACAGGCTTCACCTCCTGCACAACATACTCCACTGCGCTCGGCCACATGGCTCGCAACACAGCCCCCACCTCCTCATCATCCAGCCCCGTCACAGGAGCCTTCCCCAACTTGGCAAGGGCAAAATTAACCACATCCAACTGCTTCATAACATCATCAAAAAACTAAGCTGAAAACGGAGGGCGGCCCGCAGACCGCCCCCCGCCGCTCCACGGCAACAAACATTGCCCGGAAACAACTCCTTACTGTGCGCACAGCACCTTAACAAACCCCTTCTCCTCCAGACGCGTTGCCCCGCAGGCAAACTTCGCGCGGATCTGCAACGCCTCATCCAAATCATCCCTCACGGAAATCTTCACCTTAAAATCATTCCACAGCCCGAACTGGGCGCGGCTCTTCACCCATGCAAGGCACTCCCTCACCCCCTCGGACTTGGGCAAAAGCTCCGTGCGGACAAACTTGAACCCCATAAACGTATCAACCTTCCCATCCACCAGAGCCTTCACGCTATTATAATCGTAAGAAGTCACCTCCGTCGTGCTCAGCAAATTAAGAATCTGCGCGGAAGAACACGCAAACACAAGCTGATCCCCGGCGGCGGAACTATCCTCCGTCCACGCATCCGCCTCCTGAAACATCTGCAACGTCCGGCGCAGCTTAGCCAGCGTCAGGCCGCTTGAGGCCTTCGTGCCGGACTCCACATAATCCTTGGCAACAACTCGGTCGTCTGGAAAAGCCTTAGCCGTCGTCCCGTCCTTACCCACAAAATTCTGCCCTAGAAACGCGGCAATCATCACATCATCCATCTTCCGGTTCGCCGCCATCCTCAACCCCTCCAGCGTCTTGCTCACCGGCAAATCCAAATCGCCAAGCTTCGTCGCGTCAAACTCGTCAAACCCTACCGCCTTGGTGAAAATGCGCGGACGCATGGAACGCCTCAACGTAGGAGCCTCATCAAGCGTGGTGCTCCCCATGCGCGTCGTCTTCTCCTTAAAATCAAGCACCCCGTACTGGTCAATAAACTTCACCTCCCCCTTGCAATCCCTGTCCACCGTCACCAGCTTCTCCAATGCGCTCACCTTCTGTTGCAGCAACACCCCCCACTTATTCGTGTACTTGACCTGATAATTATCGCTAATTGTAACTGCCATAATAATATAATAACTAAATGTTAATAACTCTTGTTCTTACTCGCTCTCCATGACCCTAAAACCCCATCAGGCGGTTATACTGCTCATCGGCATACCTGTGATTGGCATGGTTCGGATTCATAAACGCCTCATGTAAAGGGTGGCTCGGATCATTCATCATCCTCTCCGCCTCCGCCTTCCCCCCGGCAGCCGCGCCCCCGGGCATGTTAAGCCCCTTGGCAGGCTCATCCTGCATCATCGCCCCCATCTGAGCCAGAAGCCGGATCATCACCGGATTCGTGCCGATCACCGGATCATCCACCACGGCACGCACCTCCTCACCACTCACCCCGGTCATCTTGGCCAGCATCTCCAGCGCACTCACCGCACTCCTCACATGCGCCCCATATCCATCTCCCCACAACCCCTCCAGCTCAGCCTTCACAGCGGCCACGCGCTCAGCCTCGGCGGCATCCGCCGCCCTCTGAGCCTCTGCGCTCCGGGTGGCAAACTCATGCACAATCCCCGCAAAAGCCTCCTTCGGCACCCCCAGCTCCCAAGCCTTGCGGCCCAGCACCTCCACCGCCTCCGCATCCCACACCCCCTCCGGCAGCCCCTCCGGGGCAGCGGGCAAAAACTCATCGCCCGCAAACTCCTTATTCATCCCAAGAGCCTCCCTCCATGCCGTCATCGCCGCCTCATCCCCCAAATCATACCGCAGCACGGCGCCCGCTCCGGGCGCACCGCTTCCGCCATCTCCACCACTGTTGCCTCCGTCTCCTTCTCCTCCATCCCCGTCACCGTTTCCGGCCCCATCTCCACCAGCATTATTTCCGGCACCAGCCATCAGGCTCACCGGGCCGCCGCCATTTGCGCCCCCGTCACCTGCCTCCTCGCGCAAAAAACCATTCGCAATCAATTTACCAATAAACATAATATTTAATCTCTAGTCTTTAATACTTAATAAATCCACCAACGCCACCTCACGCATCCCCCTGTCCCGCTCCCGCCCGCCACGCTCAAACCTCACCCGTTCCACCCCCTGCGCCTGCTCGCCCAGACAACCCCGTGCCAGCTCCACCAACTCATGAACACTCCCCCACGCCAAATGCACATAAAACACGCGCCCCCCATCCACCAGCCACCCAAGCAACACAACCTCCCCGCTCATCGCCGCCACACCTCCCGCATCCAGTACCCGTCTGCACTCCTCCCACAAACGCTCATGGCTGCCCGCATACCTCACCGCCCACTCATACCCGCTCATCCTTGGTAAAAAACTTGAAAAACTCCACGGCGGCGGGGTCCGTGATGATAAAAGCCGGGTAGTCCGAGACTGTAAAAATCCTGCGGCCTTTGGTCTCCGCATGGACGGCCTCAACGGTCAAAGACACCGCATCAATCATTGTATAGGCACCATCCTCCGCAAGGGTCAGGACATCTTTTCCCAGCCTTGCCCACACCTGCACCGCCTGCCACGGTTCCGCCAGTCCAACCAGCGCGGCAACAACGGCCTGCATGGCCGGTGCCTGCTCCGCCGGTATCTCGTCCTGCGTATAGCGTGCCGGAGGTCTATATCCGCCCTTGTCCTGATAAATGGGCGTCAGAGTGAATTCCTGCCATGTTCCAGGCTTCGGAAACTGAATTTGTATTTCTGCGTCGTTCATCATTAGAG
>NZ_LBCB01000018.1:0-389 GCF_000980515.1 Akkermansia sp. UNK.MGS-1 | reverse complement strand
GGGACCGCACCCCTTCCCCACGCTGGTGCGCATGTTCCAGCAGGTCATCGGACAGGAAGTGCGGGAACAGATGCTGACCCGTGCCCAGCGCCTGCCGGATGCCGTGGTGGCCTGCGTGGGTGGCGGCTCCAATGCCATCGGCCTGTTCCATCCTTTCCTGGAGGACGAGCGCGTGCGCATCATCGGAGTGGAAGCCGCCGGTACGGGCGAGCCGGGTTGCTTTAATTCCGCGCCGCTCAATCTGGGCAGCCCCGGCGTGCTGCACGGCAACCGTACCATGCTGCTCCAGAACAGTGACGGCCAGATCGAGCCTTCGCACTCTGTTTCGGCCGGGCTGGATTATCCCGGCGTGGGGCCTGAGCATGCCTTCCTGCACAAGACGGGCCGTG
>NZ_LBCB01000017.1:0-368 GCF_000980515.1 Akkermansia sp. UNK.MGS-1 | reverse complement strand
TTCCCTATATACACCCTCCGAACACCGGGTTCCGCATATCCATCCCTGAAACATACTTCCAGCTCATAGTTCTGACCATTGCGAAGACGGTCAAAATACGTCAGCAACAGGTAAGCTTCCTTGATGGGGACTTCATGCTTTTCTCCCGGCTTCAACGTAATGAAGCGTATCAAAGCCGCTACCCGTTCGATTTTATACCCGGCTACATAACAGGCTATTGGATTCTCTATTTTGCCCACTCTGTACCCATATCTTTTCCCTCCCACTTTTTCCCATATTTCGATATGGATATTAGGGCCGTCATCTTTGAGGGGATAGAAGTCATCAAACAGGCGCACGGTCTTTTCGCCCTTGTTCGTGAACACCAG
>NZ_LBCB01000016.1:0-329 GCF_000980515.1 Akkermansia sp. UNK.MGS-1 | reverse complement strand
ATCAAGGTGGGCAAGCTGCGCGGCGTGGAGTCCCGCGGCATGCTCTGTTCCGCCTCTGAGCTGGGGCTTCCCGACAAGGAGCACGGTCTCTGGATTCTCCCCCAGGAACTGGAACCCGGCACGCCTATTTCCCAGGTTGTCAAGGCAGATACCCTGGTGGAAGTGGAAGTGACGCCCAACCGGCCGGACCTGCTTTCCCACAACGGCATGGCGTATGAACTGGCCGCTATCTCCGGCCGGGAGTACAGGCCCGTTCCCATTGACGACGCCGGGGTGGAACTGGAACCCGCCGGAGACTTCGTGCGGCTGGATCAGCCGGAGCTGAACCC
>NZ_LBCB01000014.1:203069-251482 GCF_000980515.1 Akkermansia sp. UNK.MGS-1 | reverse complement strand
CCCAACCAGACAGGAACAACTCGCCGCCATGCGCGAGTTCAGCAACAACACCAACGCCCGGCTTCCCGTTCTCTTCCTGCTGGATACCAGCAGCAGTATGAACGGTATTATCCGGGGCGACAACCAACACATCGTCCGTCAGGAATACGCTGACGGGATCAACTGGAATATCGTCACGGGAGATAACATGGTCACCCGGATGGATGAGCTCAATACTGGTCTTCAGCGGTTCGTCAGCGACATTCTTGCCGATCCTCTGGCCAAGCTGGCCGCCGACGTAGCGGTGATCACATTCGCCCGGACGGTGGCGACGGTGAAGGAGTTCGGTCCGATCCGGGAATCTGACACAGGCCTGAAGATCTCCACGTCACAGGAGAATGAAACGTTCCTTGGCGAAGCCGTCGAACTGGCTTTGTCTGAACTTGACAGTCGTAAACGTACCTATCGGGCACACGGGGTGGAATACTACCAACCCTGGCTCGTCGTGATGACGGACGGGGTTCCGACCAGCGCCCGGCACCGGGAGCTGGAGGGACGATTGAAGGAACTGATGGCTGCCCGCAAGCTCAGTGTGTTCGTCTTCGGTATCGGCCGTGCCGATCTGTCGGAGCTTTGCAGCATCAGCCCGGGGCGTCCTCCCATGCGGGTCAATGATCAGAAGTTCCCGGAACTGTTCGCATGGCTGAGCCGGAGCGTCCGCATGGCCAGTATGTCCATGCCGGGAGACGGGGTATCGTTGACTCCTCTCCCGGATGACATGTGGCAGGTGTAGGACTGGCAACATCAGGAAGTCTCTCCCATGAGGGGCTTTCTTTTAGTTGAGATACTGATATATAGTTAATATTCCCGAAATTATCCCTATGATCAAACCTATAAGCCTAAACCAAAAATTAGATAATAAATTTCTGATGCCATAAAAGAAACCTCCATGTTTACGCCAGTAAGAAGCTTGTGTATGTAGTTTATCTAATTCTGCCTGCTTCGCGATAGCACCGATACATGCAGTTTTTCTTTGTACAGAAAGATTTATTTCTTTCCACTGTAGGTTTTGAAATTTCTGCGGTTCCAATGCTCCCGGAATCAGATCTTTTGTACTTATATCTTTATTCAAAAGTAGAAGGGTTGATAACTGTCCGTAAATTATAATATCATTTTCTGTATGTAATTTATGTGGAGAAAATTTGTCTCCATATATGCCACAAAGAATACCAACAAGATTATATTTATGGTTATCTTTTATTACTGTCGGCGTAATATTAAGAGTTTGCGCTCGGTGCTCTAAGGCATAAAATCCATATGTATCGCTATTCATATTCCAATGAAGCCAATCATGTTCTGGGAATTTTTTTATATATCTAAAAAATGAACGAAGCATATGTTTTTCAAATTCTTCAATACAATTTAAATCCAATGTTGGATCTCGATGAAGTTTTTCTGCGGAATGCAATAAGGAAAATATTCGATTACTTCCTGTTTTTACATTTCTTATTGAAATAGCAATAACATTTGGAGTCTTCGTACTATTTTCGCTAGTAAAACTTAAGCACGCATAATGAATAGCTAATGTTGTATTATTTTTCAATAAAGCACTAAGTATTTCTTTTGATTCTTTAATTGATTTGTAAGTGTTTTTCATTTTTTAAAAAATAATTCAATCTAACTCATAATATATTATATCTTTAATATTCATAAATAAATTTTTTGTTCTAGTGTCTTGTATTCTTTTCGATACTATCTTTGATCATAGCGAGTAACAATTCTCCTTTCTCGCATATGAGGTAACTACATTTTCCGTAACGTTTGCCGGAAAATGAATATTACTATTCCGTATCGTAATCAAGTTCCTGGTTCAACACCTCCATGCATCGGGCATAGCTGTAAATCTTGTCCCGCTTCTTTCCTGTTATTTCCGAAACGATGTACAGCTCCTGAAGACGAGCCAAACCGCTGTTAACGGTGGCGGGGCTCAGGCCGGTTTCCGCAACAATGTATTTGCTGTCGGCAATCAGCTTTCGTGTAAAACATTCGAAAATAAGCAATGTCGTTGCCGAGGAACGGCCTGTTTGTTCGATGATCTTCCGGTCATCGGATATTTGCCGGGCAATCTGTCTGGCGGTCGTCACGGCCTGCCGGGATGTCAGTGTTACGGCTTCGAGGAAATAGGAGAGCCACGCTTCCCAGTCCCCTGTTGATCTTACGTCGCTGAGAAGACGGTAGTATTCCTGGCGGTGGACTTTGAAGAACAGGCTGAGGTATAGAATTGGGGCTTTCAGGATGCCGGAATCACAAAGCATCAGGGTGATCAGCAAACGTCCCAAGCGACCATTTCCGTCAAGGAATGGGTGAATGGTCTCGAACTGCACATGCACCAACGCCGCCTTGATGAGAACGGGCAATGGGTGCGCGGGATCATGAATAAACAGTTCCAGCTTACCCATGCATTCCATAACCCGGTGAGGAGGAGGCGGCACAAAAACGGCATTGCCCGGCCTTGTTCCGCCGATCCAGTTCTGGCTTGTACGAAACTCTCCCGGATTCTTGCCTTCTCCCCGGCCCTTTCTTAGCAAGACTTCGTGCATCTCCCTGATCAACCGCAACGACAGGGGCAGGCCTTCCCGGATCTTGTCCAGGCCGTACTGCATGGCGGCAACGTAATTGCTGACTTCCGTGACATCTTCCAGGGGAACTCCGGGAATCCCATCCATTTCCGACACCAACAAGTCCGACAGTGAAGACTGGGTGCCTTCAATTCTTGACGACAAGACGGCTTCCTTGCGGACGTAGGAATACAACAGAAGTGAATAGTCCGGCAAAAGAGAGGTCAGGGAATTGAGTTCACCGACCGCAATCAGAGCCTGGTCATGCGATTGCTGCAATTCGGGACTGATATCTATTCCCGGGACGGGCGGCAACGGCGAAGGAATAAACGCCTTCACCTGTTCTCCCGCTACCGCCGTAATCTCGTAGTCTCCCGTATGCTCCCTTTTCATATGGCTATGATTAACCTAAAATAACCTGCTTGTCTATTTCAAGTTTATGCGTTTTCATAAAATAGCGGCTGTAGTTATTTCAAGAAATCTTCTCATCGGAATGATGCCTCTTGATGAAAGTCGTCGGACGATGTGAGCTTTGAGCTTTGCATGCATGCCGGTTTTGCTATGCTCCATTGGGCTTGTTGTTCCAGAATGACTGCTGTTATTCGGGTTGCAATATGGATTGATCGAAAAGAAGACAAGGTATGACCCATCTGCCGACAGAAGATGAAACCCCGGTTCCCGGAGAGCTGTTATTGTATACTTCTCCGGATGGCAACATCCGTCTGGATCTTCGCATCCATGATGAGACGTTGTGGATGACCCAGCAGATGATGGCCGAGCTGTTTCAGACAAGTAAACAGAACATCGGACAACATATTGCGAATATCCTGCAAGAAGGTGAGCTTCAAGAGGATGGAACTGTAAAGAAATTCTTTACAGTTCGATTGGAGGGGGAACGACAGGTGAAACGTTCTGTCATCTTCTACAACCTCGACATGATCATTTCCGTCGGTTACCGGGTAAATAGCATACGGGGCACTCAATTTCGCATATGGGCGACCCAGCGTCTGAAGGAATACATGATCAAGGGGTTTGCCATTGATGACGAACGCTTGAAGAATCCGTCGATTCCTGGAACAACACCGTTGCCGGACTACTTTGATGAATTGCTCGAGCGTATTCGGGACATTCGTGCCAGCGAACGGCGCATGTACCTGCGCATCAAGGATGTTTTTGCCATGGCGGCTGACTATATACCGTCCGGAAAGGAAACGACGGAGTTTTTCAGCTCGATTCAGAACAAACTGCACTATGCCATTACCGGTCATAGTGCCGCAGAATTGATGATGATGCGGGCTAACGCATCAGCGCCCAACATGGGGTTGACCAACTGGGCTGGCGACCGAATCCATATCAGCGACGTTACGGTCGCAAAGAACTACCTTAATGAGGAAGAAATCAGCGATTTCAATCGTTTGACCTCCCTGTGCCTGGACTTTGTCGAGGATCAGGCAAAGAACCGCCGTGAGATATTCCTGCATGAGTGGGAAGACAAGCTTAACGAACTGCTTCGTCTCATGGGAAGGCGTGTACTGAAAGGCAAGGGGCAACGGTCAAAGAAGCAGGCTCAAGAGCATGTCCGGGGACAATACCGACTTTATGAGGAACGCCGCAGGCTGAAAACGGAACGTCAGGCGGAACAGGACTATGTGAAAGAACTGGAGCGAGATATCAAAAAGCTGGAGAACAAGAAGGGACACAAGCCATCTTCAAATCCAGGTCGTTAAAAGTTTTTGGATATGCTCTAGTTTTTTCTCCAGGGTATTGACTGCATGTCGTTCTCTCCATTTGACTCCCCTCCAGGCCTCCCGCCAATAGAGAAGAAACGCTCCTGGACAAAACAGTTTCTCGTTTACCCGTTCCTTGGAGGGCTTTCTTTTTGCCGTGATTATCTTATGGAAAACCCTACAACTCGATGGCTTTATAGCTCAATTGTTTCTTTTTTTTGAGTCACCGGATACAACTTTTTTTCGAGAGGGGTGAGATCCAGTGTGATAGTTACCTTTGTAGGGAAATCATCTTGCCACTTGATGTCAAATTCGTAGTTGAGGTTCATATCCTCTTTGCTAAAGGCCCCTTTGGGGAATCCCTTGCAATAGTTGATCCGATGGGTAGGTTCCCATAGGTATTCCAACAGAGCTATGGGGAAGTCATTAAGAAAGTTACAGGGGAGACCGTTGGGTAGTGTTGTCCATTTGGAATAAATCCCCTGGCTTAACGGCAACCAAAATCCAGGGAAGGCCTGTTGGCTGTTTTGATCGACGTAGAATCCTTTGAGCATACCCAGTAACATGAGGAATCTCGTAGCTTTCTTATCATGGTAAGTATAGGCAGAAACATGTTGATAATACTGTTTCAACATGGATTGTCCATCGTACTGGTAATTGCTTCCTTTTGATGGGGTGAAATAGTTTTCGTCCTGACTCAGCCAGAGAAACGACAGGTTCGTCTCATTGGTTATTTTTTTAGGATATTTCCATTGTGAAATAGGTAAAAGATGGGCTCGCGCAGTTAGCCAATCGTTGACCTCTTTGTCATCTATCGTCATGTTGTGACCGATATTGACTGTGTAGATGACTTTTAACCCATCGAATTGAAGGATGGCGCCAGGCTTGAGGCTTTTAGTGGAATATGAAGCAAAACCATTATCGGAGAAGGAAGGATGGATTTCCTTTTCAATCGAGGGAGGGCTAGCTACAGACGCTTTTTCTTCCTCCTTTTGGAGTAACTCATTGGATCGCTTTTGCACTTGATCCAACAGGGAAAGCTCCTGTTCGGTGCGTTTGTCATGGATCTTTTCGTTCAAGCCGTCCAAAAGAATATTCATTTCCACGAGAGGATCATTACATTCTTTGTAAATTCGGTCTTCCATGGCGGGAAGGAGGGCTTCTTCTTCCATGTTGGCGGCAGGATAGGTTTCGATGACGTGACCGGTTATTTGAGCCAGAGGGAGGATGAGCTCATTGAGGAATTTGGTGGATAGTGTCTGGTGTGCTGTGGCCCATTTATTACACAAAGCCTCATATCGTTTGCTGATGGCGACTGAATAGGAAGAGGCCTCATGATGTGTGGCAATAGTTGGAATTTTCTTTTCCAACTCTTGTTTTAACTCATCTAATTCCTTAAAGCACTCGGATTGAATAGTATGAGCCTTTTGTGTAAATTCAGGGAACCGGGAGAGATAATCATCCAGCTTATAATGGGCACGTACTTTTTAGTAAAGTGCATCCTTGAGTTCCTTTGGCGACTTTGAGGCTGGATCTGTTTTTCCCATGGCTGCTTCGTGCGTCTTCGGCAAGGCGTTTATTGGCTGGGAGGATTGTATGGTCCCCCATATTCCCCAGGCGGCAACGCCAACCAGTAAGACAACGACAGCTGCGATTAGCAAGCGTGTGAGAAGAACCAATCTGGGTGATGTTCTGAGCGGCTTCCCCTGTTGCAGCCATTCTTTCCACTCCCCGGCGGCCTGGCAACGTTCTTGAGGCTTGAGCCGCAGATTCCGGTCGATGGATGTCAGTAGTTCCCGAGGACATGGCAGGGGAAGCGTCATGCCTGGAAAGGGGACGACATCATCCTGCATCAGTCGCCGATCAGCTGGCTCTACCGGGATGCTGGAGATCAGTCCATACCAGGTAGCGGCCAGGGCGTAGAGATCCGTCCATGGGCCAATCTCTCCCTTTCCCGTGATTTGTTCCGGGGAGGCGTAGGCGTACGAGAACTCTCCCTGTGTAACTGTGCAGGTCACTTCCGGCTTGTTGAGCGCCGCACCAAAGTCGATCAACACAGGCAGCTCCCGTTCGTCAAAGAGGATGTTGCCGGGCTTGATATCGCGGTGGTAGATCCCCCTGCCATGCAGATAATCCAGGCCATCCAGCACCATAAGTAGCCACTCCCGGGCTTGATCCGCAGAAATGGTTTTTCCTCCTGTGGCGGCTTCGTCCATACGCTCCCGCAGGGAACCTCCTTCCAGCCACGGCATCACATAGAAGATACTGCCATGGGATTCGAAGACATCGTAGACCCGGACGATTCGTTCGTGGTTCAGGGAAGCCAGGGTCTGTGCTTCCTTGCGGAGGGAATCCATGGCTGCCCGGTAGGTGTGCCGGGGTGCGTGCGGTAACGGGATAATCTCTCCCGTATTCGAATCCCGGCTGCACAGCCCCAGAGGGAAGCATTCCTTGAGAACGATATTGCGTCTGAGCTGATTGTCCCAGGCAATGTAGGTGATGCCGAAACCTCCCCGGCCCAGTACCTTGAGAAGTTTGTAATTACCGAGCAAGGTTCCCGGAGGGAGAGCAAAGTCGGGAGCTTCCATAAGCTCAGGCAAGCGGGGGATTGCCGAGCCTCGGCACTTCGTCGGCCAGAAATTCCTTCAAGGTCTTGCCCTGGGAGAAAGCCTTCTTCTCAAGAACCTTGCGGGTATCCGGATCAAGCTTCAGGGTAATCAACGTTTCCTCTTCCACCTGCACCCGGCTTGGGAGAGTCAGCGGGAGCTGTTTGATCAATTCCCGGATGATGTGTTCCTTGGCGGCGGGAATGGGTTTCTGAGCCATCCAGTTACGGACGGTCGCTTCCGTCACGAAACATCGTTCGGCGAGCCATGCGTAGTCGAAGTTGTTGGCCTTGAGCCACAGCTTGACGTTCATTTTCAGCTCATCCTGATTCACTCCTGCCATGCTTCGGAATGTATCACTATCGCTCAGTAATGGCAATATGGTTATACAACATTCCTCTTTTTGAGATTAAAGTGAGATTTTTACGTTGACTAAAATCGTAAAAAGGAGATATACAGGCAATGTAAACGAGATGCCAGCAATGAAAAGTATCATCCAGTTCACCTGCCCTCAATGCGGAGGTCACCAACTGATGCTCGTCGAACGGGCCATGCATCGTTATGTCGTCCAGAGTCTGGAGACTGACAGGCAGGGAGGACTGGTTGTCGGGCACAAGGTTCTGGTGGACGATTTGTGCGGGGAGCCGCTGGGGTATCGCTGTGCGGACTGTCGACACCCGGATTGCCATAATCATGATTCATCGGAAGGGTTTCAATGGTATTCTCTGGAAGAGGTGCAAAGCGCCGGGGCCATTGTCTGGCCGGGCGGGATGGAGACGGTAGAGCACCGGTGCATGGTTTGTTTCCCCGACGGGAAGATGATCCCGGTGATCGTCGAGGTCTCTCATCCCGGATCTCTCAGCGAGAAGGAGCGCCGATTTGTACTGGAACGAGAACGGGCCACCCATGGCATCCTGATCAGTCAGTCGGACTCCGGTATTCGAACATTGGCCTGCCGCAACTGGAAGCGGGTCAAAAAGTATGTTCTGCAACCATCTTCGTCCATTCTGGAGTAAGCCGGATTTTGTGGCTCCGGTTCAACAGCTACATAAACGAAAGGAAACAACATGAAGAAATACATTACAGGCGGCATTGCTGCACTTATTACGTTGACGGCTATTTGCATGATGACTGGTCAGTCACAGACCTCCTCCCATCAGCAATCTGTGGGGGACGCCATTTGCCATCAGCAGAATCAGGGAGTGATCGTTTGTCCGGGGTGCCAGGGCAAGGGTAATATCGGAGGGCAGAAATGCCAGCGCTGTAAGGGCCGTGGCATTCTCAAGTCGAACGGTATGCCTCTTTAAGAGGCATTAGTGAGAAAGGTATTGCTTCTAACTCCAAATGATACCTTTCGCATCCTCTTTTTACATACTAATCGCATAACAATCATCGAAATATATGGATAGTAAACAATATTATATCACCCTCCCGGATCAAACACAGAAAGGGCCATATGATGAAAAAGATCTCATTACCCGGTATCAAGCGGGTAAATACCCAAAAGGCACGCTTGTATGGCATGAGGGAATGGATAGCTGGATACTCATTGAAACAATGATGCAGAACGTAGAGAGAATAACAAATGATGAGAGGAGAATTACCGATTGCAAACCGAATACACCTCCTCTTCCTGCCGCTATTCCTCCCGTTCCAAATCCTACCAATAAAAGAAGCAATGTGACAGCAGGTGTGTTCGCAATAGTATTAGGACCGCTAGGTGTTCATAAATTTTACAATGGAAGCTGGGGGCTAGGCATTATTTATTTGGCATTGTGTATTATATTTCTAATTGTCTCATTCGTCGGCAATGTCTTAATTAGTTCGAATAGCGATTTTGCTCCACTAGGACTCATCGCTCTTCCTTTTGTATTATTACACTGGATAATTGTCATATCTTCTATCATCGAAGGAATCATGTACTTAACAAACGTACAGAAATACAATCTAAAGTACAATGAGACACCGCCTGCTCCGATGAAGTAGTAGATATGTATTTGATAATACGAATTAATACATAAATATGAATTCTAAGATATATCGAATCGATCGCATTGCCGTTCTTGCGTTGATTCCCACCTTACTTTTTCTCTCATGTGGGAAAACCGATAATCCCGAAGCCAATAAAAGAGATTCGAAAGGAAATACGGTTCTCATGAAGGCAGTCAAAGAGGGGAACATCGATTGGGTGACGAAATTGATCAAGGACGGAGCGCGTGTAGATGCGAAGGGAGAAGATGGGAAGACGGCTCTAATATGGGCTGTTGATAGCAGGCATACGGAATGCGTGAAAGCATTGATAGACGCCGGGGCAGACCTCAACATGGAAGCTAAGAATGGGGATACGGCTCTCATATTGGCTGCTAATAGAGGATATACAGATTGTGTAAAAGTATTGCTGAAAGCCGGGGCAGATGTAAACGGAAAGAATAAAAAAGGAGAAATGCCTCTCACGGAAGCTGCCTATAATGGACGTACAGACAGTGTGAAAGCATTGCTGGAAGCAGGAGCAAACGTGAATGCCCAGGATAAGGATGGAAGAACAGCTCTCATGTGGGCTACTGAGGATAAGTATCCGGACTGTGTGAAAACATTACTGGAAGCTGGTGCAGACGTAAACGTGAAGGATAAAGATGGAAAAACGGCTTTAATGAGGTCTACTTATAATGAGCTTACAGACAGTGTGAAAGCATTGCTGGGAGCGGGAGCAAACGTGAATGTTAAGGATAATGACGGGCGTACGGCTCTCATGTATGCGATTGGTCCTTATTCTGGCCATGACCGTGGAGAATGCATGAAAGAGTTGTTAGCGGCTGGGGTAAATGTGAATATGAAAGATAAGGAAGGGAACACGGCTCTCATGCTGGCTACCAGACATAACTGTACGAAATGCGAGAAATTGCTACGGGAAGCCGGGGCCAAAGAGTAGCGTTGGAATAATTTCTACTCTATTATCATGAAAGAAGCTAAACAACCGTGGCCCCGGAGTGCGAAGATCACTGTGTGGGTGTTAGGTATCATTATCGCCGCTTCTGCTATTGTTAATATCATTACTATTTCGCAATGGTATGGGCCATATCAGAAGTGGTCTGACAAGTGTGATTCGGTAAAATACTTGCCGATAGAAGAACTGCCAAAAGAGGAGGACATTCCTGTGAAAACACATACCTTAACCTTGGAATGGCAGCTTGAGTCCGTATTCCTAGAAGCGTTCATGACTCGCATGCGTCCTGAACTTGAGAAGAAGATATTTGTATACGGACCTGAGTGTCGTATGACAGTATCACCGGTAAGGTTTCGGAAGTTGCCTAATGGGGACCGTATAGCCATAACTCGCAATGGAAGTATGGTGTACCGTGGGAGGCTTCTTACGGAAAATGGAGCTGATTTGCTGGAGGCACACATGCAAAGGTATAAAGCCGCAACGTCAAATCCCTGGCGTTACGGTTTTCTCAGCAAATAAACACTACTCCCGGTCTCACGCAGAGGCCGAGAGTAGCCTTCTATTTTATCTCTTGAGTGTCCGTATGATCACTCATAAAATATGGACATAAATTATTTCAGAAAGCTTGCATCCACTGCTTCCAGTAATCTGAGCGGAACTTATATTGGGCAGATTCCTCAAGTCGAGAAAGATCCAAAATTCGCCGGGTCTGTGGCAAACGCGAGTGACTTGGAATAACAGATTTCCCATGTTTTCTCTCTTGATCCTCGACAAAAAACGCCCCTTCACCAATAAGCAAAGGGGCGATGGATTGAGATGAAATCACGAATTAACCTCTGGGTGGATAAGGATCGTTTCCATGACTGTCTCTCCATTGGATTTTGCCATCTTTTCCGTGACTGAAGAGCTCTCCTCCTTCACGTTTGGATAACCCTCTTCCTTTATCAATGGCTTCCTGTTTCGTCGAAGTTGTGAAAGAAGGACGAGTTGCTCCTTCTCTCTTGCCCTGCCATCCTCCACTTGGAGAAGGCACTACATGTATGTTCTTTCTATTCATTCTATTTGGAATAGACACCACTTCGCCTTGACAAAAGAAGCCCCTTGCCTCACAAGGTCATTAGCAACTATGCAAATGACCTGATTGTCTCCCCCTGTGGTGTGTGACCGGGTTTGAAAGGATGAGAGTGAATCAGACTCTCATCCTTTTTTTGGCTAAGACGACTTTTACTGTTTACATCCGGAATGTAAAGAACTATTTTGTAAACATGTCCGCGACCATGCCCTTTATTCCCCAGCGCCTGACCCAGGCACGTAAGATGTCAGGGCTCTCATTGAGGGCCTTGTCTGAAAAGTTGGGTAATACTCCGTCACATACCATTCTGGCGAGATATGAAAAAGGAATTGCAGCGCCCAATTCTGAAATGCTGGCTCGTCTGGCTCATATATTGGAAGTATCTCCTGACTTTTTCTACAGCGCCTCCTCCGTGTCTCTGGACGGTATTCATTTTCGCAAGCGCTCCAAGTTGTCCAAATCCGCTCGTGAAGCGATTGAAGAACGAGCAAAGGACTATTTTGCCAGATTCATGGAGATTGAAGACATTACGAACAATACGATTTTCTTTGATACCCGGATACAGGCGTCAACGGTCGATGAAGCGGAACAGGCTGCATACAAATTACGCGACATGTGGAACATGGGAGAAGATCCCGTAGTCAACCTTCTCCAACTTATGGAAAACAAGGGTATCAAAATCTTCATTTACAATACGGCCAATGAAGCTTTTGACGGATTTTCTGCGGTCTACTCCAAGATTGCCATGGTTGTCATTGCTTCATGGTTAGAAGGTAATTTGCCCAGAATGAGAATGACCCTTGCCCACGAGTTGGCCCATCTGGTTTTAGACCTTCCGGAAGACCTGTCGGAAAAGGAACATGAAGATTGCGCTAATGTCTTCGCGAGCGCGTTTCTGATGCCTGAAGCACCATTTTCTGAAATGTTTGGCGGCAAACGGGATAGGATCCTTATTCGTAATCTGTTCCCGATCAAATCGTATTTTGGCGTCTCTTTGCCGGCAATCGTCATGAGGGCTCATCGCCTGCATTTGATAGGCAATAATCTCAAACAGCGCTTTTTCATTTATTATAATAAAATGGGGTACAAGAAGGATGAACCCGGAGATTATTGCGGAACGGAAAGCAGCGGACGTTTTGAGCAATTAATTTCCACTGCTGTTATAGATGGTGAAATCAGCATGTCCAAGGGCGCGAGCTTATGGGGACATTCTCTTTCCGAACTGCGCAGACTTGTTGCAACTCTTATCTAACTGTTATCCGTGGATAGGATCTATATTCATGACGCCTGCGTGCTCCTAGACTTGATAGAAGGCGATCTCCTTGATTTATGGTTTCAGCTGGGGTTTGAGACCCGGACGACACACCTTGTCTATCAGGAGATTCTGGAAGAGGAACAGTTTTCTTTGCTTCAAACCTATGTGGATGCTGACAAATTGATTTTGGAATCCATTGATGAATCAGATCTTCCTGCTCTTAATGCGCAAGCGAAAGAGTGGAAAGTAAGCTTGCAGGATGTATCGGTAGCCCATCTGGCCAAAAGGCATGGTGGTATTTTGCTTTCCGGTGATAAAAGGCTACGGACAAAATCTGCTGAAGCCGGGATCGAAGTCAAAGGGATTTTATGGGTTCTGGATATGATTGTAGAGAGGAAGCTATTGATTCCACAACGTGCATTGAATGCCCTAGAAGCTATTCTTGAGGCTGGTGGTCGTATCCCCTCAGAAGAATGCGGTGAAAGAAGACAGCGCTGGGGAAAATAAGAACAGTCGGTTTCTTCCTATGGGAAACAGGCTGCTGTCGTAGCTCTTATACCATCCCCCCGTATTACTTACAGGACAGCCACCTTGTCATAATACTGCCTGCCATCCAGGATTTGTTTGAGTGAATCAATCAGGTTTATCCTGCCTGTCGGAATGTACACCGGAGGAGATGTAACCGGAATGTTGTTTGCAGAACTCCCGGAGAATGACCTCTTGGTGGAACCGGGTATGAGGAAGTATACAGATTGTCAACTGTCTGGATGAAGGATTTCATTTCATCTAAATAGCTATTGGTGAGTATTTTGAGTCATTCTCATCTGAAATAACTCCTTCCCTCCCGTCATATATATCAGACACAGGTAATTACCTGTCTGTCATCCTTCACAAAGCCGCCATGCTCCCATACCGGGCATGGCGGCTTTACTGTATCCACTCATCAACAACGAAAGAAACAACCACCATGGCTATCAAACTCATCGCCAACTACAGCAAACGACTCGGGCTGCCGGGATATTCCTCCCACCAGTTCGAAGTATCCATCGAAACCGAAATCAGCAACACATCAGAGTTGCCATTCGAGACAGAACGGCTCTATGGTTCCCTTCAGGCCGCCGTCGATGCCCAGATCCAACAGGTAGGATTTGTTCCTGACGAACATTACGGCTCACAGGTCACGCAAAGGCCTGCCCTTGGGGCTTCCTGCTCACAGATGATATCCACATCATCCGTGAAACAAACACCGCCTGCAAGTACTCCCGAGACCTCTGTTGCAACCGTTCCCGCATGGAAGTGCTCGGAAAAGCAACAGTCGCTCATCCTGGAACTGGCCGGAAAGGTCGGGCTGGATGACACTGCCCTGAACGAACTGGCTACCCGGAGATTCAACAAGGTCGTTGCCATGCTCAACCGCATGGAAGCTTCCGGGCTGATCGACGAACTGATGAATCGCTCCGGTTCATCATTCAAACGTTCGGCATCAGGCAGGAACAACTACACCCGCCGTCCCGCTACGGCCTATGCCGGCAACTCCAACCCGTACTAACCATGATCGCTCCCGTAACCCGACCAATAAGTTCATCCTCCCTGCACCCGGCTATGGCATTGACTAAGAAGTTTCCTTCGGAGGCTCCTTTTCCCTTTGCCATATGCCCGGATTATCTGTCTCCCTCCTCGGTCAAATCGTACCTGTTATGTTCCCTTCGTTTCTTCTTCGAGAGGGTAGCGCAGATACGGAAGCCGACGACAGTCGCCCTGTATGTCGGCAAGACCATCCATGCAACACTCCAGTCCTTCAATCTCGCCCGGTAGCGGGGAGAGGACAGTAGTGAGACGGCCATGGAAGAAGCCTTCTCCACCCACTTCCTGGAGCTGGAGAAGACGGAAGAACCGGTAGACTACGCCGACGAAGAAACGAGACAAAAAGTCCGTTCCTGCGCTTGGAACACCGTCAAGGCCTACATGGCCTCCGACGAGGTTGCTTCACAGATGCCTTTGGGAGTGGAAGTCGGACTATCTGCCACCATACCCGGCCTGCCGGTTCCTGTGCGTGGTGTCATCGACCTCGTTCAGCATGACCTGACGGCAGTGGACTACAAATCCGCGGCCGCCAAACCTGATGCCGGGCATGCCGCCTTCGATCATGAACTCCAGCTGGTCACCTACCAGGTGATGATCGAAGAAGCGACGGGAGACACTCCTCCGTCACTGGATCTGATCTACTTGGTCAAGACAAAGACGCCTCAGGTGATCCGAGTCAAGACTCCCCCAGCTGACGAACAGCGCAAGCAACGCATCGCTGACCTGTACAAAATCGCCTATGAAGGCATCACCACCGAACGTTTCCATCCCCAGCCCGGGATGCAATGCTCGTGGTGCCAGTACAGGAGGGAATGCACCGAATGGTGCAGGCAGTAAAGGAATGCAGTCTATTCAGAAGTCTGCCGTGAGGTGTGGCTTCTTTTTATCTAAAGCGTCTTCTGCATTTGGTATTTTTGCGAAAATATGATAAACTAGAAAACGACGATTATTTTCCAACAGATGGTGGGTTTCCTGAATTGAAGGTTGTACGAGCAACGTACTTTCTTGCATCGACTGAACGAGCTTAAGATCTTTTTTACATTTATCGATTTTAGACGCGATTTTTTTTTGCGCTTCTGCCAAGTCAATATCATAAACATATCCAAGCATGGCGCTGGACTGTTGATAGGGAGCATATTTTCCTGTGACAAAACGCATCATGCCTTCCTCTCCGGTATAGGCGGCAACTAAAGAATTAAGCCGTCCATTCGGTCGTTTCAGAAAGAGGCGCTTTGCTTCAACAATAAAATCGGTATCGATGCCCTGTCCACATGTTATTCTGATGTCAGCCCTTCCGTTCATATCAGGAAGGTTGGATTCCTGATGGAATTCAAGAGGTCCTTCTCGATATCGGCGTAAAGGACGTAATCGTTTGCAAATTTGTCCAGTTAAATGTTCCTCCTGCCTGACAATGGAACGATCAGGACGTCGTAAATAAGGGAATGTATCCATGATATCCTGCATGAACTCATGAATCCTGTTGGCAGGAAACAAAGCGGGCCAATACTCTGTTTGCGTTGTTTCCATTTTATTTCATTTGCAAAACCATCCGATAGATTTCATCGGCATCGTTCAAGGCTACTGTTTTTGTCCAGTAAGCCAACGCATCGGGGCGAACTACATGAAAAGAGTTGTTTTCAAATACGAATATTTGCCGTTGCAGATGAGCAACGGTCTGTTTGTCATCCATGAGCCCCAACCGGGATTTCCATGATGATTCAACATCTTTTGAGGAGAGCGTCTGATATGCTTCCCGAGTTTTCGATAAATGCAGAGAAAGGCATGCTATGTTTTTTGTATGATCGATGTATCCCTTAGCCTGAACTCTCCAAGGAGAACCTTCTTCTTCCGCCCAGTGATTGATGGTGTCAGTTAAGGTTTGTGCATATGAGGTTAGACCGTCGTCGTAAGAACGAATGCGAGATGCATCTTTCAAAGAATACAGTGTCGGGAGATTTTCATCGATACTCCTTGGTGTTGCACTGGGAAAGAGAATATGAGCAGTGTCTTCAATAAGAATTCGTTCTGTATCGATGATGCCGAAATACTCATCGATAAGCGGAGCCGCGAATTCTTTCAATTGTTGTTTCGCAACCTTTCGTTGTTGATTCAGATATTCATCATCAAGATCAAATTTGGTCTGCTCCATGGATACCATTTTGAAACGAATGTAGTCGGCTACCGTTTTGATGATTTGATGTCCGTTTTCCGTTGGCGCTTCTTCTGGTAGGGGGAAGGGTAATTGAAGGACCTCTTCAAAGCGGACAACATCGCGTTCGATTCCCCACGTGGAAGATGTGTGGAAACAATAATACCGGGCAAGATCAGATTGCAGGTAGGCTGTCAGGAAAAGTAGAATATCTTCATCTTCTGCGGGGGCGTGAACCTATTGAAGGGAATCTTGGAATAGCACCGGGAAATTGCAGAATACTATCTTTTCAAACCCTTGGCTGATCAGAACCATGGGAGGAGAGAAAATTTCCTTGTTATTCTTCCGATCTTCTGCCAGAAGAGGAAAGTCGTTACCAACAGGGCGACAATCCTTTTTCAACAGATATGCTGTATCAAACAGAATAGGTTGCTGAGCTGAAATGTATAAGTCTTCAGGATCCCACCAGGCTTCTTTACGTGTTCTTTTATGAGTTACAGCTGCTGGCTGAAATCCTTGGCCTTTGATCCAACGTTTATGCGATTTTGCCGGCCCCGCTAGGTCGTTCAATTTGGGGAGTTGATCAAGATACTCTAAGAGGCGGTTATCCCGCCCGGTTCCTCGGAACATGCTTTTCCAAAGAACATGCGCTTTTTTGCATTTAGATTGAAAGAGCAATTCCGATTGGCGAACCATTTTACGATCCAGTGCAGATATTAGAACCATTCCGTGAGGTCTGCAGGATGGTTTGAATTTAGGAGTGTCATAGATGACGTTGTGATTATTGTTTTCTATAATACCTTTGGACGCTTTCAATATCATGCTGGGTGCTTGAGCACTTGAAAATAAAATGTGGCTATAATCTGCCAGTTGAACGACTCTGTCCAATATCCATTGTTGGAAGAATTGTGTTTGCCAGTCTTCATTTCTAATGTTCAAAAATAGTTTCGATGGTAAGAGCTGGCATAAAATGCCGCCTTCCTTGAGAAACATTTTTGCACGATCGACAAATTGGAGAGCCAATTGTTTTGTACTCCTGCCTACCCAAGGAGGGTTCCCAAAGACGACGTCGAAGGATTCCGGAACAAGTGTCTCTGTTGTCAGAGCATCGTCCTCAATAACAACAGGAATAAAATACTCGCCTTGTTCGCAGGAGAATTTTCGTTTGAGAAGTTTTGGTAGTTTTTTGTATTTGCTTTCTTTCTGATAGGTGAGGATATCAATTGGTTCAAAAAAATCGAGGAAAGCAATATAGAGGCTGAAGCAGGTCAAGACGCAGGACGCCTGTTTAATATCTATGCCGACTATCTGTTTTTCGAGAATATGTCTGAGAGCTGTATCTTTCTCAACATAGAAGGATTCTCCATTACCTTGATGTTTGTGCGCGAACTGCCAGTAGGTAGCTAGCCGATTGAAGAGCGTCACCAAAAAAATTCCGGATCCACAACTAGGATCTAGATAGCGTTTTTGATGCCAGTCAGGATCGCTCTCGACCGCACAATCAATCGTCATTTCAGCCAACAAGCGGGGCGTGTAATAAGCTCCTTTTTCTTTACGGTCAATACCTGTCAGAAAGTTCTCATAGATGCAACTGATGGTTTCTACCGGTATCCATTTGAAGTCGTAGGCCCAGAAACCCAAAGTTTTCTGACCTTTAGCCAATTCATCTCCATGCAGGAAATTTTTTAAAGCTGTGATATATTCAGCTTTAAATCTGGAAGATTCTTCTTTCAGGTTTTGATCAAACATGCTTCCGTTGAACTTGGTCTTCAGGATACCGAACTGATTATATAAATATCTTAAAGCCTCATCATCTGCCATTTGGATCAAGGCTTCATGAAGAGACAGACCTGAATATCCGGGAAGAGAATAAATACCACGATCCACCAGATAGCAGACGAAAAGAAGACGGCAGATGAAATCATGGGAACAATCTTCGCCAATACGTGGGGAGAGATAATTACGCAGTTCCAGAAGATTTGCCGTCAGATAGCCGTCAACTGACTTAGAAGGGTTAAATTTAGCTTTATACTGCTTGTAAAAATCGCCGCTTTCTACCTTGGTAAGCAACGATTGTTTATTCGATAAGAAGTCCTGAACAACATCCCATCGTTCAACCATGGCCCGATTTTTTTCTCCTTTTTGTTCAGGAGGCTCCATGCCAGAAAATACATAGGCTGTTCTTGGATCAATGATCAGAAGAACGGAAGCAATACCCTGGTTCCAAAAAAGCCGATGCCAAGCATGAAGCTGTTCCGGAGAGACAACCTGTTTGCATTCCTTGATAAAAATCGTAGGAACATTTCCCAAACATCCGATCTGAGAGATTCCAAGCCCTCCGTCCGGATTCCACGCACGCTGAAGAGCACGAACATATCCGAGCAGACCTGAATCTTTTTCTATTTCAGAAAGGTCCGTATAGATCTTCATCTCCAATCTAATGTAATCTCCCTGTGTTAAAGAATCAAGAATTATTCAGAATGCTGAACGAGTTTTTCTAATACACTTGGAGGAATGAAAATTCCCCTCTCCCCCGCGTCATATATCCATGAGGAAGTGGATTCTCTACTTTCTGCCAGTGCCCGCCTCCCGGCCTTGTTCCGGGAGGCGGGCTTTTTATTGCAACAAACCAATCATCAATGAACATGAATACTCATACATCCACACGCGAACTCTATCGCAACCGCGACAACAGCCCGCTGGATAGAAACCAGGTCCGGCGTGTCGCACCCTCCGTCTTTGCCGACCGCGAAGATGATAGTCGTACGGAGAAGTATCGATTCGTCTCCTCTGACTCCCTGCTCGACCAGATGGAAGAAGCAGGGTTCCTCGTCGTCGGAGCTCAGGAACAGCGTACCCGGAAACCGGACGGCACCCCTACCCGCAAGCACCTGATTCGCTTCGCCCACCGGGATGTGCTGGAACACAACCGGGACGAACGCATCGAAGTGGTCATGATCAACAGTCACAACGGCAGCTGCTCCTACCAGCTCATGGCAGGCATCTTCCGGCTGGTCTGTACTAACGGTCTGATTGTCGGGGCACGTATTGCCGCCATCAACATCCGCCATATGGGCCATACCGGAGACGAGGTGATTGCGGCCAGTCTTCAGTTGGCCTCCGAAACGCCCCGTATCATGGACGACATTCGCCGCATGCAGGGAGTGGAACTCCCCTACAGGCGACAGGTGAACTTTGTTCATGAAGCGGCCCGGCTGCGCCTGGGAGACGACTACGAAGACAGGATACGTCCTGAAGCCCTTCTGTCGCCCCGGCGCTGGAACGACATCGGCTTTACAGCGGGAGGACCGGCTACCGTCTGGCAGTGCTTCAACCGGGTTCAGGAAAATCTGATCCGGGGAGGCGTTCCCTTGAAGCCACAGAAGGAAGGTGCCTATCGTCGTCGTTCCCTGCGGGCTCTCAACGGTATTGACGGCAACACGCGACTGAACCGGGAGCTCTGGGATCTGGCCGACAGCTACACCCTGAACAACTGACCCGAGACGATCATGAAAAGAAAACATCATCTCAGAATGAAACGTATGAGACGGACTCCGTCCCTGACCGGACTGGAACTGTCCATTCTCCTGTACCTTCACGGCGACTTCGAACGCAGTGACGAGGAGATCATGGCGGAATGCCGTGGCATCGAACAAGAGAGCGTCAGGCATGCCGTCCGTGGTCTGGCAGGGCGGGAATTCATCATCCGTACGAAGGAAGAGGAATTCCTGCTTCGTCCCGACTGCTGGCTGATTACCTATGCCGGACGGCAGGCGCTCAGGCAATGGGTGGCCGCTACCGCTCCGGCTCGTCGATCATCCCGGGCAAGAGTTACCGCATGAGGCACGGCCATGAACATGAAAGACCTCCTCATTGCTCTGGCGGCGCTCGTACTGCTGTGTCTGGTGGGGCCGATTGTCGTCGGTATCCTGTCGGCTCTGGTGGCCGTAGCTCCGTACCTGCTAGCCGTGCTGTTGATCCTGGGCGTCATCGCCTTCTTCTGCAAGTAACTCTGACAGGAAAGGAAGAGAACGAAACATGAAGACGATACCCATCATCGCTCAACTGTGTTCCACGAGCGAATACGATACGGATGCTCCGTATGTGTACCTGGAAGTGGACACGGAACTATTGGCACGGATCGAAAAGGCGGTGTCGCTCTACAACAGCCAGCAGAACGATTCTTCGCTGGGTCTGAGCAAACTGACGATTCATGGCCCGTCCATGACGGCTCTGGTGAACCTCCCGGCACTGACGGAAGAACAGCAAGAGTCACTGGACGAAGACGAAAGCATCCTGCTGGATTCGCCGATTCCGGATGCGGAACTGGATACACTGGAAAGCTGCATCCGGCTCTGTGGTGAGGGCATCGACATCCTTGATGCCCGGTGCCTTTATGCTGTCGCCTGCAACAAGCACACACGGGACATGTATGAAGCCAATATCGGGGCCGTACTGAGACATCTGCTCGACTCACACCATCACCCAGGAAAGGAGGACTTTGCCTGATGCTGACGATTGAAAAGTACAAGGGCACCCGCTTCTGGGCTGTCTTTCGAGACGGAGAGCTGTTGGCGGTAACTGTGTACAAGCGTGGAGCCGAGGCGATCGTCAGGACGCTGGAAGCCAGGGACGGATAAGGCCGTCATTCAGCAACTCTTCTTCATCATGAAGAAGAGCTGTTTTTTATCTGTCATATGAAGATTCCGGATTTACGAGATGGAGGCAAAGCATGTTTTCTGTGCCTCATCCAATCTCCTATGAACAAAAGAAATCGTGCTCAGAATATCGAGAGCATCTGTTTCGCTTGTCGCCCATTTAATTTTTGCCGCATGGGCAAAAGGGTTTCTGAATGTTCCGTAGATTCCCTTTAAAAGGGTAGCAAAGCCTTTATGCTCGGATTTTTCGCTATCTGTACATAATCCATTGATCACAAGTAGAGGGCGATCAATGCTAAATACAGTGTCTATAAGCTTCGCTCCATCTTGTTCTAATCCTGTCAATTCGCGTAAGCGGTCAAAAATGCTTTTGGCTGCTTCAAAAATTGAATGAAAATAGTTTTCTTCAAGAAGCTCCGCACGACAATACTTGAATATATTGTCATGAGCCCCACGTTGAACCAGTTTTTCATGGAGTCTTTTTTCTCGTCTCTGTGCTTCTGTCAATGTTGCTACCTTTGGCCTTGGCGATAGCCTTCCTTCCAAAGAAAGCATGAGACCTTCAAAAGCTAATACAACATTAATTGCTTTTTGGTATTCCTCGAAATTATCCTGTCTGGATACAAAGCGTATTGGACTCAAAATATTCTCAATACAGCTGCAAATAGCCGAGGCATTTTGTAAGGAAATCTGACTTCCAAGAAAACTGGCATTTAACCTGCGCCACTTGGTCGTACTCAAGCAATCAATCTCTGTAATGTTACTTTCCCGAAGAAACCGGGCAATTTCTCCTCCAGTCAAAGTTTCGCCCAATATTTTGGCGATCTCTTCAATTGTATTGGACGAAAATTTATCCGTAATTAGCATACTTATTTTTACAATGCCCTTGCCAGCCTGAGAAGGACAATCTGTTAACTATCGCAACGAAATCTACGCTGAAATCCTGATACATCTTGATACTACATTCACGGGGGCTGGGACAATTATACCGACAAGATTCCTACGTTAATACCGCAGAGTAACCATCTGCATGCTCAAAGGCAGACGCCATGCGATCCTGCTCCTGTTTGCTGATGCCGAATGATTCCGCAACCTGACGCCACTGACTGACAGCCCGGGCAATCGGTTCCAACAGGTCATTCGTTTCAGAGGTCTTAATCCCGCATTCGGGAGCGATGCTAAGAAGGACATCCAGAGATGCGGATGTATCTTCCCAGTCGATAGCCGTATTGAGGTAGCGAGGGCGTATATCTTCAGGAGTCGGGTTTACGTCAAACAGTGGCGATAAAGACCAGCCTGTTCCTCCCGTCTGAAGAAATCCGTGATTCCGCAAATGATCGTCCGTGTTGGAAATCATGACGCTGAAGGCGACCCGTTGCCATAGCTGGCGCAAGTCTTGTCTGGGCGCAGCACCATACTGGCGTATGGCGTCTACGATTTCAAGATAACTGTGTTGCTCGTTATCCCTAGCTCCCAACATGCTCATGGCCGACAGGTAGGAGATTCTTCGCTGTTCCCGGGTGCGATCAAAACGCCAGACGATCAGGACATCCTTGTCAGTTATTTTCTCCAGTTCGAAACGCGGGACTTGAAGCCCGGCTTTGGAGGCGAGAGTCAAGGCGACTGCTTCCCATGCAACAACGTTGTATTCATCATCGTACCGGGGAAACTTGGCAATGCAGAGATTCCCCTTCTTATCTTTTACCGATGCCTTCGGCCGAGCTCCTCCGAGAGAAGAACCGGGAGCGAGGAGCAATCGCAGGTCTTCTGCATTTTCATCGTCCCGGCAGAAATGATCAGCAGCATGCAGCAGACGGGACAGGTTGACCAGAGGCGGAATTGGTGTTGATCCCGGAGGAGCGCAGAACGATTGTCCTCCATCCTGTGAAAAGCGCAGCGCTCCCTGCCTTGCCTCGTCGTTTACCCTGAGCAGGTAGTCCAGTTCGGAGAGCGTATGGGGGCTTTCATTGGCTGTTCGTGCACGAGCCAGTTCAGCCCGCCGCATCAGAATGCGCCCCCACCTGTCAGGAGTGGAATCGCCAATCGCTCCGAATACACTTTGCCCGGGATTGGTATGAAAAGTGCCGTCAGCCAGGGGGAGGAGTGGTTCAAGAGCAAATCTGTGCGGATTTGCGAGCCATTCCTTGTTGTATTCGAAGGAGGCAGATTCACGCCCTTTGCGAAAGTGCGACCATAACCTGCCCGCTTGTACCGGCCCCGGGAAGGAAGGCAGGTCAATAAATACGTCGATGGGAGTATCACTCATGGGTCTTGGGAAGGTGGATACGTTTGGGCAGACGTTCTTCTTCAAGAGCTCGGCCTACAGGATCGTTATTGGCATCGACAAGGTTTTTGAGACGGTCAGTCAGCCCCAGCACAAACAAAACAGCGGCATAGTTGCCCAAGGAGACACTTGGATCGCCCTTTTCTATACGTCCAAGCGTGGAACGCGAGATAAAGGCTCTCTCTGCCATAAGCGTCGTGGGGACACGCCTCCTCTTACGGGCATCGCTAATGTCTGCTCCCAGCTTCTTGAGTGCCACTTTCACTGGCCCCGGCAATGGGGATGTGGTTTTCATGAGAGAAATATGTATCATATAGTAAGCAAAAACAAGAAATATGAACAATATATGAGTCATTATGAGAAATATAGAGTTCATTCCAACCCAAAATAATTTTTCTCCCATTACCAAGTAGTGCGCTGTATCATACGCGTAGCGTTATGATACAGCGCACTACTTGGGCCACTTCTATAGCTAAGACCAACTTAGTCTTAGCCTCCAACTCCAGAAATCTCAACCTTCTCCTTGGCCTCCTGGGAGCCGGAGCCCTCGCAACGGGAGCCGTTGCCACCGGCAAGTACCTCACCCGCAAAGACCCCAAGTCCGACATGGGCAAAATCAAGCTCAAGCTGCCCGGTTCCAAAAAAGATCCGAACACGGCCGCCGAAGTCGAACTGCCCATCGACATGCCCGGAATGAGCCCCACCCTCATCGAAGGACTCAACCGGGGCGTACGTCTCCAGGCCCGGAAGAACGTACGAGCCAACTCCTTCAAGCGCGACCCTGAAACAGGCAAGCTTGTTCCGTACGAGGAATGGAAGGCCCAGCAGACGGCGAAGGCTCAACAGTCTGACAATGTTGTCGAGTTTCCCGCTTTGACAAAAGCAGCATCCACATCTCCCGGTCTTGCCAATTTGTTGGCAAAAGCTCTCGGTGCTGGCGTAGGAGGCACCGTAGGTGCCCTGGGCGGCGGCGCAGGTGCAGCTCACCTAGCACGCCATCTCGGAGCCGGGGACACAGCAACAGCTCTGACTGGCATTCTGGGAATGGGCGCTGGCGGCCTCGGAGGCGTTCTAATCGGTTCTTCTGCTGCAAACGTTGTCGCACCACCTGCTGTCACCGAAGGAGATCCGAAAGCTCAAGCTCAAGCTTCATACGCGAATACAGGTTCAGCTCCAGCCGGGTATACCGCTGACCCGGATGAAGATTTCAGCGACGAGGATCTCGACAAGTATGCGTCGTGGCAGGATGCGGCTAGTAATGCTGTTACTAATTTGGCGACCATGATTCCCGGCGGTGCGGCTCTTGCTAGCCCCATGGTTGCGGTAAATAAGGTTAAACAATTCAATCAGCAAGAGGTACAACAACGTCGTGAGGCTCAGCAGTACTTGTCATCTTACAGGACTGCAAACGCACAACCCAAGATTCAAGGAGCGCCTTCGCCTCAGCCTCTCGCACGTTCTTCTGGCGGATTAGTATGGGGAACTCAACAGCCTTGGAATAAAACTGCTTCAATGCCTCCACAGCAGCCACCAAAGATGCCGCCAAACCAACTTGCCCGGCGTCCCGTAGGACCTACGTTGCCGCCATCACCAGGCATAGCTCCTGCGGCGGCGAAAGCCGGAGCCCCTCCCACTGGCGGCGTTGAGACGATTGCCAACAAAGTTCAGGGAGCCGCTAATGAAGCCCTGGACATGCAGGCAAAGCAAGCCTATGTCGTCGACTACATCGCATTTATTTCGTTTCTTCTTCCGGAAAAATGTTGAACCATGCCTCGCCCTCGGCTGCTCGCACACCTTCCCGGTAGTGCTTCTCCGTCATGTTGGAGCTCGTGTGTCCCAGCCACATGGACACCCGGGGAATGTCGTGTGTCTTGGCGGCAGCATATGAAGCGAATGAATGGCGCAGGGCGTTATGAGGCAGAACAATTCCTGCAATTTCTGCCAGTTTTTTGAGGCAACGCCCATGGCGGTTCTCATGTAATCTGTCAATTTCGTCAGGAGGTGGTTCATATTTCGCCAAAGCGAGCCATGCTTTGGCTGCTGTGGGAAGTGGTACAAAACGCTGCTTCCCAGTTTTGGCTATAGATGCCGAGACAAATACTTCATCCTTTTCATCAAGAATGGCGTCTGGCGTTATTCTGACACATTCGGAGCGCCGCAGGCCACAAAAGGCGGCCAAGACCAAACGAAACAACATGCCTTTGTCATGATCAAGCGCTGCCTGTAGAAGTTTCTTCAGATCGCCCGGGGAGATAATGCCAATCTCGACAGATTCAGCTCTCGGGGCAAGAGTCCTTTTGACCGGGTTATATGCAATGAGGTCCCTGCTCTGCGCCCAGACAAAAAATCCATGCAGGGTTGTGCGGTAACGTCGTCTAGTGGCGTTGCTGAGCGGTTGTTTTCGATATCGGAAGAAGCCAGCTTTTCTTCGATCATGTCCGATGTAATCTGATTGAGCGGAAGGTCTTCCCATCCCTGTGCCCATTTTTGCAGTTCCATGACCATGCTGTCATGATGGGCTTTCTTGACCAGATTTGATTCAAGTTTTTTGTCGATAACCTCTCGATATTGTTCTGCAAGAAGACCAAACTTTCTTTTAAAATCGACCTTAACCTGTTCTGTTTTATTGGCAAGGAATCTGGTCAGAGAAAACAAATTTGTCAGTTCCTCCAGTCGATCCAGATTTTCCTGGTCCGTTCGCGTTACAATCCAGTTACCATCAGCGTCTTTCCGGCCATAACTTGCACCGTTGGCTATTTCCTGCTTCAGGTTTTTCAAGGCTTCCCGTACTACCAAATACAAAGGAAGGGAGGATTGTTGGGTCACTTCATCATAGATGTTCCTAAATTCCCGCCATAAAAGAATGGCATTGTAATCATGTTCATCAACATGTTCCCTCCACTCCTGCTTTCGCAAGTATTCCGGCAACATATCCTCCAAGGACTGATGCAGAAGCCGTTGATAGGCTTCTCATGCCTTTTCATAGGTATCAAAGAGCCGATGAATATGCGGACGTACCGACATATTGCGCACCAGCCATTTTTTCTTTCCCCGGTGCATTCTACAGGTAAGAGAGATATGTGAACCATAATGTTTTTTCCGGGATCTCCTCACGGTTGAAAGTATCCCATAGCTCATTTTCATTGACAAATCGAAAGTGTGTACAAACTGTGTACAGAAATTTAACTAATTGATAATTAAAATACTGATTCAGACTTAGGATCTGGTGCCGAAAGGCGTACAGGTTCGAGTCCTGCCAGGCGCACCATTTCATAATAGAGGCATATCATTAATAGTGGTTACCTATATTTTTTGAGTAAAGGAGCGATAAGAGCCGTCCCCAGTCCAATCAGGGCAATCAGGGAGAAAGACCACCGGAGGGAGGAAGCATGGGCGATATGCCCGATGACCGGAGGGCCCATCAGGAACCCCAGAAAGCCAATGGTGGAGACGGAAGCCAGCGCCATGCTGGGAATCATTTTCCGGGATTTCCCGGCCATGCTGTAGCAGAGCGGGACAATGGAAGAGGTGCCAAAACCCACCAGCAGAAAGCCCAGCGTGGCGGACCACAGCATCGGGAACAGGACGGAGACGAGCAATCCGGAGGCAATAAGGATGCCGCTGGCGCGCAGAACCCGCACAGGCCCGAAGCGCATCACCAGGCGGTCTGCCGTAAAACGCCCCAGGGCCATGGTGCTCATGAATGCCACGTATCCCATCTGCACCAGCCCCGGACCGGGTTTTACCACGCTTTCAAAGTACACGCCGCTCCAGTCAAACATGGTTCCTTCGCTCACCATGCTTCCGAAGGCGATCAGCCCGATGACCAGTACATAAGCATCCATGCTCCGGAACATGCCGCCTCCCTGGGAGGAGGAACGCCGGGCATCCCTCGGCAGAAGAGAGGGGGAAAAAACGGCCAGAATAATCATGCATATCAGGAAAATGGCGATGAAATGCGTTTCCGCAGAAATATGCCAGTCCACCATGGCAGCTCCCAGCAAAGCTCCGAAAAAACCCGCCAGGCTCCATAAACCGTGGAACCGGGCCATGATGCTGCACTGGTACAGCCGTTCCACTCCCACTCCCTGCGTATTGACGGATATATTCGTCAGATTTGCGGCTACCCCAAAGAAAAATAACCCGGCCGCCAGTTCCCAGAAAGACCCCGCCATACCCAGGCATACAAGCACGGCAGGATAAAAGACGGATGCCGCCATCAGTATTTTCCGGCTGCCGCAACGGCCAACCAGGTAACCGGATAGCGCCATGGCGGACATCTGCCCCACCGGGACGGCAAAGAGAACGGACCCCAAGTCGGCATCGTTCAACCCCAATGCACTTTTGATGTCCGGGATGCGGGATGCCCAACTGGCGAACACCAAACCCTGAAGAAAATAAAAGGTACTGACCGACAGACGATAAACACCTTGCGTCGTTTTAGGAAGAGGCATATTCATGATGAATTTCCTGATCGCGCAAACGCTATCCCTATTCCACTCTTCTGGCAAGAGAAATCATCTTTTGTACAATATGATTTTACACGCAAACAGGCATCCGGAAAAAGGACAGGATTTACGGATATTTCTCCCCCGCCATTTTCCAAGGCAATTTTTCTTTCACATAAAAAACGCCGTATTCCTCATGGAACACGGCGTTGGTAAAAGGGAACAAAAACGGTCAACGGGGATCGTGGTGCCAGTTCAGGGCACCCTTGCCCAGCGCATACAGGTAGGCCACCAGCAAAATGCCAATGAAAATGCACATGGCCGTGAACGATTCCGGATTCATCATAATATAGTCCCGGAAATTGACGGCCCAGGGGTAGAGGAATACCACTTCCAAGTCAAAAATGACAAAGAGCATGGCCACCATATAGAATTTTACAGAGAACATGGGGGCACCTTCCCCCATGGGAATCATCCCGCATTCGTAGGGAATGTCCGCCGGTTTACGCACGGAAGAACGCTTGCCCATCAAGATACTGAGCAACAAGATCATGCCGGCCAGCCCCAGGGCGGCCGCCACCTGCACGAGCACTGAAAAAAATTCCTGATTCATGACGTCTGGCACGGGTGTACCACAGACATTGCGGAAAAGCAAAACTAAAAAGGACAACAGCTTTCATGCTGACGGGAGGGACGGTAAAATTCCGTCTCCCGCCCTGTCAAATAGTACAAAGGCAACAGTCCCTTCCATGGGGACGCCCGGCATTTCATATCCTTGGGACTTCCTTTCTGCGGGGCTCTGTCTTCCAGGGCATCTTACGGCAAACGTCTGTTTATCACAAAACTCCGCTATCCGGTTTTAACACGCAGAATCCAGGCAGGATGCAGCCTTCCACTTCAGCATTCGGCAATGAACCGGCAACAACAGCAGCCGGCAATGGCCCAGCCATCAGAAAGCTCTCCCCTCACGGAAAGCGTACAGGAATCCCCTTCATTGCCGGGAATAACGGACTCACGCCCCCATCAAATGGGAAATCCACCTTCCGGCCGCTTCCATCAGAATAATACACCCCGCCAATATTCCGAAAAAAATTCCCGCCAATTTAAGCAGCAGAAAGCCCATTCCCAGAAAAACACCGCCAATGCAAGCGAACACGGCCATCGCCAGCATATTAAAAAAATCTGACAATAACATCAACATAACCCTGATTTTATTCCATTACCCGGCAATTAGAGACGGGGTTTCCTGCAATTCCCGGCCCTTCCCTGCGGAGAATGGGCGTCCAACATCTTTCCAAGCACCTGCATCACTCCGTTTTCCTCATTGGACGGCGCCTCAAATGCGGCCATGGAACGGATTTCCGGCACGGCATTCGCCATGGCATAACTGAAACGCGCCTGCCGTATCATTGAAGCGTCATTCATCTGATCTCCGAAAACCATCGTTTCCTCCGAAGAAATTCCCAGTTTCCTCTGAATCAATTCCAGAGCGGCCCCCTTATTGGCCCCTTTCCGGCTGATATCCATCCATTTCTCTCCGGAGACAGCCACCTGGAAGCCATGTTCCAAATGCTTCAGCCGGGGATAACTGTTTTCCCCGGCTCCCAGGAAGTCATATACTGCTATTTTCAAAAGTTTGTCTCCCCGCACGTCCAGCAGGTCCCCCACTTCTTGACAGCGTGTGTAATATTTGCGGGCCTCCCGGACGAATTCCGGCTGTTTGTCCTCAATATATGCGGAATCCCGCCCTGCGAGGACGATGCAGGTTCCTTCAATGCACCTGATCCCGGCAATCAAACCGGCTACCGTTTCATGATCCATGTCCAGAAGCAGCCATTCTTTTCTACCCGCCGCCGCATAAGCGCCATTCTCGGCAATAAACAGCATCCGGTCCGCCACGGGGGCAAAGGTCCGGAGCAATCCGTCATACTGGCGGCCGCTTGCTGCCGCAAAACGAATGCCGCGAAGCTCAAGTTCCCTAAACAAGGGAAAAAACGCAGGGTCCAATTCACCTTTTCCATTAAGCAGCGTCCCATCCATATCGGACGCAATAAGTTTGACGGAATCCATAACGCTGCCAGAATCATCGTTTATCCTTACTTCCAGGGCAAGAGCGGCTTCAGACAGCATGGAGCGGACAGCGAAAGGAAAGACCAGGAGGCCAGCAGCAAGGATACAGTTCTCTCCATCATTTTACGGGAGAATCTCCATTTCTTCCATAAGTTTCAGCTTCCTTCATTCTACCGTGAGTGCAGCAGCGGCAAATGCAAATAATTTGAAACCATCCGCACATCCGCAATATTTAGCGTATCACACCGAATTGCAAATTCGGATACAATTCAAATAATTGGAGTTAAATGATCCACGCCATAAACTCCATAATTTTTGTGAAGTCCGGCCCATGACACCATATTTTCCGTTTCCTTCGTAATTCTCTTTATCTACGAGCTTTTTTCCCAGATGAAGAGGAAAAAATTCTCCTCCGAATTTGCAATCCGCCACCCGAATTCCCACATGGTTTGCCCCGGGCATTCTTTGCTCATACTATTTTTTCATTGCCCGGAGTTATGGATTCCTGCATCATGGCCTTTCGCAGTACCCCTGCTTATGATACACATGACTTTAAGAAAGAAAACTCTCTGGTTTCTTGGAGCTTTGAGCTTTTTTGCCTCTCTTGCCGCGATTTTCGCCGTTTTCTGGCTGAACAGGAATGATTCTTCTCCCGCGGAATGGAATTTCAACCCTATCTGGACAAAAGCGGAAAAAGAACAAATTCTTACCGTAGCGAATTTCACAGCCCATCGAAGCCCGGAACGTTTCATTTACCGCGGGCTTTCCCTCAATTCACGCCATATTGACTGGCACATGTTTTCCGAAGTTTCCATGCGCCAATATATGAAGGACGAAATCAGGGAACGGCTTCAGATGATACGGGACACGGCGGAAAGCGCAGACGGACGCTGCATCACTCCATCCCATGAAACCCTGCTGCATCTTGCCGCCGGGCTCGGAGAAGTGCAGTTGCTGAACCGCCTTTTACAGCGCCATGCGGACCCGAACGTCCAGATCATCCTGCCGCAACAGGCCTTTCCCTCCATTCCGGACTCCGAACAGGGAAATACCCCCCTGACTTACGCCTGCCAGCCAGGCATGGACGACTCCACGCCCCTGCCGGTGCATAACAGGATCTCCTGCCTTAATCTCCTGATTCAATACGGTGCGGATGTGAATAAACCGGGGCCGCTGGGCTGGCCGCCCCTCGTCATCACCTGTGTGGCCGGTATTGGAGGAGCACCCTATGAGGAATCAGCCCTGTTTCTTCTGAAATGCGGTGCGGATATTTCCCTCCAGCCTGAATTGAAAGGTAAAAAAACAAGTCTGCTCACATGGGCCACGGCCGCCGGATACCCCCTGCTGGTCCGCAAGCTTTGCGAAGCCGGGTACGATCCCAATTTCCGCGGGGAAATGGTCCCGCCCCTTCTTTCCCTGAACCTGAACACTCCGAACACCGCACTGCAAATCGCACATATTCTGCTGGAATACGGTGCGGACGTGAATGCGGCCATGCCCGCGTCCACAACCCTGCCGGAAACCACGGGGGACACGGCCCTGCTGAACCTGTGCCGCCAGCTGGCTTTCATTGATGTGTCCCAGCTCCCTCAAATCAGGGAGCTGGTCAGTCTCTTCATCAGCGAGGGAGCGGACGTCAACCATCAAAACGCCGCCGGAGAGACTCCCCTCATGGCGTGCTGCCGAGGAATGTTGCTGGGAGACGATTCCCTGGACCGGCTGAAACTGGGTATTGCGCGTCTTCTGCTGGACCACCGCGCAGACCCCTCCCTGAGAGACAAATACGGACGCACAGCCCTCCAGCGGATAGGCAACCGGTCAAACGAACATCTCCAAATGGTGCTGAAATACCTGCCGGAATTGAGCGCTCCGCCGCTTCCGAAGAAGGAAAACCGTTGAATACCGCCGTTTATTTCACACGGGCATTCACCGTATCCAGCAGAATGCCGGCATCCGGTTGGGAACCGGTGCTGATGAAATGAATATAACTGGCTCCATTGGGGGACTTATTAGCCATTTTCAACGTTCCGGCCTTCTTTCCGTCCAAAGACACCACAGCCTGCCCCCCCTGCCACAGAAGGGAAATTTCATGCCACGCGCCGGGCGTGAAAGGCACTTTTTTCATCCCCAGCAGCAGATGGGGCGCAGGTCTCAGCCTGATCGGGAAGGTAAACAGGGCATAATCCTTCGTAGTGGAATCACAGGCATTGAAAAGCCGATCCGTCAGAGAGACCTGAAGGCCGGAATCATCCGCCTGATCCCCGTCCGCTGCACGGAAGCGGAATTTGACCAGCCCTGTGGTCCCGTTCGGAAAGTTCCAGGCAGCTCCAGCGTTCCGGTAATCCACATTGGATTTTTCATTGACCAGTTCGGGATCATTCAGACGCTTGATTTGCAGCACCTTTTTCGTACTTCCGGACGGATCCGGAACCAGCTCTGCGGAAGGCTTGCGGTTATAACTGCAATGGCCCTTTTTCTGGGGAATATAAGTATGAATGGTCCACTGGGAATCCGAATCTTTCCCCGTCTGCGTAGCACGCGTCTTGGCCCCTACCCAGCGGCGGTCCACAATAACCAGGCGGCGGTGGTTTTTATGCTGCCCCAGGGAAATAAGGATGCGGTTTTTGTCCAGCTGCACCATTTCGCTCTGGTGTTTGCCGCGGTCTTCCGGACCATCCAGCGTAGCATAGCCGGGATGGTTGCGGTGTTCGTCCAGGATAATCTCCCGGAATCCGTACCAGGTTTTACCCTCGTCCCCGGACATGGCAATGTGGTGGGAATCACGGTTCGTGAACACGTCTTCCCACGTTCCGTTGCCGGCTGTGGCGTTTTCAGGCAGAGCCATCGTATTCGTCCACAGGGAAACGATGGTTCCGTCATCCAGGCGGCCCAACGTATTCATGGTCAGGGTGCCGAAAAAGCGGGAAGGTTCCGGTTTGCTCCATGTTTCACCGTAATCCCTGGAGAAAGCCTGCCACGCCTGGTCCAGGGAAGTACGGACAAGCGCCCACAACGAACCGTCCTTCATCTCCAAAACCGTGGCTTCCACGGCATTGTTGAACCATCTGACACCCTGGTGGGGGGGCCTGGCTTCATGTTTGGGGGAAGTAACACCGTTCCTGGATACATGCCAGGTCAGTCCCCCGTCATCGGAAATATGAAACTTGGTACCGCTGCCCATGTTGTGGAACGGAACAATCACCCTGCGGCCCTTGTTCACAAAAACAGGGGTGCGCATGATGCCGCCCAGTTTTTTCAGATTTTTCCTCTTTTCCGGATCTTTCCAGTCTTCTTCCAGCTTGCCGTCATTCGTGACGGCAAACCACTTGCCGTCCAGCCCCCCCTTGGAAAGAAATACAAAGCCTCCGATAGGCTGCACACGAATGAATTCCCTGGTCAGGGGGTTGCGCACAATAGCCGGAGATTCCTTGGGAATGCCGCCGTAGTTGGGAGGGTAGCCAGCCGGAGCGGCCTTCATTTCCCATATTTTTCCGTTATCCCTGCTGACCAGGTAATCCGGTCCCTTGCGGGTACCGGAATAATGGCGTATTTCACGGGAGTCCACACGGATGAGGCCGCGCCCCGCATCAGCCGGCGGAGTGGCGACAACTTCAGGCTCCGGAACGGGTGCTGCCTTCTGTTGGGCATAACAGCAACAAAAGGAACCGGTCAACAATGCAAACAACAGGTTTTTCATAAACTAAATATCAAATGCCGTATATTTTCCTCAGCCGGGGCTTTCCCTTCAAGCAAAATCCTGCCTTCCATCAGAAGACGATCATCAGGAATGCTTTCCCGCCTGCTTCCCTCCCCGGTATTTTGCATCAAGCTTTTTCAAAAGTACGGCCAGTTCCTTTTCCAAAACCTCATATCCCCTGGCATTGGGATGCACCACATCCTTCATAAATTCATTCTGAGGAGAAGCACCGTCTGCGGAAAGAAGAGCCTTTCCCGGATCGGCAAAGAAAATGTTCTTTCCGTTATGCAGCTCCGCCAGCAGCCTGTTCGTCTGCTTCACCGGTTCCGCCAGGTTTTTCTCCTTCCTTGGAAGAACGCCCAGCAACAGAATTTTGGAAGAGGGGCATTTCCGGCGCACCAGGCGGACAAACGCCCTGATATTGTCCGCACATGCCTGCGGCGTATCCTTGCGGTGCCCCAGATTATTGGTTCCCAGCAGCACGATGATGACCCGCGGAGAAATGCCGTCCAGCTCCCCGTTTTGCACACGGTAATAGGCATTATCCACATAATCAAATCCAAAGCCCATATTCGTCGCAGTATGCGGACGGAATAATTTCTCCCAGGAACCCGCTCCCGTGTTTTTTCCGTCCCCGGAAGGCTCCCCTCCCCAGTGGTGGGTAATGCTGTCCCCTATCATCACATATTCAGGCTTGACGGTCCGGTTTCTTTTTTTAACGGCTTCATGCCGGGCATTCCAATCATACGGATCCCGCTGATGGGGCTCCGGCTTCAGGGTTGCGGGCAACGCGGAGGGAGGGATGGAAGGTGCGGAAAACGCCACACTGGCCCCCCCAGCAATATGGCGAGCATGTAGGAGAAGAAATTCATGATAAAAAAGTGAAACCGGTTTCCAGTTTAAGCAAATCCTGCCGTGCATCAAGATCGCAGGCGCCACTTTTGCCGGCAGAGTAAAAAAGACCACTGCCCGTCCGGCAAATCCCGCCGCAACAGCGGCCAGGCGAACACCGCATCCGGCCTTTCCTGTTCCGAGAGCCCTGTTGCCCCAGGAAAGCTCGACTCCCCAACGGAGGGTAATGCTTTCACCAAAAACGACATACCCCCGTTTGACGGTCCGGGTCCGTTCCATCACTGCCTCATGGCGTTTTTCCAGTCATGCACGGCCCGCTGGTTCTCCTGGGGCTTCAGCGTGGGCGGCAATTCATCAGCACAGGCACCGGAGAAACAAGCAACGCAAAAAACTCCCGCCAGCAATAAACAAAGGCATGCATAAGATTTCATAACGGTAAGCGTTGAGATACTGCAATAGAGATTAGGAAAGTAAAGAGAAATAATCTTCCGTCACTTTTCCGCAATCGCATGTTCCCCTCATTTTCCGCTCCGCAACGGACAGACAGGTGAAACATGCCAAAGCCAGCGCACCCGCGTTCTCTTCGCAAAGAATTAGCCTTGTTGTCTCCCGGAATTCACGATATAATTACGTGGCGCGGAGTTTTGCCGTTTCCGGCCTTTCAACGGCTGCGGAACGTTTTTCTCCGGTCTTCTTCACTACATCCTATTTATGATCAGCATAGTAAAAGACTTGAAGGAGTCCACCGCCCTTCCGAAGGAATGGCAGGGATTCAAGCCGGGAGCATGGACGGAGTCCATTGACGTACGGGATTTCATCCAGCATAACTACACGCCCTATTCCGGCAATGAAGAATTTCTTTCCGGCCCCTCCCAGCGCACGCTCCGTTTATGGGATGAACTGAAAGTCCTGCTGAAAAGGGAAATAGACAACGGCGGCGTTCTGGATGCTGATGAAGAAGTGGTATCCTCCATCACCTCCCACAAGCCCGGCTACATTGACAAGGAACTGGAAGTGGTCGTAGGCCTCCAGACGGACGCCCCCCTGAAACGGGCCCTGATGCCCTTTGGCGGCCTGCGCATGGCCCAGCAGGCCCTGGAATCCTACGGGTTCAAGATGTGCGAGAAAACCGCGGATATTTTCAAAAAGATACGCAAGACGCACAATGAAGGCGTTTTCGACGCCTACACTTCCGATATCCGGGCGGCCCGTTCCGCCGGCATTATTACCGGCCTTCCGGACGCCTATGGCCGCGGCCGCATCATCGGGGACTACCGCCGGGTGGCCCTGTACGGCACGGACAGACTGATTGCCGAACGCCGCAAGGACCTCAAAAACCGTGAACATTCCCCCCTTACGGATGAGCTGATCCGCCTGCGCGAAGAAATGAGCGAACAAATACGCGCCCTGGAAGAACTCGCCCAGCTGGGCGCCTCCTACGGCTGCGACCTCACTCGCCCCGCCGCAAACGCCCGCGAAGCCGTGCAATGGACGTACCTGGGCTACCTGGCCGCCGTGAAGGAACAGAACGGAGCGGCCATGTCCCTGGGCCGCGTTTCCACTTTCTTCGACATTTATTTCACCCGCGACCTGGAACAGGGGCTCATCACGGAAGAGGAAGTTCAGGAAATCATCGACCAGTTCGTGATGAAGCTGCGCATCGTCCGTTTCATCCGCACGCCTGATTACAATAACCTGTTCTCCGGAGACCCCACCTGGGTGACGGAATCCATCGGCGGCATGGGAGAGGACGGGCGCACCCTCGTCACCCGCAGTTCCTTCCGCATGCTGCAGACCCTGTACAACCTGGGGCCGGCTCCGGAACCGAACCTGACCGTTCTGTGGTCCCGGAACCTGCCGGAAGCCTTCAAAAGCTTCTGCGCCAAGGTTTCCATTGAAACGTCCTCCGTCCAATACGAGAACGACGACCTGATGCGCCCGCACTGGGGCGACGACTACGGCATCGCATGCTGCGTGTCCGCCATGCGCATCGGCAAGCAGATGCAGTTCTTCGGAGCGCGCGCCAACCTCGCCAAGTGCCTTCTCTACGCCCTGAACGGCGGCGTGGATGAACTCAAGGGCAAACAGGTGGCCCCGCCCTCCCCCCGCTACACGGAAGAAATTCTCAACTATGATGAAGTGATGGCCCTGTACGACAAGATGCAGGACTGGCTCGCCAAAACTTACATTGACGCGCTGAACATCATCCACTACATGCACGACAAATACTGCTATGAACGCATTGAAATGGCGCTGCATGATCCGGAAATCCTGCGCACGATGGCCACGGGAATCGCCGGGCTTTCCGTGGCGGCGGACTCCCTGTCCGCCATCAAGTACGCCACCGTAAAAGCCATCCGCAATGAAGAGGGGCTGATTGTGGACTTCAAGACGGAAGGGGAATTCCCCTGTTACGGGAACAATGACCCGCGCGTGGACGACATAGCATGCAGCCTGGTCAGCAATTTCATGGAAAAACTGCGCAAGCTCCACACTTACCGCAATTCCCTGCCCACCCAGTCCATCCTGACGATCACCTCCAACGTGGTGTACGGCAAAAAGACGGGCAACACGCCGGACGGCCGCCGAGCCGGGGAACCGTTCGCCCCCGGCGCCAACCCCATGCACGGAAGGGACAGGAACGGAGCCGTGGCGTCCATGCTCTCCGTAGCCAAGCTGTCCTATGACGACTCCCTGGACGGCATCTCCTACACCTTCTCCATCGTTCCGCAGGCCCTGGGCAAGGAGGAAAGGGAACGCCGCGTCAAGCTCGTCTCCCTGCTGGACGCCTACTTTGCCGCTACAGGTCACCACATTAATGTGAACGTACTGGAACGGGAAACGCTTCTCGACGCCATGGATCACCCGGAAAAATACCCGCAGCTTACCATCCGCGTTTCCGGCTATGCCGTGAATTTCATCAAGCTGACCCGGGAACAGCAGCAGGAGGTCATCAACCGCACCTTCCACACCCGCTAACCCGGACGACACACGGATGCCGCAGGTTTTTCCACAAAACCATGATCCGGACGGAGAAAGCTCCGTCACCGGTTTGGTTCATTCCGTGGAATCCTGCGGCACCGTGGACGGTCCCGGCATCCGCTTTGTCCTTTTCCTGTCCGGCTGCAGCCTGCGCTGCCGCTACTGCCACAATCCGGATACCTCATACGTTCGGCGGGGCCGGCTCAGAAGCGCGGGTGATGTCCTCAGGGAAATAGCCCGTTACCGGGATTTTTTGCAGGCGGCGGGCGGCGGCGTCACCCTCTCCGGCGGGGACCCCCTCTTCCAACCTGATTTTACCGGCGCCGTGCTGAAAGGCTGCCGGAAACTGGGACTGCATACCTGCCTGGACACCTCCGGCCATCTGGGCGTGAATGCGGGCGAAGAAATGCTGGCGGATACGGACCTGGTCCTGCTGGATATCAAGGCATGGAATCCGGAACGGTACCGCTCCCTGACAGGCGGGGAACTGCGCCCTACGCTGGAGTTTGCGGAACGCCTGGCCTCCCTCCGCAAGCCCGTGTGGCTGAGGTATGTGCTGGTACCCGGCGTTACGGATAATCTGGAAGAAATTGAGGGACTCTCCCGCCATGCGGCGCTCCTGGGCAACGTGGAACGCGTGGACGTGCTCCCTTTCCACCAGATGGGGAGATTCAAATGGGATGAATTGAAGCTGGATTATACCTTGAAGGGCACCCCGGAAGCGTCCGCAAAACTGGCGGAACAGGTCCGCGGCATTTTCCGGCGGGAAGGCTTTCCGGATTGCGTGCATTAACCGGATTTTCGCGCCTTGGCGCCATCAACCGCAGCAAACCGAATACAGATATCTCCCCTCCTCATCTTCCGGATGAAAGGCCCTTCTCCCCTTTCCCAAATTATTCCTTTCCGGAAATTTCCCGCAAAGCATCCAGCACTTCCCGCACGGCAATGTGGCGGTTGCAGGGGACATCCCGGTCACAATCCTTCCGGAAGCAGGGGGAACAGCACTGGTGGCTGTAAAGGGAACGGTTGAATGTACCCATAGGGCGGTACACATCCGGAAGCCGGGTGGAAAACAGAGTCACCACCGGAAGCCCGCGGAAGGAACAGAGGGACGGGAAATCGCCATCCACGGCTACCGCCACCGAAGCGCCGTCCATGACGGAAAACAGAGCCTCCGGCGCACCCACAGCCAGTTCCACATTCAAATGTTCCGCCAGCGCGGCGGCGCGCTCCCGGTCTTCTTCCAGAGCCACCAGAACCGTCCGTCCCGGCAAAAGGGAAACCAGTTCCGTCCACTGCTCCCGGCTCCATTCACTGGCGCTTCCCAGACGGGAAAACGGAGCAATTAAAATGGGGGCGCCTTCCGCCGGGGCCGCTTTTTTCACAGGGAACAAAGACGGTTTACCGACGTCCAGCCCATGCAGCCCCCCCAATTGCAGATAAAGCTGCACCCGGTGCGCCGGGGGGGCGGCGCGCAGGACGGGGGCCTTTACCCGGAATTTGTATTTCCGGACGCCGGGATGCGTGTCCAGCCCGGAGAACATCATGGGGCCATACGGTTCCAGCGCTTTCAGGGTTTCCATATCTCCATCCAGCATGACGCCCATATCCAGCGGGCCGTCATTGTAAAATTCATCTGCCACCAAAGCTTCCCGAAGCTGCTTCAGGGAATCGTGCGGCAGCACATGGGTAACCTCCGGCACCGTCTTCCATATTCCCATCTGGGCAGACGGGCAGATAACGTTCACCTGCATGTCGCACCGGACGGTTTTCAGGGCACGAATCAGGGGAACGGTCGCCAGGGCTTCATCCAACGCCCCGGGAACGGCTACAAGAATGCGGTACGGCTTCAGCTCCATATTTTCCAGAAGCGCAGCCGTTTTTTTATCCTGCGGAGCAAAACGGTCAACGGATTTCCAGCGGTGGTGCATCCAGAACACATCCAGCACGGATTCCCGGATCAATGTTTCCAGCCCCCTGTTCACTTCAATAGTATCCCCCGCCAGAGAGCCGTCCGACCCGGAAAAATCCACCACATTCCCCATATCCGCTATCCAGTGGCCGGGAGCATCCGTACGCACCGCTATGGCCACCATGTCCGCGCCAGCCCTTTTTCGCAGCAGAGCGGGCAGCGGAGTCGTGCCGGTCACCTTGCCGAAAAAGGGGACATACACCCCCTCCCATACGAACTGGTCGCTCAGCACGCCCAGGGCCCCCCCTTCCTTGAGCATTTTCATGGGAGCCTTGATGCCGCCCTCCTTGGAGAACATCTGAGTTCCACGTTCCGTGCGCCGCTGGTACACGTATTCCTCCATCAGCGGATTGTCAAACTGGCGGTACATGGACCCGTAACGCTCCACCTCCGGGTAAAATGCGCGTATTCTCGCCAGCGCCTCCCAGTTGCCGGAGTGGGCTATGGCGCAAACCTGCCCGCGCCCTTCCAGCACAGGCGCGGCAAACTGTTCGTGCCCTCCGACCGTCACGCAATGCTTCAACTGCTCATCCGTCAGGGTGGCCGTCTTCGCGGAACACAGGAAATTGGCAATGGTCCTTTTGAAATTTTCCCGGCTTAATTTCTGCAGTTCCTTTCCGCGCAGGGCCGGATTCAAAACGATGCGCAGATTCCTTTCCACAATGTTCCGGCGCTGGGGAAGCAGATACCACGCCACGGCCCCTGCCGCGCGCCCCAGCCGGTACAGCGTTTTCATGCCCACGAGCTTCAACAGCCCTTCCATGAGCAGAAACCCTTTCATTCCCAAATGATGGGCAAACGTATTCCGGGAAGCCGGGGAGGAATCAGGAGAGGAAGAATCAGTCATAAGGAAAACCGGAAAAGATGTTATACGAATCCCCTCCGGTCCACAAACCCTTTATTCCCCCGGCTGAGCTCCCTTCTCGCATTTTATTTTCTCGGATAAATGACGTCTTCCCTAAATTTTTCCGCCGGCGCGGAATCCAAAGCCATCCCATGCTTTACTGCATCTTCCTCATAAAAGCATCTCTGCCGAGACGGCATCTTACTTTTGGCAAAGAAATGACTTTACAATTCTTAACTAAACGGTATATTTCGTCTCCCGAACCGAACACCAAACCGGAGTTATACACCATGAAAGTTCTTTCTTCCTTAGCCTCTATGAAGCGCCGCCACGCAGACTGCCAAATCGTGAAGCGCAAGGGCACGCTGTATGTGATCTGCAAGAGCAATCCCAAGTTCAAGGCCCGCCAGGGCGCTACGGCAGGCACGCGCCTTTCTAAAAAGGGCGTCAAGTAATCCCTGGCCCAGCACAGATTTCAAGAAGACCGCCGCCCGCCGGGTGCCGGTCTTTTTTTGCTGACCAAGCCCCTTTCCGTACATCCATGCAGCTTCCTGCCGTCCAAACCAAATTCCTGGATCTTCCCAACTCCTTCTCCCTGAGAAATGGAGCTACGCTTGACAAGGTATGCGTCGCCTATGAACAGTACGGAACCCTGACGCCGGAAAAAGACAACGCCATCCTGCTGTTCCATGCCCTTTCCGGCAGCCAGCACGCCTACGGCTACAATCCGGAAGTCCCGGGCACCGGCTCCCTCTGGAAACCGGAAAACCACGAAGGCTGGTGGAACAGCATCATCGGCCCCGGCAAGCCGCTGGACACGGACCGCTTCTGTATCATCTGCGCCAATTACCTGGGAGGGTGCTACGGCACCACAGGCCCCGCTACCCCCTGCCCTGCGGACGGCCGGCCCTACGCTTCCCGTTTCCCTCACGTGGAGATCGCAGACCAGGCACGCCTCCAGGCCCTTCTGCTGGACAGCCTGGGCATAGAACGCGTTCATCTTGTGGGCCCCTCCGTGGGCGGCCTGATCGCCCTCAGCTTCGCGTGCCAGTTCCCGGAACGCGTCCGGAGCTTCATCTCCATCGGCTCCGGTTACCGGGCTTCCATTGAACACCGCCTGTCCCTGTTTGAACAAATCCTGGCCATTGAGCTTGACCCGGATTTCCAGGGCGGGGATTATTACCGGGGGCCGGCGCCCAAAAAAGGGCTGGCATTCGCCCGTATCATCGGCCACAAATCATTTGTCTACCAGGCGGGGCTGGAACAGCGCGCCAGAAAAGACGTGGGAGGCAACTACGGCCTGCTCACGTGGATGACCCCCACCCGCAGCACGCAAAGCTACATGCTTCACCAGGGGACCAAGTTCGCGGAACGTTTTGACGCCAACTCCTATATCCGCATTGCGGATATGTGGGCGGAGTTCGACATCCGCGACCACACCCCGGACGGAACATTTCAAACCGCCCTGGAAGGCTTCCGCCGCGCAGGGATTCCCGCGCTTATCTTTTCCATTGATACAGACTGCTGTTTCCGCCCGGCGGAACAGCAGGATTTCGCGGCGCAGCTTGAAGCCGCCCATATTCCCACGGAGTTCCATACCATCGCTTCCACCAAGGGACACGATTCCTTCCTGCTGGAGCCGGAGCTTTATGCGGAACCCATCCGGCGCATTCTGGCCGCAAGGAAGCCGAAGGGGACGGCGTAAGCTTTTTTCCGCCGCAAGAAGACACGGCGGAGCAGCGCTTAAAAAGAAATGATGCCGGGAACCGGAAGCGAGAGGGAAAAATCAACCATGTCATGAAGGAACGGCCAGGTTCCTTGCAAAGCGGAACTTCACGGCTCTTCAACGTGACAATAACCTGAGCCGGATGAACCCGAACAGGGTTTTCGCTGTCACATCTTCATGACTGATCATTATTACACCTCCGAAACGGAAAACGTCGGACAATTCCGCTGCGAAACCACCTTTATCCCTTCCAACGTTACGTTTGCCACGGACCTGCCCGCTTCTTTTGAAGGCCGCGCAGAATTCCCCTCCCCCGGAGTTTTGCTCGGTTCCACGCTCGCCTCCTGCATGATGAGCCTGGTTTCCGTGGTCGCGGCCAGAAAAGGAGTGGATTTGAAAGGCATGCGCGTTCTGGCGCGTGCGGCGGAATCATCCAAGGGAATTGAAAAAATTGAACTGAAGGCAATCATGCCCCTGGAAGGCAGCCACCCTCTCCGCGCCATGCTGGAAAAAACCGCCTTGTCCTGCCCTGTGCGCCAGGCGCTGCGGCCCGATCTGGAAACGCCCATTGAATGGGAATGGAAGTAAACAGCCATCAGGGAAGTCAACCCAAGCTTGAAGTTATCCTTAAAGAAATCCCGTCCATTCATGAAAAAAGCCGCTGCGGATGATTCCGCAGCGGCTTTCCAATTGGCTGACGTTTTTTCCTTTAGAAGTTGTAGCGGTAGCCGATACTCCCGTTGATGGAGCTGGAACCGCTGCGGATATCCGCGTTGCCGTCCACAAAAATGACGCCCTGAGTGCCCACGGGAACGCTCAGCCCCGCGCCAATCTGGAAGGCCGTGCTTCCGACCTTGGCGCCATACACCGGACGCGTATAGGAGGGATCCGCCAAGAAGCCCACATTGGCCTGCCCGCGGCGGTCTCCCATATCCTGGGAAACGTTCACCCGTACTTCTCCCAGCGCTTCACGCCCGAAGACGTTGGACCCCATGAGTCCGGAGAGCCGGGCGCCCACAGCGACAGCAGCCGTAGTCAGTTCCTGGTCTTCCACCTTCAGTCCGGCATTTCCTGCAGAACCGCTTTCCCGATAGCCGTCCATGCGGGTCGTCACGATGGAAGCGTTGAACAAAGGCTGGAGAATCACGCTCCTGTCTTCATTGAGAGCGATGTCATACGCCAACTCGTACATGGCGCCGAAACCGGATCCCGTCGTATTGCCGCGGGCCTGGTAAGACCCCGTACCGTAATCCACCGTGCGCGTCAGCGAGGCATCATTCCAGCCGCCCGTCAGAATCAGCAGATGGGACCATTTACGGTACTGGTAGCGGGCGAACAGATTGACATAGTAACTGTCCAGGTCTCCGTCCGCCGTATCCGCCGCGCTGGCCGTCAGACTTCCGTAATTGGCCGTAAACGCAGCTCCCGCAGTGAAGCGGTCGTTGATATCCACATCCATGCCTACCGTGCCTCCCCAGGTGGTGAGTTCGTAGCCGCTTTCATCCCCCCTGGTGTCCAGCTTGGCATAAGACCCGGTTCCCTGCATCCACATATGGAAGTAGGGCATGTCTTCATGGACATATGCAGGGTTAACGCCCATCTGCGCCACGCGGTTGCGTATCCAGCCCATCTGGTCGCGCAGGGAGTCGCGCTGGGCGATGCCCAGGCTGGTAACCGTGCTGCCGGCGGCGGCGGCCAGTTTGCGGGCGGCGCCGGAATAGTCGCCTGAATTCTGGGAAAGAAGAACAGAGGTATAGAAATCGCGCAAGGCAGTGCCTTCTTCCATGTGATAGCGGGAATTCCAAAGGATGTCCGCTCCAGTGGCGGCATTCCGCGTCAGGGAAGAGTCACGGAAAATGTTTTCCGTGCGCGCCGTACCGGTGAGGATGATGGCCGTCATGCTGTCATTGGTGGTCAGCTCCAGGTTTTCATACATGGAACCAAGAATCATATCCTGGAGGGTGACATTGTCACCCAGGGACACAAGCGCGCCGTCCGTTGTCTTGAACAATTCCATATTCAGCGTTTCCGAACTCCCGGAAACCAGGGTATCCAGATTGTTCATGACCAGCGTGACTTCTCCCGTCCCGTCTCCCAGCGTAATATTTCCGCTGGAGGTGACAAAGGGATTGCCCAGGCCGTCCACCGTTGTGGAGGAAGTGGTAATGGCGACCGTGCTGTCCCCCGTCACGCTCAAGCCGTCCGAGCCAAGCGTCAGCTGGGTTTTGGGATCGTCCGCGCTGCCGATATTGAGCGTGCCGCCATTCACGGTAATCCCCTGATAGGAAGCCTGGGCGGGATTGCCGCCCTCCCCTGCCGCTCCGGCCAGGGTCAGCACGCCGCCGTCACTCACATTCAGGTGATAACCTGCATTGCCTGCACCCTTGATAGTCTGGACGCTTCCGTTGCCGGATTTGACGTTGAGCGTTCCGGATGCCCCGTCCAGCGTACCGGTAAAGGCATGGGAGGCAGAAGAATTGATCGTCATTTCCGCACCGCTCAGCTTCAGAGCTCCGCCGCCCGCCAGTCCGGAAACGGTATTCACGGAACCGGTTGCGGCGGACAGGGCGGACCCTTCACGGATATCCAGCAGGACACCGTTCAGGGAAGAGCCGTTGCCCAGTGTCAGGGAGGAGTCCGTTCCCGTACCTCCCAAGGTCAGCGTACCGTCCCCGGAGATAGTCACCTCCGTGACATGGCTGCCGGCCTGCTGGCCGGTAAGAACCATCTGAGCTCCGTTACCCAAATTCAGGGTTCCCCCTCCCGCGCCGGCAGCCAGCGTCTCCACCGTAGTTACACGGGAGGCGCCGTCATTCCGTCCGCCCAGCGTTATGTCTCCGCCCGCGAGTTCCAGCGCAGTAAGGCTATTGCCTGCACCGTTCAGGACGATGTTTCCTTCCGCGGAACTGAGCATGGAATCATTCCCGGTGAAGTTGCCTTCCACGGTGAGGGTTTCCGCACCTTTCTTGACAAAATCCACATGGTCCCCGCTGATGGTTCCGCCGTAGCTGTTGCCGCCGGCGTCAACGTTCTGAACCAGATCCACCACGGCGTGGTTGGAGGCCGCATCATCCGCCGTATTCGTCACGACCAGCGCACCGTCGCTGCCAACCAGGTTGCTGACTTTCAGGCCGTCCCCGTTCCGGGAGGCTTCCGGAGCCCCATTCAAGCTCACATGAAGCGTGGTGCCATTAATGCCGACAGCCTTGTAGGGATCCAGTGCGGCGTAATCGCTGATATTGGGGTCGTCTGAATTGGGGGTGGTGTCCACCAGATAGACAAGGTCCGTATTGCCGCTGACCATCAGCGTCCCGTCCGCACCCAGGACTTCCGTCACGGTATAGCCGAGGGAAGCCAGGAGAGGAGAGAATCCGATTTGCTTGAAATTGTCCACAGCCAGGGTTCCCGTTGTCAGTACAAGCCCTACGCCGTCAGTGGAATCCCGGTTGGCGGCAAGCAGGTCCAGAACGCCCTGGTTGCTGAGGTTGATGGTTGTGGCGGCGGCGGAAAGCGTCAGGCTGTCCGCATCAATAACGCCCTGTCCGGTAGTTCCGCCCGCTGTAAGGCTGCCGGAATCCAGTTTCAGCGTCACCGTCTTGCCCGTCATGTCCAGAGCACCGGAAACGCCTGTAAGCCGGGAGTAATCCTCCATGACGATGGAGCCGACCATGGAGCCGGACAGACCGCCCAGATTGATGGTATTCAGGGCTCCCTGCGTTCCGGCGGAAGCGGCCACTTCCACGTTTCCGGCGGTTTTGGCTTCCGCGTTTGCCAGGCTTCCCTTCGTAATCAGAATAACGTTGGCCGCATCCAGAGAGGACAGATTGAGAACGCCGTTATTGACGGTGACCCGTCCGGCCCCCAGGGAGTCGGCCCCCGCCAAGGTGACGGTGCCCGTTCCGGAAAGCGTCGTGGAACCGGTGAACCCGGTGTTGCCGGCCGCCAGCGTTATCTCTCCGGCAGTGTCAATAACCAGGGAACCGGCTCCGGAGAGGGACCCAGCCCAGGCACTTCCGTCACCCAGCCGCGCCGTAGCGCCGTCCGCAATGGAGAGTGCGCCCAGGAAGGTGTTCGCTCCGGTGAGTTCCAGCGTTCCGGCGTTTACGGATACCGTGCTGCCGGCCGTGCCGCTGATGACGCCTCCGTAGGAGAAATCGCGGGCAAAGGCCAGCGTGGAGTTGTTCTGGATGTCAATGCTGTCCCCCAGCTTGGCCACATTGGCGGAATTCACGGTAACCGTGCCGCGGTGCACCTTGAGCTGACCGTCTAGGTTGACGCCGCCCGCCAGGGTAATATTGCCCGCGCCCTGGGTAGAAAACGCCGTTCCGCTCAAATCGCCGCTGAAGGTGAAATCCTTGGTGGCAAAGACCTGGTTGCCCGTAAAGACAACGTCATTGGCAAACGTTCCTCCCGCTGTTCCGTTCCATTCCGTACGGACGTTGGAATCCGCCAGTTTCAAGATGCCGTCCGCACCCATCGTTACGTTATTCAATTGGAAATAGCCGGATGTCACGGACAGGATGCCCTGGAATTCCGTACTCATGTTCAGGACATTGGCCCCATAACTGGTTCCCAGCCCTACGGAAACGGTACCGGTGCCGGAGGCATTCAGGTTCAGAGCCGAGTTGTCATTAGCCCCGCTGACCGTCAGTACGGAACCGTCCGCCAGTTCCACGGTTTTTCCATTGACCAGAGCCTTGGCGACGGTAGCGGTCACCTCCTCGCCCAGTATCATGGAACCGCCCGTCCATGCCATGTTGTCTGCAGTAAACGCCGTGGCAAAAGAGCCGGAAGCCAGATTGAGGCTGCCGCCCTGCAGGTTGATCATGCCCATTCCCGGCTGAACCTCCGCGGTAGCCAGCGTGAGCATGCCGTCCGTAACGGTAATGGCTCCGGACCCCAGGGAGTTGGCGACCTGGGCCACCAGTTCGCCCTGCTGGACGGAAATGTCCCCGTTCCAACCCGTGTTATCCAAATTAAGGGTCAACTTCCCTTCGCCGCGCTTGGTCAGCGTTCCCTGAGCGATTTTTCCGGCGCCGTCGGAAACGAAGACATAATCGCTGCCGGCAGCATTGTTGACTGTGATGGAAGCAGGATTCACCGCTCCGGACAGGGTGACGGTTCCCGCCCCGGTACTGTTGAAGATCAGATTCTTCCCGGCAGCCGTATCCGTGGAACCTTCAATGCCCCACATGGCGCCCGTGTTCGTATCGCTCCAGGTCTCTCCTTCCGCTCCCTGCCAGATCCATACGTCCCCGGCGGAAGTCACTACCAGCTTGAGGGATGTTCCCGTCTGCTCCAGTTCATAAATCAGCGTTTCGTCCCCGGTATATCCGGCCCAGTTAAAGACGGCGCTGGCGGCATCAAGACCGCTGGCGGCGGAAATCAGGGTATATTCCCCGGCATCCGTGATGCCTTCAAGTCCGTTCAACGTAAGATTGAACGTTCCGGCCCCGAAAGCGCCGCCCACTTCGAGCGAGGAGCTGATATCCAGAGTCAGCGTAGAGTTGGCCGCCAGGTTCAGGGCGCCCGCAGTCGTCATCCGCGTATTGGCCGCCATCGTGATGTTCCGCAGGGACGTAGCCCCGGAAGCTGTAAGAGCGAGCGTTCCCCCCTGAATATCCGTCAGCCCCGTGTAACTGACCGTTCCTCCCAGCGTCAGCGTTTCCTCGCCGACCTTGGTCAGAGACAGGACGCCGGATTCGTCATACGAAATGGAAGTGGCTCCGTACCCAAGAGCAACACCGCGGTCTGTGAGCGTGCCGTTATACGTGCCGGCCCCCACCGTCAGCGTGCGCGCGCCGCCTACGGCTCCCACCTGGGAATTTTCCGTTCCGTCCAGAGAGGCAATTTCAACATCCCCCAGCACGCGCATGAAAGCGAATCCGGTCGTGTCCGTTCCGGATGTCAGGGTGACGCCGCCCTGAGATACGGAAGTGCGCAAATCCAGCCCGGCGCTGTAGCCGTTGGAGGCATTCATGGTGATCATTCCGGTAAATCCGGAAGCGTCTCCGCTGATGATGAGTTTTCCGTTGGAATTATACCTGCCGTCGCCCGCTCCGCGACTGTACGTCAGGGAGCCGGCTCCAGTGAGCGTCCCGGTGAAGCCCATTTCCTTGGCCCAGTTGTCCCTGCCCACCAGGGAGACAGCCCCGTTGACGGTAACGGTTCCGGTGAAGCTATGCTGATAGTCCGTAGCGCTTGACTGGGAGGCGTCCACCCATTTCAGGGAAACGGCATCGGACGCATTTGTTCCCAAAATCAAATCGGAGTTGATGGTATGGTGGGAGGTTCCCGAACTGTTGCCGGCAATGATCAGCGACGTGCCGTTTTCCAGGGTGACAGAAGAACCTGCGCTTCCCCAGCGGATGGATGAGGTTCCGTTCCCTACCTGGAGGTTGCCCTCCTGCACCACGATGTGACCGGAGTTGCTCCCTGTCAGTTTCAGCAAGCCCGTGCCGGTTTTCCGGACAGTTCCTTCCCCAGTAATGGCATTGCCGAAAACGATGTCGGACGGAGTTGCCAGAGTGATGAAAGAGTTGGCATCCGGAGAAAGGGAGAATACCGGGTTAGTGACGGTTCCCAAATCCACCGTCACCGTCGCTCCATTGGCCGCACCCAAAAAGGAACCGGTATTCCAGGTTACTCCTGTGCCGGGAAGGGCCGTATCATAACCGAATGCCAGAATACCCTGCGATACAGCCACAGTAGTACCCGTGCCAAGTATGGAAGAGGTACCGAGAACCAACGTTCCCGTGCCTTCCTTGGTGATGGCCGTATTGGTAATTTCTCCCGTCCCCGTCAGTTCATAACGGGTGGTGGAGTTGCGAACAAGCATGGAGCTTGGAGAAACCTCAGAATCCAGATGTACGACAGAGTTAGCGACTCCAGCCTGGTCTGCAAAGGAAACCGCCATACCATCCGCATATGTGGCGGGAGCGCCGCC
>NZ_LBCB01000014.1:142470-202837 GCF_000980515.1 Akkermansia sp. UNK.MGS-1 | reverse complement strand
CGGGAGCGCCGCCGTCCGTCCAGACATTTTCCGCGCTCCAGACGCCGTTTTCACCCCCCTCCCACAAAAGGAGGGTTCCCGCCGTATAAACAAGGTCTTTGCCGTTGTCGGAAATGGTGATGGATCCCGCCACGCCGTCAGCAAAGGAAGCCTTAATGGAAGATATATTGGACAGGCCCGCAGTTGAAAGGACGGACATGCCGTCTGTCAGGGTGCCGAATCCGGAAAGATCCAGGGTCAGTTCTCCTTCAGCGGAAAGAGAGAACGAGCCGTCCAGATTGATTCCCGTTCCTGCCCCTCCCGCCAGCGCCAGCACGCTGGAACCGGTCATGTTCAGATTCCCCGTAAAGAAGGAATCCTGGAACATGGTCACGATGTCGAAACCGGTCACAGCCGTATTGGAGAAGGAAATGGCATGGTCCGCCGTATTGCCGTAACCGCCCAGAAGCAAGGAAGAGGTGCCGCCTACCGTACCCTCCGATGCATTCAGCGTGCTGCCCGTACGGAATACTGCTTTCTTAACGGTAAGGGTAGCGTCCCCGTTTACGGAGGATCCTGTTCCCCCGCCGCCCGCATAAAGAGCGCCCGCGTAAGCGCCCCCATCCAGCGTCAGGCTGGAATTGCCGCTGACGGTGGATGTTCCTGAAGAACTGTACCCGCCGCCGTAAACAGCCCCGGTAAAGACGGCGTCACTGGCAGCGGTGATGCTGACGTTGGAATCGCCTCCTATCGTATATGCCCCGGAACCGCCCGAATAGGAACCGCCCACGATGCTCTTGACAAAATTGCCGGATGCCTCTCCCAAATCAATCGTCACATTGGTGCTTCCGGTAATGGCGGCGCGGGACGCGGAATTGGCTTCATAAGCGCTGCCGCCGATGATGAAGCCCCGGACAACGGAGTTGAGCGAAATGGTTTCATCCGTGACGCTCTGCATGCTGCGCACGACGACATGCGTGCTGCCGTCAAGGTTGTTTACGGAATTATGGGCCGCCGTGCCGCCGCCTATCAAACTGCCTTTGATCACGGCATTCCCGTCCACGGATACGTAAACGTCTCCCGTAATGCCTGCCGCCTGGCCGTCCTTGTAATTGCCACCCACTACCCAGTTGACGGAGGTGTCCCCCTGAATCTGGGTATGAACGTCCCCCGTAACGTTCCACTTGCCGGAACCGCTCCAGTTATTGGCATAGCTGCCGCCGATAATCAAATTGTAATTGCCCCCCAGCACATCCGTCCAGATGCCGGTGGTGATTTGCGTAGCCGTGGCATTGGTGGCTGTATTGTAGTAGCCGCCGGCCAGCGTCACTCCCGTCAGGTCTCCCGTTCCGGTGACGGCATTCACGGAACCGAATCCCTCCTGCATGGAAGAAGACCGGATACCGTACAGGGACAAAGACTGCTGGTTCGCCAGCGTACCTGTTGCGGAAGAGGGAGCTTCTTCCAGCCCCCAGGCAGGGTCCCAGACGGTCTCATGGGCGCCGGAAGCCGTAAACGTGATGACTGTTTTTCCGTCCACAGTGCTGATCGTGTACAGGGATTCGTCAACATCCGCCAGAGTAAAGCCAGTCCCCAGATCAACGCCCAGGTTATAGGAGGTGTTCACCAGGGCTTCAGAACCGAACAAGTCCTGGAATTCCTGAAAACCGGAGAAATCAATGAGGCCGGAAGTCAGCGTCACGTTCTGCAGCACGCTGCCGACATTGTCCATGGAGGTATAATACAGACGGCCCCCATCCACCGTAACATCTCCCGTGATCTCCCCGGAACCGTTGGCAAGGATACCCATCGTTTCCCCTACCGTGAAGGCGTCCTGGAAATGCATGGTTCCCGCAGAGGCGGAAAGGGTGCCGTTTCCCGACAGTCCCGTCACGGTCATGGTTCCGGAGCCGGCATCCAGTCGTCCTCCGGCAAGCGCGGCATTAATGGAACCGGTCCTGGAGAGGACGGCGCCGGAATTGACGGTATAGGTTCCCGTAAGCGCCACGTTCTCGGAAAGATGCACCCAGCCCGACTGGGCGACGAAGTTGCCTGCCCCGGTGATGGAATTGTCAATGACATCCGCCGCATCCCCCGCAGTGCCGTAATAGGTCAGGTACTGGGAGTTGGCCGAAGTAGTAACGGCAGCAGTCCCAAGGGAACCGGAAGCCCCGATGCCCAGAGAGGCAGAGCTGCGCGTAATGGCAATCGTTCCCCCAATTTCATTGGCGGTGTTGAGCAGGTTGTAATAGGCATATTCATTCGCGCCGCCGCTGATGGAAAAACCGCTTGCCGCCGTGAGTACACCGGAAAACTTTACATTCTTGCCCCAGCTGGATGTCAGGTTGACGCCAGTACCGAAAACCGCCGCTCCGGAAAAGTTAAAACCGCCGCTGTTGACGGAAGTGGCGTTATAGCCGGCATACCCCGTCACGGAAGGACCGTCCTGGATACTCAGTGTAGTGCCGTCACCCATCACCAGTTTCTGGGACCAGGTGACATTTCCGGAGAACAGGGAAAGAGTGCCTCTGCTGATTTTCAAGGTGGCGTTCGGAGATGCCGCGGGAGTAAGCGCCGTATTCTTGTCGGAATTGCCCAGGGTGAAGGTGCCTCCCCCCGTATAGTCCACCGTTACGGTGCCGCCGAAACTGCCGCCGTAAGAGGAAGAATCCCCCGTAATGGTCAGCGTGGTTCCCTCCCCGGTGATCAGAGCTGCGGCATTGTTGTGCTCCAGCTTGCTGATGGAAGTGTTCACGCCGGCTTTCAGGACGGAAGCGCCCGTCGTGTAACCGTAGCCGCCCAGTTTGATCGTGGCGTATTGGGCGGCCTGTGCGTGGTTGAGGTTCAGGATGTTGTTCTGAGATCCCCCCGTCGTGTTGGAATAAAGGGAAATGATTCCGTTGAAAGTGCCTGCCCCGTTCAACGTCAGGGTGGAAAGGCTGGCGCCCCCGCTGGCCACGCGGTTTACCGTCAGGATGGCTTCCGGAGCCGTCCCGTTCAAATTGGTGATAGCGGCCGTACCGGCTCCGGCAAAATTCAAGGTAGTAGAAGCCGTAACAGTACCGACATCATAGGAGGCCGAGCCTCCCGCCGCCACATTCACCTGGGTTCCGTCAAAGGCAACATCCGCCGCATAAGACTGTGATGCTGTCACCAGAAGACCAGAAACTCCTGCCAGCGTGGCGGTGCCAAGCGTTACTCCGGAAAAGGAGGTCATCAGGGCAGCCAATAAATTCAAAGGGAGGTGTAATTTCATGAAACGTTTGATAATTAGGTATTTAATAAACAAATAAGGCTCTTTCCCACAACACGGCAAGGGAAATATGATTGTGAATATAAATAAGGAATTCGCAATCCGCTTCGCTTTTATTCATATATTATTCAATTTTTAACAGAATAATTACATTAATAATTAATATGTTACATATTTTTAACATAATCTGCTGGCGGGAATCCCGGATTTTTTTGACGGAGAGAACGTTCCGGGTATTCCGGAAAACCGTTGTAACTGATTCTTTTCCTTTGACAGCGGATTGCGAATCCGTATTTTCGTTGTCCATTACCAGATAAAATAAAAAGGGCCTGCACAATAAGTTGTGCAGGCCCATCCTTAAAAGCCGCGGAAAAACGTGCAGTTCAACCTCTGGTCCATTTTTCCAAAAATTCCCCGGCGTCCTTCCCTTCTCCAATGTGCCTGAGCAGAGCGCTTCCAAGCACGGCGGCATCCGGACGGGCATCTTCAGGCAGCGTCTCCAGCTGGTCCGGCGTCTGAAGCCCGAAGCCCAGCGCCAGCGGCACATCAAAAACGGACCGGGCACGGCGCATGGTTTCCGTCACGCTCCGCTCCAGGTTGGCTTTCCCTCCGGTGGTTCCCAGCACGGAGACCACATAAACGAAGCCGGAAGTATAAGGCTTGTATTCCCGCATGCGTTCCACGGAAGTATTGGGAGCCACCAGAGTGACGAGCGTCAGGCCATGGGGGCTGAAAGCCCCCCGGAACATTCCAGATTCCTCCAACGGCATATCCGGTACGATGAAACCGCTGACGCCTGCCTCCTCCGCATCCCGGGCAAGCTGTTCCAGGCCATACTGGTAAAAGGGATTTACGTATCCCATCAGCACCAGTTCGGCTGAAAAACCGCCCTTGCGGGCTTTCAGGCCGTCCAGAATCCATTTCAGGCTGACGCCGCGGGCCAGGGCATCCCGGGATGCCTGTTCAATAACCGGGCCGTCCGCTACGGGATCCGAGAAGGGAACTCCTATCTCAATAATATCCGCTCCGGCTTCGTCAATACGGGACAAGTGCGTCCAGAAGGATTCCTTGTCCGGGAATCCGGCGGTAATGAAAGGGATAACGGCACGCCTGCCGAGGGCATGGGCCCTCTCCACGGCTTTCTGCAACGGTGATTTCTGCATATTATTCATGGAAGAATGCGGCTTAAAGATTCAAATATTTTTTAACGATTCCCAGGTCCTTGTCTCCGCGGCCGGAGAGATTGACCAGAACGTCCCCCCCCTGCGGCAGTTCCTCCGCATGGTCCAGCACCCAGGCCACGGCATGGGAGGATTCCAGCGCAGGAATGATTCCTTCCTCCCTGGTGAGCGTCTGGAAAGCGTTTAAAGCAGAGGCGTCGCAAATCACACCGTAATGAACACGGCCCGTTTCCGCCAGATAGGCATGTTCCGGGCCTACACCGGGATAGTCCAGCCCGGCGGAAATGGAATGGGACGGCTGTATTTGCCCGTCTTCATCCTGTAAAAGCATCGTCACATGGCCGTGCAGCACGCCGGGGCTGCCCAGATTGATGGGGGCGGAGTTATAGCAGCCGGGCTCACCGGTGCCTCCTGCCTCAACTCCCACCAGACGGACGCCTTCATCCTCCACAAAGGGGTGAAGCATGCCGATGGCGTTGGAGCCGCCGCCCACGCATGCCACCACCACATCCGGCAGCCTGCCTGCGCGCTCCAGCATCTGGGCGCGGGCCTCCCGCCCAATGACGGATTGAAGCTGCCTGACCAATGTGGGGAACGGATGGGGGCCAGCCGCCGTACCGAAACAATACAGGGTATCCGCCTGATGGGAAATCCAGTAGCGCAAAGCCTCATTGATGGCATCCTTCAACGTGCGGGAACCGCTCTCAATCGGGAAAACCGTCGCTCCCAGCAGTTTCATGCGCATGACGTTCATGGACTGGCGTTCTACATCCTCTGCGCCCATAAAAATGGCGCAGTCCATGTTAAGCCGGGCGGCCGCCGTAGCCGTAGCCACGCCGTGCTGCCCCGCCCCGGTTTCCGCAATCAGATGCGTTTTCCCCATCATTTTGGCCAGAAGAGCCTGGCCAAGGGCGTTGTTGATTTTGTGGGCTCCGGTATGCAGCAGGTCCTCCCGTTTCAGCCACAGGCGGAAGCCCAGTTCTTCCGAAAGGCGGGGACAGAACGTGAGGGGAGTTTCACGCCCAGCGTAATGGACCAGCAGATCCTGGAGCGCGTCCCGGTACTCGCGGGACGGCATGATGGAGTTCATGGCTTCCTCCAGCTCCATGAGGGGGGGACGCAGCGCTTCCGGTACGAAGCGGCCGCCGAAATTGCCGAAATATCCTTCTTTTTTCATGCGATGTGGTAAGGAGTGTAAGGGGTGAGAGGTTTGAGAGCCGCCAACAGCTTCTGCGGGCTTTTCTGGCCGGGGATGGCTTCCACGCCGGAGTTCAGGTCAATGCCGTCCGGAGAGCATTGTTCCAGCGCCCTGTTCAGGGAGGCGGAAGAAAGGCCGCCCGCCAGAAACCAGGGCCGGGGGGAACTCAGAGATGCCAGGGAGGTCCAGTCAAGGGAAACGCCGTGGCCGCCGCCCTGGGTGCCGGCATCCAGCAGAAACCAGGCGCAGCTGTCCGCCCATAGTTCCATTTCCCTTTGCAGGGCATCCACGGATTCATACCGGTCCGGCCACAATACGCGGATTACCTTTTCCGGGCCGATGCGGCGCGCGCAGTCCAGAGAATGGGCGCCATGGAGCTGGGCGAATTCCAGCCGGGCCGTTTTCATGATATCCATGATTTCCTCCGCATTCTGATTCACGAAAACTCCCACGCGGCGGATCAGGGCGGAATCCAGAGCCGCGGCGCGCGGCGGCGCAATGTAACGCGGACTTCCGGGATGAAAGATGAAGCCGCAGAAATGGGCTCCCATCCCCATGGCGGTTGATAAATCGCTCTGGCGGGTAATTCCGCACACCTTGATTGCAAATGAATGCTTCTTCATATTGTTTCTTCTAAAATTGCTGCCAGTTTTTCACCCGGCTTTCCTCCGTCCATCAGGGCTGTTCCCATCAGTACGGCCTGAAACCCCGCTTCCGCGGCTTCCCTGAGATGCGCCCCGGCGCTCATGGCGCTGGCCGCTATCCACACCTCCCCCTCACGGCGGAATTTCGCCATGTCCAGGCAGGCCTGCCTGTCCGTCTTCAAGGTATCCAGGTCGCGGGCATTTACCTGGATGATGCGCGCGCCGGATTCCCGGGCAATGTCCAGGTCCGCCGGGTCAAACACTTCCACAACGGCGTGCATGCCGTAAGCCTCCGCCTGCTCCCTGAGAACGCGGAGCGTCCGTGCGTCCGGCGTCAGACGCACAATGAGCAGCAACGCGGAAGCCGGCGTAGAAGCCGTCTCCATCACCTGAAGCTGATGAAAAATGAAATCCTTGCGGAGGAGCGGAAGCCCGGCGCGGCCCATGCGTTCCAAATAGCCGATGCGGCCGCCGAAAAACTGTTCTTCCGTCAACACGGAGATGCAGGAGGCTCCCGACGCAGCGTACTGTTCAGCCACTTCCTCCGGTTTCAACCCGGAGGCGATGACGCCGCGCGACGGAGAGGATTGCTTGAACTCCGCAATGACCGCCACCGGCTGGCCGTCCGGCGGTTCCGCAATGGCTTTCAGGAAATCCGGCCGGCGCCCCTTCCACGGGCGCGGCAGTTCCCGGCGGGAGGCCATGTCCATAAGCAGGGCTATTTCCTCCGCCTTGGCTTCCCGGAACCGGTCAAGCAGCATGAAGCGTTCTCCTTCCTATGCCGGCGCAGACGGCTTCCCGCGCTTTCGCCATGCAGACGGACAGGTCCATGTGCTCCTCCAGCAGGAACATGGCTACCCCCACATTCAGAATCACCATATCCATCATGGCACGCGGGCCTTTCCCCGCCAGGATGTTCTTCAGCACATCCACGGCTTCCGACTTGGAATGAACGGCCAGTTCCTCCGGATTGCAGGGCTGGATGCCGTAATCCGAGGGATCCAGGGACATGGGCGTCAAGTTGCCGTTGTGGACGATCATCATCTTGGTGGGCCCCAGCGGCGTCACCTCGTCATATCCCCCGGCACCATATACTACGGCAGCCTTGCGGATGTGGGACTGGCGGAGCGTCTCCGCCAGCAGCTCAACGAGTTCCGGACGGGCCACACCCAGCAGGATGTGCGTGGGGCGCGCCGGGTTGATGAGGGGGCCCAGCAGATTGAACAGGGTGCGGATGCCCAGCTCCCGGCGGATGGGGCCTACATTACGGAAGGCAGGATGAAAATTAGGCGCGAACAGGAAAGCGAAGTTCCGCTCGTCCAACAGGCGCCGGACATCCTCCGGAGCTACGTCCAGCGGGAACCCCAGGCCTTCCAGAGCATCCGCAGAACCGCAGGAGGAGGACACGGCGCGGTTGCCGTGCTTCACCACTCTGTATCCCATTCCGGCCAGCGTCAGAGCCGTGGCCGTGGAGCAATTGAAAGAGTTGCGGCCGTCCCCGCCCGTGCCTACCACGTCAATGCAGTCACCCTCCAATCCTTCCACCCGGTTGGCGCGGCCCAGGGCAATGCCCACGGCGTGGGCCATTTCCAGCGGGGTTTCCCCTTTCATGCGGAGCCCCATTAGAAAGCAGCCCGCCTGGGCCGGAGTCATGCGGCCATCCATGATGTCCGCAAAGCCTGCGGCGGCCATATCCGCCGTCAGATCCTGTCCGGCGGCCAGGGCGTCCAGAATGCGGCTGATGCGCTTTTCCTTCTGCCCCGAGGGCACGACGTTATCCGGGAAGTTGCCCAGAAGCTGAAGCCCGTCCGGCGTCAGGATGGATTCCGGATGAAACTGAATGCCCACCCACGGCCGGTCATTGTAGCGCAGAGCCATGACTTCCCCTTCCGGACCGCGGGAAGTAACGGTAAAACGGGGGTTCGGCTCGTCCTCCTTGGACTGAACCACCAGGGAATGGTAGCGGCCCACGGTCATGGGATTGGGAAGTCCGGCAAACAGCCCCGCGCCGTCATGGATGATGTCGGAGCTCTTGCCGTGCATGACATACGGGGCGCGGGAGACCTCCGCCCCGGCGAAGTAGCCCAGGAGCTGGTGCCCCAGGCACACGCCCAGCACGGGAACGGAAGCGGGGAGGCGTTTCAGGAACTCCAGGCACAGCCCGGCGTTGCGCGGATGGCTGGGGCCTGGAGAAATGCACACGGCTTCCAGCTCCGGGCTGGCCGCCAGTTCCAAGATACGCGGATCGTCATTCGCATGCACCACGGGCTTGCGTCCCAGGGCGTAAAACGCCTGCACCAGATTCCACGAAAAAGAATCGTAATTATCAATGAACAGAAACATGGTCTTCTCCTTTCAAAATAACGTCAATAATTTTGCCCTTGTTCATGCACTCCTGCCATTCGGCTGCCGGATCGGAATCGTATACGATGCCGGCTCCCGTCTGCCAGTGGATGCGCCCATCCTTCACCCACATGCTGCGGATGGTAATGCCGGAATCCATGTGAACGCCGTTTTTGTCCAATCCCAGCCACCCGATGCATCCGGCATACGGACCGCGGGGCAAAGGCTCTTCCTCCGCCAGGATTTCCATGGCGCGCACCTTGGGGGCCCCGCTAACCGTCCCGGCAGGGAAAGCAGCGCCGAGAATGTCCAAGACGCCCAACCCGTCGTTCACCTGGGCGGTCACGCGGGAAGTCATATGCATCACATGGGAAAAACGTTCAATCTCCATCAGGCGTTCCAGCTTCACGGAACCGGGCTTGGCGACACGGCCCAGGTCGTTGCGGCCCAGATCCACCAGCATGACATGTTCCGAACATTCCTTCGGATCTTTCAGAAGATCGGCGGCCAGGGCGGCGTCTTCCTCATCATCCCTGCCGCGCCTGCGCGTTCCGGCAATGGGGGAAAGCTGAAGTTTTCCGTCCGTGCAGCGCACCATCAGTTCCGGTGAAGATCCGAACAAAGTCACCTCCGGCAGGCGCATGAAAAACATGTATGGGGACGGATTAATGCTGCGCATGCGGCGGTACAGCATGAAAGCGTCTCCGCGGAACTCCGCGGAAGCCTGGGAGGAAAGCACCACCTGGATGGCTTCTCCGTCATGCAGCAGCTCCTTGATATGCTCCACCCCCTTCATGTAAGCCGCCTGGTCCGGCGTGCGGGAAACCTCCCCTATGGAAGGTTCCTCTGCCCCATGGAGCGGGGCATGGGACAAATCACGGCGTTCGCCCAGGCTGAGCTGGGTAAGGCGATTGTACAAATGGTCAAAAACAATCACGGTGCCGGCCAGCACCAGGCAGGACTCTGCGGAAGAGGCAGGAATGGCCTGCGCCAGCCTGGGCTGGAACAGAGCGGCGGTTTCATACCCGAAATAGCCGTACAGAGCCCGCGTGATGGGAGCCTGCCTCATACCGTCCCCCACCAGCTCCAGACGCTGCATCAGAGAGCGCAGTCCATCCAGGTAAGGCATGCCTTCCAGCTCCTTCAGGGAAGCCAGACGGTCGTCTTTGATGGAAAGGGACAGCCTGGCGTCTACACAGGAAACGGTCATCAGATAATCGCAGGCGATGATGCTGTAGCGCCCCCATCTGCCGTCCACTTCCGCGCTTTCCAGCAGAAGTCCGGGAATTTTGTTCTGAGTCAGGCTCAGAAACAGGCTGATAGGGGTCTCCAGATCGGCGCTCAGGCGGCGGCTGCGCTGTTGGAGAGTGATCATGGATGGTGTTTGCATGAATGATGATGTAAGTTGAAAATAAAAAAACTGCTTTGACTCTCGGAGGAATCAAAGCAGTTCTTGAAAAATGGTCATAGCTGAATGCTATTACTGCACCTCGGGATTCCCCCGTCCGGACATGGGTACGCGCCACCAATAGCCGTTGCCGTAATAACGGTTCTCGCTAAAAAAGGGCTGTACAGTGCTGAAATGCATCTGCGCGTTTATTACTCCTCTGCCCCTTCTTTGTCAAAAAAACTTTCCGTCAATGGCGAAAAAACCGTATTGGCTTCTCAATCGGCCCAGAGAAAACACGACACCTCTCCGGCGCATCCAAACTTCCCCAGGAACCGCCCGCCCCCACTCCCACCGGCGGAACAGAGCTGCGAACATGGCGCAGCACGTTTTTCTTTTCCTTCTTTACGAATCCAGAATTCCCTTTCCAGAAACCGGTTATGGCAAGCCTTGTCATCGGACTCGAGCCTTCTTCGCTCCCCCCGGTTCCGGCGTATTTCTTCACAAAAAGAAAAGGGAGAAAGAGCGTCTTGAACATTCGGGGCTGGATACCATCACTTCTTTTTCTTGTAGAGCTTGTCATGTTTCTGACGATGTTTCCCTTTATAAAGGAAATCCGTCTTTTCGTCCCTGCCCACGGTGCGGTCAATCAGACCGGGAATGTCTTCTTTTGAATATCCGGCTTCCAGAATGAAATTCTCTACCTTGCCGTATTGGCCGGGGAATTCGGAAACAAGCAGCTTCATGAAGGACTTTTCAAGTCCTTTGACTTCGTCCTTAAATACGTCATTTCTTGTCTCAATAAAGGAACGGCGGAACGATCCTTCCCGCACAGTCTTGAGAATTTCATGAACGGGAAGGCGTTTGATTCTTTCTATCTCACGCTTCCGGAATTCCTTTTCCTTGTCGGAAAGAGGGGGGACAGGATTTCCTTCGGCATCCCGTTGGTAGGGATTGGGCTCCTGCGCGTTTTTGTACTGTTTCAGGATGCGCGCATAATAGGGAAGAAACAGGCGACGGATGATCTGCTTTTTAACGGGTTCCTTGATTTTGGGCGTATCCCGGACCAGGCCGATATATTTTTCCATGAGGAGGCATACCCTGGATTTGCGGTCGATATCTTCCATATCCCGCATATCAATATCCGGTTCGATTTCCCGGTACGTTTTGTAGGTAAAGAGGGGAGCCGAAGAAACCAGATAACAATGCCATATTTTTTCTTTCAGTTCGGTATCCGCATTATCCTCCGTCGTCAAACCGAAAGTGAGCGTGTGTTCTCTGGCCTCATTATAGAAGGATTTGAGCCGCATGTCCTTCAGAAACCCGGAGAGTTCCCGGATGGTTGCAGAGGGCTGTTTGTACTGCTCAAGACACGCCGGACTCTCCAGAAATGCGTCGGAACAGAACCCATTGCCTCCCCCCCCGATCATCAGGCAGATGGCGCCCATGCATATAGTCAATAACCGGTTCATCATTTTTCAGTCTTCATTGCTGGTTCTTGTAAAGGTGATGCCGAATTTCTCAACAACCGTTTTTGTGGTATTTTGATCAATGGCTTCAATATGGTATTTCTGATTTGTCGTTCCTAAAAAGATGGAATCCTGTTGTTCGCTGCCTTTCCCTCCTTTTCCCCAATGAATATGGAAGTTGCATACAAACCAAAATTGTTGAGGATTATGTTTGGACCGGCGAATCGTTTCAAGAACTTCCTCAATATTGCGATTGTCCCCTACCATATCATAAAAATTATTTTTATCCTGAATGGGAGCGGCCATGTTGCAGGTTACATGCTCGGCTGCCAGTTCCGGTTGAGGCCGCGGGGGAGTCCCGTTCTTTCCTTCCCACATGAGTCCCCCATCCCGCTCAATCACCTTGACTTCCTTAAAACTGACATCAGTAGGGAAAATGGTCACCTTAACAAATCCAAAGACGCCGTGTTCCCCCTTGGGTATTTTAAAATCAGCCGTATTGGCGGAAAAGCCATCTCCCAGATCCATTTGTCCCTCATATTTTTCCTTCGTTATCTTCTTGGGGATTCTGATATTGACGGTGATTTTAGCTTCTTTGTCTTCACTGGTTCTGGCTGTAATGGTGACACGGGCATCTTTGGTTAAATCTTCCTTGGCAGTCAAAGTGATCTGTTGCGAACCTTTGAATGATTCAGTATCTGTCTGCTGGAAACCGTCTCCTTTGATACTCCAGGTAAGCTCCTTGATATTTCCCTTGGGTTTGCCGATCAGAAGAAAAGAAATGTTCTCCCCGATTCCTATGTTTTTCCTCTTTCTGTCTTCTTCCCTGGACTCTTCTTTTCCTCCCTTGATGTAATAATCTGCGGAACATAGCCGTGTCTGGGATTTAATCCGGAGAGGGCCATAGGATTCCTCTTCCGTCTCCTTCATGTCATCATCCTGGCCATTTGATGCCAACAAGGGAGCAACGCCAGAAAAAATTGCCAGACAGCATAATAAAAACCGGAAGAAAGAAAGAAACGGAAAAAATCGGTCCTGCATATTCTGTCAGTCAGTTTGTTATTCTCCATATAAACCAGAATAAAACCTAATGCAAATAAAAATATGGTTAAAAAACCATGCTTGCCTCAACCAATCCCGATTAGGAACAGTCTTCTGGGAAACCTTTGAAAGAAGCGTCCATAAGGAGGCCGCCCAACCAGTAGGCGATTCCCACCAACCGGAAAAAGGGAGCCCGCCAATTTTACGGACTCCCTTCGTTAACCGTAAAAAAATTTTTCCTGCTTAAAACAGGGTCACGGCGATATTCACGCCGGCGGTGACGATGGCCACCATGCTCATGAGCTTGATCAGGATGTTCAGGGACGGGCCGGACGTATCCTTGAAGGGGTCGCCCACCGTATCGCCAATAACGGCTGCCTTATGGCTTTCCGAGCCTTTGCCGCCCACATGGCCCTGCTCAATGTATTTCTTGGCATTGTCCCACGCGCCGCCGGAGTTCGCCATGAATACGGCCAGCACAAAGCCGGAAGCCAGCCCGCCGGCCAGCAGGCCGAACACACCGGGGACGCCGAAGACGATGCCCATGCAGATGGGGGTGATGACCGCCAGCACGGACGGCCAGATCATCTCATGCTGCGCTCCCGCCGTGGAAATTTCCACGCAGCGCACGTAATCCGGCTCCGCCTCCCCAGTCAGGATTCCCTTGATTTCCTTAAACTGGCGGCGCACTTCCTTGACCATTTTTTCCGCGGCGCGGCCGACGGCATTCATGGTCAGCCCGCAGAACATGAAGGACATCATGGCCCCCACGAAGAGACCCATGAGCACCTTCGGGTTCATCAGGGTTACCTGGAAATAGCCCATGAAATCAGACAGGGAAGCAGTGGCGATTTTGGAAACCTCCACGCTTACGGCGTCATTAATTTTGTAAATGGTATTGCCCGTGGCCTCACTCCAGTGAAGGATGGAAATCTTCAATTCTTCAATATAGGAGGCCAGAAGCGCCAATGCCGTCAGAGCGGCGGAACCAATGGCGAACCCCTTGCCCGTGGCGGCAGTCGTGTTGCCCAGGGCATCCAGGGCATCCGTGCGGCGGCGCACTTCCGGATCCAGTTTGCTCATCTCCGCATTACCCCCGGCGTTGTCGGAAATGGGGCCGTAAGCGTCCGTCGCCAATGTCAGGCCCAGCGTGGAAAGCATGCCGACGGCGGCAATGCCGATGCCATACAGCCCCTTGCTCATTTCCGCCCCGGTGAAATGCCAGTCCCCGGAAGCCAGGCCGTAAGCCAGCACAGTGCCCACGACGACAGTAATTACGGGAATGCAGGTGGAAATCATGCCGATGCCGATGCCGGAAATAATGACGGTGGCCGGCCCCGTCTTCGCGCTGTGGGCGATTTTACGGCAGGGATAGGAATCATGGGAGGTGTAATGCTCCGTGCTCTTGCCGATGACGATGCCCACCGCCAGGCCGGTGACGATAGCCCCCCAGATGCCGGCCCAGTTATCCAGGCCGATGAGCTGGAGCAGGAAAGCGGAAGCAATGGCTATCAGGAAGGAACTCAAGTTGATGCCGCGGTTCAGGGCTGCCATCAGCTCCGTTTGGGAAGCGCCGCGCTTCACGCGCACCGCGTACACGCCCAACAGAGAAAGAATAGTGCCGAGGGCGGCGATCAGCATGGGCGTAAGGACGGCCTTGAGCGCCATTTCAGGAACGGCCATGTAAGCAGCCGCGCCCAAAGCGGCGGAAGCCAGAATGGAACCGCAGTAAGATTCGTAAAGGTCCGCACCCATGCCGGCCACGTCCCCAACGTTATCGCCCACGTTATCCGCAATGGTGGCGGGGTTGCGGGGATCGTCCTCCGGAATGCCGGCCTCCACCTTCCCCACCAGGTCGGCTCCCACATCCGCCGCCTTGGTGAAAATGCCGCCGCCCACACGGGCAAACAGCGCCTGTAGGGAAGCCCCCATGCCGAACGTCAACATGGTGGTAGTGATGACGACCATGCGCATGGAAAGCTCCATGTCCCCGTAAAACCAATTCAGCACCCAGTACCAGGCGCCGATATCAAGCATGGCAAGGCCCACGACGGTCAGGCCGAGCACGGCGCCCGAGCGGAAAGCTATTTGCAGCCCGGCATCCAGGGAATGGCGGCAGGCATTCGCCACGCGGCCGGAAGCGTACGTAGCCGTCTTCATGCCGATATAGCCGGCCAGACCGGAGAAAAAGCCGCCTGAAATGAAAGCGAAGGGAACCCAGGGGTTCTGAATGTGGAGGCAGTAGGCCAGAAAAGCGAAAACAACAGTAATGAGCACAAAGAAAATGGCGACAATCTTATACTGCTGCCGCAGATAGGCCATGGCGCCGCTGCGGACATGCCGGGCGATCATTTTCATGACCTCGTTCCCCTCATCCTGCGCTTTCATGCGGTAAAAAAAGATGCCCGCAAAAATGAGGGCCAGCACGGAAGCCGATGGGATGAGCCAAAATAAATCCTGGATGGTTATCATTGTCAGTACACTTTAAATTAAAGTGGTAAAAACATAACACCAGCTCTACTTTACTCCAAGAAAAAACCTGTGTCCGGAACGAGAAAATTCACCTTCCTGCAGAAAGACCAGCGCCACGGGAAAAGCAGCGCCTATCTATCCGCATTTGCGTCAATAAAAGAGAGCTCCTCCGGCGTAAACGGCGCACTATCCAGAGCTTTCAGGCAATCCCTGATTTGCGAGGGGCGGCTGGCTCCAATCAGAGCCGTGGTCACTACGGGATCTTTCAGCACCCAGGCCAGGGCCATCTGGGCAAGGCTCTGGCCCCGGCTCCGGGCCAGGGCGCCCAGACGGCGAATCTTATCCCCATGCTGAAGAACCCGCTCCTTTGTTAAAAAGACGGAGGAACCCGCCGCGCGGGAATCTTCAGGAATACCCTCCAGATAACGGTCCGTCAGCATCCCCTGGGCCAGGGGAGAAAAAGCGACGCACCCGATACCCGTTTCCCGGACAGCCTGAAAAACGGATGTTTCCGGTTCCCGACTAAACATATTGTAACGAACCTGATGCACCAGGCACGGAACGCCGGCCTCCCCGAGCATGGAGCACATCTGCCTGGCCTGTTCCGCCGGGAATTTGGAAATACCGGCATACAGGGCCTTTCCGGAGCGAACCGCCGTAATGAGAGCTCCCGCCGTTTCTTCAAGGGGAGTTTCCGGATCATGCCGGTGCGCGTAAAAAATATCCACATACTCCAGCTTCATGCGGGAAAGGGACTGGTCCAGGCTGGCAAGCATGTGTTTGCGGGATCCCCAGTCCCCGTACGGGCCGGGCCACATCAAATGCCCCGCCTTGGTTGCAATAACAAGTTCATCACGGAAACGGGACAAATCCTGCATGAAAATACGGCCAAAGCATTCTTCCGCCGAACCGGGAGGAGGGCCGTAATTATTCGCCAGGTCAAAATACGTGATACCGGCATCAAACGCGCCGTGAATAAGCCGGCGGGCGTTCTCAAAATCATCCGCTGCGCCGAAATTGTGCCAGAGACCCAGGGAAACGGGAGGAAGCAGCAGCCCGCTGCGCCCGCAACGGCGGTAGGCTGCGTGGCTGTAGCGGCCGGGATCTGGAAGATAGTTCATCGGGAAAAAGGGAAATTACCGTGATTGAGACGGACGCCCATGCCGTACGCCGGAACGCCATGCTTCCGTACGGTATTTGGAAGCCAGCAGTTCCTCCACGCAGGCATTCATGCCGGGGAACAATTCCGCGTCCACGCACAGGGAATGCTTTTCCGCCAGGCGGGCAGCCAGCAATTCATCCCATCCGGAAGGGAGAAGACAATTCTGGATGCTCCCCTGGTGAAGAACGCCTCCGCGGACTCTTCTCTGGCCGCCGCCAGCCAGTTTTTCCCCGCCGGGAAAGACAAGATCACTCGTTACGGGGCTGGAAAAACAGGCCCGCCCTCCGTCCGGGGCATCCCCGTCCAGCATCACGCACTCCACCCCGCAATCCCTCAGGACGCGGGCCAGCGCCCCATGAATCCAACGGTACAAAACCGCGCTGGAAGGACGCTCTTTTTCTCCCTTGCGGTGCATGGCCAGAGTAAATGGAATATCCTGCCGATGGTCTACAATCCCCCCCCCTGTCCAGCGGCGGACAAAATGAAGCTCCTCACCCGGAAAAATGGCGCGCGCCGTGGCCTCCTCATCAAAATAACCGTAAGTCACGGTCGGTTCCGCCCAGCGGTACGCCCTCAGCACAGGCTTCCTGCCCCATTCCAGCAGAGCTTCGTCCACGGCCATGGCTTCCTCCCCGCTTCTGGCGACAGGATCGCGCCACAGCACTAATTCCGGCAGAGGGGATAAATTGCCGACGATATTTGTGAAACCCAACATATGGCAACTACAGAACAATTAACGGCAGGAACGCTCCAGACAAAAAGCAACAGCGGCCGATTCCGCCCTCCCCGGTTTCCCGGATACAAGCCTAACGGTTCATCGGCAATGCAATCCTCTGGGTGAAAGACCGGGTATAACGTTCGAAAAATTCCTCAGGAGAGGGAGCGGGACGCTTTTTCTGCCGGATCTGGTCCACAAGAGCCATGCCTTCATCCGTCACCACCGTCATGGAAATTGTCACGGCAGTAACGCGGCCGGATTTCAAATCATCAATATTCACGCTGCTGCCTATGATGTCCAGGCGATTGCCATACACATCCATCTGGGTGCAGGAGCCGAGACGGTTGGCGCCCGTAGTCATGACCGGAACCAGCACGGATGCTCTTTGCGAGGCATCCTTGTCCGATTTGTTGCTGCCGGAATTGCCGATCTTCTTCTGGTAATCCACTTCAAAAATCAGCGTCATTTCCACAATATTCTCCACCAGGAAGTTGGAAGGGACGGTTTCATCCTGCTGGTACCGTGCATAAGCGGACCATAGATCCTGCTGGCCCAGAAGATTCCGCACGGTATCCTCCGCGCTGATTAAGTTGCGGTACAGGGAATAAACGGGAAAACCGTCAGACTCCGCCGTAGCGTCCTGGTCCAGAATCTGGTCACGGTAAAGAAGCTTGTATCCTACGCAATTCACATCACCAATGATGCGGTCATTCCGCATGTCCATGCTGGACTTGGCCGGATTGCGGTCCGTAGCCGTGGTAAAGAAAACCAATTGGGAGGCATTTGTGATTTTGGCGCCTTCCGGCCCCATGGTCATCAGGTTCACGCGGGCCTCATTCAGGGAGGAAGAGCGGCCCTTTTTCCTGGAAACCTTGGTCTTTTCCGCACGGGAAACCAAATCGCTGTCCCGCTGCACCAGCATCCACTCAAAGGGATTCCCGGGACGGAACTGCATGCTTTCAAAATCCTTGGTCATGGTATCCATGGCCGTGCGGGCAAGCGTCGTGGTCCGCACATCCTGCAGCACCCATCTCCAGATATCTACCCCGCGGGAAGTCAGGGCCACAATGACCAGAACCAGCACGGTAGTGATGGTCATGGCTGCCAGGAGCTCAATCAGGGTGAACGCGCCGGATTTGATTTTGGCAAATGTCTTCATGTTTTTTCAGAGGTCTTCAGATAATGCCCGCTAACGGCGGAAAGCGAGATTGCGCGTAAACACGGGAGTCTTTAAATTTTCCCACGTCAGATGTTGTAAACGCTCAGGGTCCGTATTCAACAGCTGGAAGAACTCCGCCTGATACAGGACTTCCGCCCCCCACGGCAAATTCAGGCCGCCGCCTTTCTCCGGCGTATAAACATACAGGGAAGGTTCCTTAATCACCTTGCCGCGGTTGTAAGGATTATAAATCGTTCCGTACTTGGGAGCCAGCTTGTACCCGTAGGAGCTTGAATCCATACGTTCCACTACCAGCTGGGTCATGCGCACGGCGAAGACGGGACCGACAAGGGCCTTGAAATCATCCCAACGCTCTTTGTTGTTCGCCAGGCAGACCCCTGTCACCACCGCAGTATTTTTGCCGGGAATGCTTCCGCCATCCTCCAGCCAGGGCTGGGGAGTTCCGTCTTTGCGGGCCCCCTTGGTCAAATCCGCCCTGTAATTGTAAACAAGAATGGTCGTAGCGGGCCTGGACGTGAACTGCATCCAGTAAAACGCCTTGTCAAAAGCAGAAACATATTTGGAGGAGGAAGACTTTCTGGCGTTGGACGCGGCACGCTCGGAATTGCGGAGTTCTCCCAGTTCCGCCGTCAGGGCGTGGACGATGCGGTCCGCTTCACGAATAGTCAGGGCGGACTGAACCGTCCTTCTGGCAGGAATAAACATGGCCATGAACACTACAATCAGCACGGCCACCACGCCGATCGCAAGCACCACTTCCGTCAGGGTGAACCCCTTGGAACGAGACTGTTTCATACACTTGGTCAACATAAAATGGGAAATCTGGTATTATATCACAGAAACTAATTGGGAATCACCTGCTCCGTCGTCCTCAGACGGCTGATATTGCCTTTGGGATAAATCACAATGCCGCCTGCCAGGCCCGGTTTGCCGTCCACCATCGGGGTTGGCCTCTCCTCCTTGCCGTTCCCGGCGGAACCGGCAACCACCACCAGGCGGGTGGGGGCGTTCGGCTGGGACATGCGGCCTTCCTCGTCAAATTCAATGAAGTAAATATCCGTCATTCTGTTGCCGGGAAGGTTGACGGTATCCTGCCCGTCACGACTGGCAAAATCGCGGGCCGTGGATTTCTCGCCCCTGGCTTTCTTCGCGCCTTCCAGAAGGGTGCTGTAGGTCGGACTGACGTAAAAACCGGCGGGAAGAGTCTGCAAACGGTTCACCAGATGCCATTTCCCGGTGCGGGTATTTTTGGACATCACGCCCAAAGTGCGCATATTGCGGGCTTCGTCATCAGGAGTGCTCACAATAATCAGGCGGCTCCACGTTCCTTTGCCCATGGCATCCAGCCGCGCCTCCTGCACCATGCCGTCCACCATTTCAACGGCGGCCTGAAGGCCCTGCCCTCTGCCTCCGCCTCTTAACATGCTGGCGGCCAAGGCCATCATGGCAACCATAATGGTAATGACAACAATCAATTCCACCAGGGTAAACCCCTTGCTCCCCGGCGAGGAACAGCGCGGAGCCATTCCGGAATGCTTGGAAAAATATCTCATACAGATGATGCAGGATTGAACAACGATTTTTGGCATGCTACCCGTTTCAGACGGACACGGCAATCATTTTTTGAGGAACTGGAATGCCTGATATGTTCCTGTCCAACAAAATTCCGGCAAGGAATCGCCATGCGGAAATCCCTGCTTCCGCCATCCTTCCGGAAAAGAAAAACATCCGGTCGGTCCAACTCCCGCATTTCAAGAAGGATAAGGCCGGAACGACAAGAAAAGAATTTTTTGTCCTCCTTTTCCAAAGCCTTCATTTTTTCCCTTTCCATCTCCCCTGCTGAAAAAACATCAGGCCCTGCTTATCTTAATTCCACCCACACGCCGCGGTGGTCGCTGGCCTGGAGCGAGGGGGGAGAGTCAAGGATGCCCATGGGAGGCTTGCGGCCGAGGCGCTTTTTCAGAGTATTGTTCAGGAAAAGATGATCGAAGGAATGGTAGGTGTCACCGTCTTCGTAGTAAATGGTCCAGGTCTCACCACGAGAATCCCTGGGCTTCAAACGGTTCAGGCGGTATTCCGTTTTGGCCGGTCCCTGGATGACCTGCACGGCGCTGTCTGACGGGCCGTCATTAAAATCTCCGTACAGAAGCAGAGGCATGCCGTCCTGAGAGGCAAGAGCTTCATTCAGGTAGTCCCGCAGGGCGTAGGCTTCCCTTCGCCGCGTATCCTCTGCGGAACCGTCACGGCTGAGGCGCGATTTCAGGTGAATGCCCACCAGGCGGAACAGCCGTCCGTCCGGCATGCTGACCGTGGTGTCCAGAATGCCCCGCAGCATCGTCTTTTTCCGTTTCGCCTCTCCGGATACAGGCATGTCCGCTACGGAACGGTCATCCGCGATGCGGTATTTGGAAAGAAGGGCCAAACCACGGTCCTCCCCGTCCCGCATGACAAGAACTTTGTACGGCAAATGAACTCCTTTTCTTTTCAGCCGCATTTGCAAGTCACGAACGGCAGCCTCCCCGCCCATTTCACACAGCCCCACGATTTCCGCCCCCGATTGGCGAACCAGCTCCGCCACGGCTTCACGGGCTTCCACAGGTTTGTATTTTACCTGAAAATTGCTTCTCCTGGGGTCTTCAGGAACAAAGTAGTTGCCGGCATTCATGGTCAGAAGACGAACGGGCTCCCCCTTGTCGGGGATTTCCACCTTCTCCCGAACCGTCTGCCGCCCTTCCCTCTGGAGGGCAGGAACCGCCTGCGGTTCATTATCCAGCGGCGCCCACTCCGTCAAACCGTACCCTACCACCGCGCACAACGCAACCAGGGCCGCGATGACGGAGGTTCCCCTGCGTTTTGACGTTTTCCTGATCATGTCCGTTTCCCTGAAAGATTTTCTCCATGGCGAACGTAGTGAATGAACAAGCCGGACCGTATGGAATTTTCCGGCCTATTACTCGGCTTTCGCTTCACTTCCATCCGTAGTTCATGATAAACCATGAATGTGTCCCCATTGCAACCCCATAACGAATCCCAGCCTGACGAACAGACACTTTCCCAATACGCGGAACATACCAGGAAAAGCCTGATCGCGCGTTTGGAAAACTGGGAAGATCAGCGCACCTGGGATGAATTTTACCGGACGTATTGGCGCCTTATCTATTCCGTTGCCCTCAAGGCCGGATTGAGGGAAGACGAGGCCTGGGACGTGGTACAGGAAACCATTCTTTCCATCGCCAAGCAAAGCAGGAAAAATATTTACAAACCGGAACAGGGCTCCTTCAAACTCTGGCTCTGGAACATGACCCGCTGGCGCATCAACGACCAGTTCCGCAAGAGGAAAAAGGACACGGCCATGCTGATGAATCCGGATGCCCCAGGCACGTTGGAACACCCCATCGACAAAATCCCGGATGAAGGGAAGAATAATTTTGACCAGGTATGGGAACGGGAATGGCAGAATAACCTTCTTCAGGCGGCTCTGGAACGCGTCAAGGCAAAAGTGTCGCCCAAGCAGTTCCAAATTTTTGACTATTATGTCCTGCGGGAGTGGGACGCGGCCAAGGTCCGCCGGCAGCTCGGAGTCACGATTGCCCAAGTTTATCTGGCAAAGCACCGCGTAGGAAGCGCTTTGAAGAAAGAGCTGCAATTTCTTCAATCCCAGGAAAAGGAAAAAGAAAAATAGGAGCCCATCTTAAAAACCAGCCGGCGTCCTTGATACGCATCCCTCCGGCCAGACCTCCTTTCAGAAAGGATTCCTTTATTTTGCCTCTTGCCAAGACAGCGGTTTTGTCGTTAGATTAACGGCAACTGCAATGCCGCCCTCACGCAACAGACATTCCGCCCAGAGAGTTTTTACCTGGGACAAAATCAAAATGGCCCTGGCGGCGGCGGAAGAAGGATTTTACATCTGGAATATTAAAACGGGCGTCATTCATTACACGGACCGCTGCCTGACCATGATGGGGGCCAGCCGCAAGGAGAAAGCTCCCAATATCTTCACCCAGCCGGAGCTTACCATACACGAGGAAGACCAGGCTTTTTTTTCCCAGGAAGTGCGCCGTTATCTGGACGGCCACTCCCATGTGCCCATGCGCATTGAAATCCGGATGAAGAAGCTGAACTCCAAAAGCTGGAGCTGGGTCCGCGTCAACGGCCTCGCCCGCAGGGACAAACAGCGCCGGCCCGTTATGCTGGTGGGCGTATGGGTCAATATTACCCGGCGGAAAACGGCGGAACTGCGCGCTGCGGAGGACAGGGACCTGTTTCATACCCTGATTGAACACATTCCCGACAGCATCTATTTCAAGAACCGGGAATCACGTTTCGTCCTGGCGAATACCGCCACAGCCAATAAGCTGGGCGTACCGACGCCGGCAGACCTGACCGGACGCACGGACGATTACTTTTTTGACCAAACGATGTCCGATATTTCCCGCAAGGAGGAAATGGACATCATGGTTACCGGACGCCCCATCCGCGCCCGCCTTCATCATGAGACATGGCTCCACAAGGATGATTCCTGGAGCCAGATCAGCAAGTTCCCGTGGTACGGACGCAACGGAGAGCTAAAGGGAATTGTAGGTATTTCCAGTGATGTCACCAAACTGGTGAAGACAGAAATCAAGGCCACGGAAACGGCCCGCATCCTGGAGGAACGCAACAGAACTCTGGAAAAGGAAATAGATTTGGCCAGGGAAATCCAGTTCGCCCTGCTTCCCTACGAAATTCCCTCCCGCTCCCATACGGAACACGGCCTGACCCGCCATGCGGATTTTCACCATATTTTCACTCCTTCGGAGGGTGTTGCAGGAGACTGGTTCGATGCTTTTCCCGTAGGCAATTCCGGCGTTGGCGCCATTGTCTGTGACGTGATGGGCCACGGCATCCGCGCCGCCCTGATCGCCTCCATGCTCCGCGGCCTGATGGAACAATTGTCCCACCTGGCGGATAATCCGGCGGCTTTCCTTACTTCCCTCAACCACCAGCTCGCCAAAATCCTGCAACGGGCGAACACCACCATGTTCGCCTCCGCCGTTTATATTTACCTGGATCTGGAAACCGGGGTCATGACAGCCTCCACAGCCGGACATCCGCATCCCATCATTCTGGGGCCGGACGGGGTCGCCCGCAAAATGCCTCTGCCCAGAGGCATCGCCCTGGGACTGCTGGATGACGCTACGTACCATAATGCCCAGTTTTCGCTCCTGGCGGGGGCCCGCATCCTGATGTACACGGACGGCCTGACGGAAGCCGCCAACCAGGACGGGGAAGAAATGGGCGTGGAAAGACTGATTGACTATTTCAACAATTCTTCCCCTCACAGCACCAAGGATTTCGTTCATCAGGCCCTTACCTGCGTAGCCAAATTTACCGGCTGCACCAATCAGGCCGACGATATCTGCATGCTGGGCATCAGCTATTCCGAACACGAAGCAAAAACGGACGGTTAACAGCCGGTTCCTGACGTTTCTGCAACCTGCTTCCTCTTCCCTCATCCGGCCGCATTCCGGAATTTCCACGAGGGAAAGCCCCCATGCACTCCCTTTTCCGCAGAATGCGGACCGGCGTTTTTCACCTGCCGTAAATGGAGGAAAGGCGCTATGTCGTCTCCGGACAGTCATCCGGAGAAAATTTGAAATGACGCCAAGATGGAACGCTCAGCATCCAAATGGAAAACAAGGCTTCCAACCCTCCCGCCAGGACAATCGTTGTCTGAACACCCCAGGCATCCACCACAGCTCCCCACCCCATGGCCGCCAGCGGCTGCACACCGATGGTGACAATGCTGAACAGCCCCAGAATGGCCGACTTGCGTTCCGGGGGAGCCAGAAGCTGCACAGCGGATGAAGAAGTAACGAAGAGGGAAGAAGTGGCCAAACCGGCAAAAAAGAAACAGAGGGCCTGCACTTCCACCACCGGGACGACACCGGCCACACACAGTGCGCATCCCATCCACAGGGTACCTGAGGAAAGTTTGGCCCCCACCCTGTCGCTTTTGCGTGCAAACGGCAGAACAAAGAGGATGCTCACCATGGCCCCGGCTCCGACCGCACTCAGAATGAGGCCGGTATTCCTAGGATTTCCGTGCATCAATGCCGGAACAATCTGATAGAGGGATTGCCCGCAGATATTCTGAATGAGAGCGCTGATCATAATAAAAAGCAGACTGCGCGTGGCAAGCACCGTCTTGAGGCCGGATGCTTTCCTTCCTGCGCCGCGCTGCTTTCTGGGAGCGGAGGTATCCGCTACGCATCCCTTTAAGGCAACCAAGCAGCCAACGAGAGGCAGGCTTGCCGCCACATTGCCGCCAAAAGCGGTTCCGGCGCCCCATTCCGCAATGATATAGCCGGCAAGCGCCGGCCCTATGGCCCGGCACGTATTAAATACCAGAGAGTACATGCCCACGGCCTCCTGTAATTGCCGGCGCGGTATCAGGTCTCCCACAAAAGCCTGCTGTGTGGGAAAACCCACCGTCTGATTGACGCCCATCACCAGCCCGGCGGCGTATAAGTGCCACAGCTGGAGCATATCCAGCACAGTCAGCAGAAACAGGGCTACAGCCACCAGCCACTGGACGCACTGCACGGCTATGAGGAGTTTCCTCCGGTCAAAACGGTCCCCCAGCCCGGCAAGCAGCATGCCGCCCAGAAAGAAAGGAAGAGCGTTCAAGGCAGCCAACACCCCCACTGCCGTGGCGGAGCCTCCGGAAATATCGTACACAAGAATACCCATGGCCGTCACCTGCAACCACATTCCAATCAGGGCCGAAGCCTGCCCTGACCAGAATATTTGCAGGTTCCGCACCTGAAGGGGCTTGAAAAAGCCCAGCCAGTCATTCAGCCATTTCACAGCTCCGCCATCCTAGCCCCAGCCGGCGGAACCGTCCAGAAGCGAGTGCGGCAACGCCTCCTCCCCCCCTGTTCCGGAACCTTCTTATTCCTCTGCGGTATAACAGGCCGGATAATCCTTGGAAGGAAGCCAGGCGGGAAGGTCTTTCATTCTGCCCGCAGCGCGTTCGGAAACCGGCGTACGCCAAATCTTAAAGAAAGGCCCCATGTTCTTTCCCGTGACCTTGGAAAAAGCGTTCATGACCCATTCCCATTTCTTTTCATCACTCAGTTCGCCGTTGTCATAAGGCTTGTCATGGAATTGAAGAGCCACCTGGCGGAAGGCGTCAAACCCCAGATAGTACATCAGCTCCACCCAGAAGAAGAGCTGCACCTTGTTGGGAGCCTCATTGTAAGTCTGGGTGCCTGAAAAATATTTTTTCATTTCCGCGCTCATGCCGTACGGCCCCATGCCGCCGCCCCAGCAGGATTCAAAGTCTTTTCCAGTCCCCATCACTTCACACACCATGGAGAATATGTTGACGGATACCTCCGTCTGGCCTTCCATCGTAAAGGGAGGGGATTGGTGGTTATGCCCCAGTTCATGCCACAAACCCCAGCTTCCGGAATGGATGATGGAACCGGTGGCAATGGAATTCGTCCAGTCCTTCGTGGCCATGGCGGGATAACCGGAATGCCCGGCCCCGGCGGATATCTGCCTGTCCACGACAAAGCGCATCGGATGATGCAGGCGGTCCGGCTTGGTATCCCATCCCATAATCCAGTCCTGAAGAGCCATGTTTTTTTGCAGAAATTCCGCCGTCTTCTGAACATCCGGACACTGTTTCAGCTGTTCCACGGGCATCGTGACAATAAGCCGGGGCATGCGGATTTCCCCCCACGGGGCCTTGGTATTTTCCAATTGTTCGGCCCATTGTTCCGGAGTGGTCTTCCCCATTACGAACAGAGGTGAAGGCACGGCTCCGGAAATCTGAACCTTGAAGACCTTTCCCCGTCTGGGACGCTGGCCTACATTCACATAAACAAGGCCGCCCATCGGATTCACCATTTTCACGCGCCCACGGCCAGCCGAAACCTGCATGGTTATTTCCGGCACTCTTTTCCATTCATCCAGCTTATGAAGGCTGTCCGTATGGCATCCTATGCGGACGCTGATCGAACCGTCTTTGGGAGCGCCGGACAGGGAACACGAAATTTCCGCCCCGGGCGGCGCATACAGTCCCGTACTATGCCAGCCTCCAATATTGGAATCTATCTCCACCGTCCGCCTGACCGTCTGGGCCCCATTCTCCGGAACGCCGGGAAAATCCTTCGCCGCCGGGCACGCCTTCAGCGAGGCAAGTTTGGCATCCTTCCATTCCCGGCATTTTTCCAGAAGCGCCTGCATGCGTCCGGCGTCTTTCCCTTTTTTCCACGGAGAGGAACCCGTGGGGAATTCCTCCATACCCTCCATTTTTTCCGCCTTGTCCCAGGACCATGTTTCCAGCGGCTTGTCTTTTTCCGTCTGGATATCATCCCTGCAAGGAATAGAATAAACGGAAAGCTCCGGCATCCGGTTTTTCACGGGTTGGGGAAAACGCCCTTCCGGTTCAGGCTCTTCCTCCACAGGAATATCTTCCTCCTGCCTGCGGGCCTCTTCCTCACGTTCGCGCCGTTCCAGCTCCTCCCTTCTCCTTTTTTCCCGTTCTTCGCGTTCGGCCTGCTCCTGAAGCTTACGGGCCGCTTCCGCCGCCTGCCGCACCTTCTCTTCCTGCGCTTCCTCATAAGCCTTCTGGGCCGCCAGCCGTTCCTTTTCCTTCTTCTCCCTGATTTCCCGTTCCCGTTTTATTCGCTGTTTCTCCGCAGCTTCCCTGGCCTTCTTCTCCTTCAATTTACGTTCGGCGGTCAATTCCTGGGCCGCTTTTCTTTTTGCCAGGTTATCCTGGTAAAGATAATATCCGGCTCCGGCACCGCAAACCAGCAGCAACACTAAAAACCAGCCCACGGCGGAACCTCTGGAAACGCTACGGGAAAAAGAGGGAATGTTCATGTAATCGGGATTGGGAAAGAATCTTTCCCATTTCTGCATTGCAGGCATTCCTTGTCAATACGATTCTTCCCCTTCCGGGAGCGCCTTGATGAAAGAAACATGTTGAAAGCCGATCTCCCGTCAGCATCCGAAAGCTCCGTTTTCAAATATCCTCCTTCAAAACCTCCGCCTTCATCCCGAAATAAGGGAACACTCCATGTGCCAGGCCGTCCAGAACGCCCCGGGTGCGCGGTTCCGGGCTAATGTATCCATGGCCGCGGGCAACCATGTCTTTCACTTCCTGCGCCGCATTGGAAGGGCAGCACCGGAATGCCTCCGGCAAGTGCCGCATGGCGTCCAGATCATTGTGCCCGTCGCCGAAAATGGCGACATGGGAAGACGGAATGCCGAACCGGGAGGCAACAAAGGAAAGGGATGTTCCCTTATTGTAATCACGGTGGCTGAAACGCAGGTAGGGACCTGCCCTTTGCGTGACAATTTCCTCATACGGACCAACCGTATCCTGAATGACGCAGGAAACTTCATCCAGGCCGCAGGCATCATCCACCACCAGGGAAAAAGCGTCATTGTCCTGCCTGCGGAGTCCCAGCACGGAAAACCGGCTTTCCAGCTGGCCCATCAATGATTCCAGCATGCCGCCGTAACGGGTGAACAAGCTGTCATGGGCAACAGCGCAGTCATCGTTCCACGCGGCACCGGGCATCAGCCTGCCCTCCGCATCCGCCAGATGAACATTCCGTTCCATCGTCACCGTAAAATCCGGGGCAAACGCTTCCGCATCATCCCGGAACATATCCGCCAGACCTTCCCTCAGGTAAACAGGGTCGCGCCCCGTATTAACGCCCCAGAGAACACCATACTGCGACCGGAGCATGCGCATGGTTCTGAAAAAAATGCTCCTTTCTTCCGCAGGGCCTCCAAGAGTGAACAGAGTATCGTCAAAATCAAAGGAGAAAAGATACCGGAGCCGTTCGGGTTTCGGCAGCGCCCGGACCGGAAGGAAACGCATCAATTCCATCTCAATCCGGCACCTCCCTTCACTACGGCGCGGCTCCCCGCACACACGACGGGTTCAGCCAGCGGGATGTCATCCTCTACCGGCTCTGCCGAAGGGATGCGTTCCTCCACAGGCTCTGCCGAAGGAATCGTTTCCGGAATGGGTTCCGCCTCAGGAATTACTTCCTGACGCGGCGCAGGATTTTCCCGGCGTTCCGGGGAGGCAGAAGATGAACGCCCTGCGGGGGGCGCTTTCCTTTCTGCCGCGGAGGAGGGAATTCCGGCGCGGGCGCCCACTCCGGCACGCACCTGGCGGGCGACAGGGGTGTTCATATCCACCGCATACGTAAGGGGCAGGCTCCCGGCGGGTATTTCCTCTCCCGGTTTGCGCATGTGGATTTCCACCCTCCGGTTGGCGGCCTGGGCATCCCGGTCCCCCCTGATGGAAACGACGGGACGGGAAGCGCCGCAAGCGCGTATGTACAACCTGCATTCCCCATTCGGGCGCGTCAGAGCTATGCCGTTATCCTTCAGCCACTGGCGGACGGCATTAGCACGCATCAGGGAAAGCACGGCATTATATTCCTCGGAACCAAAGCTGTCCGTATGACCTTCCACAATGAAAATCGTATCCGGATTTTTCATCATCAGCCCCGCAAGCTGGAGCATGCTCAGCCTGGCGGAATTTTTCATCACCGCCTTGTTGTATTCAAAAAGAAGATCCGCTCCCAGCCTGCTGTACCCGCTGTCCTTGCCCAAGGAGGACTGGGCCATGAGCTGGGAAAGAGATTTGCTCCCATCCGGCAAATGGGAATCATCCTGACCGCCCGCCCCTTTGAGCTTGTTGTTATACCATTCATCCGGATTCACCATATCCGGTTCAGCCGTCTTGATTGTAACCGGGCTGGCGGAAGATTTCAGCATCTCAGGCGGAGATGGTTCGGGCAACCCCTTCGCGACGGCATTCATGTCCACCTGCGGCATTTTCGGGGAAAGGGATTCCGGGGGGGAAGGACTTACCGGATCTGCGGAAAAGCTGGTTTCCCCCGGAGCAATCACTACCTGCTCCGGAAGCATATCCTCTAAATCCGGCAATTCCGGGGGAATCTCTTCAAGTTGCTCAATATCCGGTTTTTCAACGGCTTCCGCTACATCCGGAGCAGGACGGTCGTCCGCCTTCAGAACTATTTTTTCAGGCAGAGGCTTTCTGTCCTCCTGGACAGTGGGGGCTTTGTGCACATGAATGCCCAGATCAAACCAGCTCAGAACGATAAACCCCAGGTAATGCACCAGCACGGCGGCAAGGAGAGCCCCTGCCGCCACAGCTGCCAGATGGCGAGGCGCGGGCAGAATAAAACGGCTGCGCCTGCGGCGGTTTTCGCGGAGTTCTCGGTTGTTGTCCTGATTCGCACTCACGGGATCATCAGCAAAAGGAAAGGAACAATTCATGAACCGGAAGGAGCGGTACCCGTAACGGGCGCACTGTAAGACTCATGAGGCAACACCCTGGGCATGGGCATGCGCGTATTCTCATGAATCCATTCCGCAATGCCAGCCTGCAGCTCGTCATCCCCCGCATAGACGTTGACCTTATAAATCTTTTCAAATTTTTCCCCCTTCTTTCCTTCAATGGAATGCAGGAAAGTCCGTTCCCGGGTGCCATACGGTTCCCCTTCCCGGATGGATTCATAAAGCTGTTTTTTCTCATTTTTCAGGGAATCGTAAATGCTCAGGCAATCTTCCAGCGTGGAGAAAAAATATTGGTTCGTACAAACCACCATGACCGGATAATCCAATTTCAGGGCATCATCCACGGGAGCCACGTCAAACGTACTGAACCCCGCACGCCAATCCACCCCGGCATCCAGCAGCCAATAAGCGGCATAGCACAAAGGCTTGCCCCAATCCTGCTCCATCTCCCGGACAGCCACGGTTTTCAGGGAAGGAAAGCAGTCCATGCTGACCATGCAGCGGATGCGGGGATCTTCAGACGCGGCTTTCAACAGCACGGCCGCACCAAATCCCTGCCCCACGGCAGCCACGGGAGGCAATCCGCCCTGCTTCCGGGATACGGCGTCCAAAAGCGCCGTTACATCCGCATATTCCCTTAATCCGTACGTGCAGAATTGACGGGTATTGTTCTTCCCGCGCGGATTCCATATCAGGCTCGTGTAACCGGCTCCTGCCAGCCCTTCCGCCAGAGGGAGGGAACTTTCCATTCCCTCATTCCAAGAGGCGGCTATCACAACCAGCTCTGGTTTTGCCTCCAAATGCGGCATTTTCCCGCGCAATTTCAGAGTATCCCGCACGCGGCTCTGGCGCGGAGACAGAGCCTCCGGACGCCCCGGGCTCACCAGATAACCTTCAATAGCCGTGCCATCGGATGAAACGGCTTCCACGGGTTCCATCACCAGGGAACCCGCGACGGGAGAAGAGGCGGGGTCCTCCCCTCCCACGGGAATGAGCAGGGGAGTGGAGACGTACCAAGCAAACCACGCCAGAACACCCGCAGCAGCCAGAAAAAACAGAAGAAACAATTGAACAAGACGTTTGAACATGGAAAGGCTGTTGCCGGGAAACAGTTGTCAGGAAGATTTTATCTCATCCAGTTTACGTTGACAACAGCCAACTTCTATCAGGCGGAACATCTCCCGCAGCCACTTCCTCCCTTTAAGGAGCGGAACCGCACTGAGGTTCACGAAGCAAGCACGGACATGCGGTTCAGGCAGCCTTTTATCCCTGTCCGGCGGCCAAATAACGCTTTATTTCCCGCTCCCGATCTGGCATTCTTGCCCCACCTTCTTTTTTCATGGCAATCCAGGCCCGACATTTCCGCCAATGGTCCGTATTTCTCCTCCTGCTTGCGCTGGGAGGAGCGGCAGCCTGGTTTCTGATGCCCCGGGAATGGTCCCAGATGCAATGGGAAATTCCCGGTACGCCGTCCGAATATCCCCTTTCCCAGCTCCTGCGGCCCTGGCTCATCCTTCTGGGCTGCTTTCTCCCCGCGCTGGGAATGTTCCTGTACAACCGTTCGAGCATCCTGGACAAGTATGTGGCGCGCACCTGGTTCACGGCCTTCATCATGTGTACGGCCATCCTGACGCTGATTTACATTATCGGAGATTTTGCGGACAATGTGGGAGACCTGATGAACCTGGACGCACCCCTCATGGGCACGTTCCGCTTTTACCTGAGCCAGCTGCCCATGATCCTGAACCTGATTCTGCCTTATACCCTTCTCCTGGGAACACTCTGGGCGCTTACCAAACTTTCCTCATCCTCAGAAATCACCGGCATGCTGCAGTCCGGACGGTCCCTGCTCCGAATCAACACCCCCATCATCATCGGTGCCGTCTTTGCCTCCATCTACTTCGGCATCTTCGGGTTCCACTGGGCACCCAACTCCGCCCTGTACAGGAAACTGATGTTCTCCTCCCTGAGCCAGAACAAAAATAACCATGCTTCCCAGAGCACCATCTACAAAAATGATGCGGAATCCCGCATCTGGTATCTGGGCAATCCTCCCGGAATTGATTCCCCCGGCAATCCTTTCCGGCAGGTGCGGGTGGAACAGTTCAGCGCCCCCGGAAAGATGAAATACGAGCTGTTTGCCGATGAAGCCACCTGGGATCCGGCCTCCAGGACATGGACCTTCCGGCAGGCCATCAAAAGAAATTATTCCCAGGAGGAACCCCGCCAGCTCCATGATGTTCCCGTTTTTGCCGGACAGGAATACCAAACGCTGAAAGAGCATTATCCCGAAACACCCTGGCAACTGATTTCACCCAACGTCCGCGTGGATACACAGGGAACCCCGGCTCTCCAGGAACTCATCAAGTCCGGCACGACAAACGCCAGGTACCTCAGAAGCCTGCAGACGGAATGGCACGTCAGGATCGCCCGCATATTTTCCTGCATTATCCTGACATTTATTGCCATCCCCTCCGCCATCACGTTCCAGAGGCGCTCCGCCATGTCCGGCATCGGCATTGCGTTGTTCCTGGCGGCAGCCATGCTGTTCCTGTATGAGTTTTTCCCCACCCTGGCCTCCGCAGGCTACCTCCCCACCTGGCTGGGAGCATGGATGCCCAACATTATCTACACCATCATCGCCATCCGCCTTTTTCAAACCAAGCTGGCTCACAGAAGCTTCTCGGAATTATTGAGAGGCTTGAAAAAGACTCCCGTCCATGACCATTCCTGATCACTTTGCCGATTCCCGGGAAGCCGTTCTGAAAGCCCGTGAACTGCTCCGGCGGGCACACGCCGTCATTTTTGATTTTGACGGATTGCTGGTGGATACGGAATATGCCATTTATTCCTCCTGGGAACGGGTTTTCGCGTCCTGCGGCCACCCTCTTCCCCTGGATTTGTTCAACCAATGCCTGGGCAGCGGCTACACCCACTGGAATCCCGGAGAACATCTGGAGAAATTGACGGGGCGCACTTTCGACTGGGAAACCGTCAACAGCCGCCGCCAGGAGGAAATCGTCCGGGATCTGGAACATGCCGGCCTCCTGCCCGGCGCCGGAGAACTCATCCGGAACCTGGGGGAAGCCGGAACCCCTATGGGAGTGGCCTCCAGTTCTTCCCACCGCTGGGTGGACGGCTGGCTGAACAGATTGGGCATCATGCCCTATTTTCAAACCGTCGTCTGCCGCGACGACGGCCTCCCCGTCAAACCGGATCCGGCCCTGTTCCTGAAAGCCGCGGAAAACCTGGGTAAATCTCCGTCTGAATGCCTGGTGCTGGAAGACTCCCAGAACGGCACTACAGCCGCACACCGCGCAGGAATGCCAGTCATCTCGGTTCCAAACAGGGTAACGGAGCAGGCGGATTTTTCCCTGGCGACCAGTATCATCCGCTCTCTGACGGAACTTCTTTAGAAATCAGGAATTTCTATTCCATAACGCCTGTTTCCTGACGGAATTCCTTTCATGCCTGATGCAGGGGGCTGCGCCGCCAGGAACGCCTGGCGCGGCTCAGAGCCTCGGCTTTCATGCTCTCCTGCCGGCCTCCTAAAAGCGGCCTCCTGTTTTACCTCATTGCCCTGATTCTTCTGACCTGAGGAGCGGCGCATTCCATCATGCCCGCACTTTTCCTTATATGGAAACCGCTGTTCGTGCCCGCCATCGCGTTTTCATGGGAACGATGCTGATGTTCATGCATCTTCCCACCGGCGGCATGAGGAAAATGCCCGCGCAGGAGCAGGGCCGCTGGCACGGAGGCAGGCATTTCCCCTGTTCCATGGGATATTGCCTATTTGACGGAACCCCGCCATGAACACGCCAACAAAAAACCGCCGGCTCCCCAACGGGCCGGCGGCTTACCCCCTTTTATTCAGGGAAATTATTTGTTCAGCTCCGCAACGGCGGCTTCCAGGCTGGGCACGTCTTCAATGGAGATGACCGTAGCTTCCTTGCAGATGCGGGCCATCATGCCGGCCAGCGTCTTGCCCGGCCCCAGTTCAATGAAAAGGCGGTGGCCCTGGTCCACCAGCTTCTGCATGGAAGCCGTCCAGCGCACGGATCCGCATACCTGGTGTTCCAGCATGCTGCGGATGTCGTCCGGACCTTCCACTACCCGGGCTTCATAATTGCAATAAACAGGCATGGACGGCGTACCGAAGGAAATATTCTTGAGTTCTTCCGCCAGCTTTACCATAGCGCTGTGCATCAGACGGGAATGGTAGGCGCCCGCCACATTGAGCTTCTTGGCAATCTTGCAGCCGGCGGCCTTCGCCCCTGCTACAGCCTTGGCCACACCTTCCTCCGTACCGGAAACGACTGTCTGGCCGGGGCAATTGAAATTGGCAACATCCACGTCACATTCCTGCGCCAGCTTAATGACGTTTTCATCCGTGCCGCCGATCATGGCGGCCATAGTGCCTTTCGTGGCGTTGCATGCTTCCTCCATAAACGCGCCGCGCTTCTGGACAAGGCGGAGGCCTTCTTCAAAAGAATAGGTCCCGGCAGCGGCATGAGCCGTGAATTCCCCCAGGGAAAGGCCGGCGGCAGCCACGGGATTCAGGGAGGGAACGAGCTCCTTCAAGACGGCCAGGCAGGCAAGGCCATGTACGTAGAGGGCAGGCTGACAGTTGCAGGTACGCGTCAGTTCTTCGCCGGGGCCTTCAAACATGACGGCAGAAAGGGATTCTCCAAGCGCCTTGTCCGCCTGTTCAATCAGGGCTTTGGCGACGGGATACTGGTCATACAAATCTTTGCCCATGCCTACTTTTTGGGCACCTTGTCCGGAAAACAATAATACTGCGTCCATAGTTAAAGCTGGATTATAACGTTCCGGCAGGAAAGAAGCAAGAGCGATATCATCACCATAACTTCCTTATTGCCAATAAAAAATCCGCTCCGGCCTCACAAAAGGCCGGAGCGGGGTATTAACAGGATGTTCCAGAGGTGCGTTTTAGGCGGTGGCTTCCGTGGTGGCGGGAGCTTCTTCCTTTTCGGCAGCCTCACGGGGCAGATCGATAATTTCGATCATGGCCACAAGGGCGGAATCAGTCAGACGCTGGCCCAGCTTGACGATGCGGGTATAGCCGCCCTTGCGTTCCGCGCAAAGAGGAGCGATTTCATCAAACAGCCGCTTAACGGCGGTCGTATTATGAATGGTGGCGGTAGCCAGGCGGCGGGAATGCACGTCACCGCGCTTGGCAAGCGTAATCAGCTTTTCCACATAGGGGCGCAGGGCCTTGGCCTTGGCCAGGGTGGTGGTGATGCGTCCATTGAGGATGAGGCTGCATGCCTGGTTGGCGAGCAGAGCCCTGCGGTGAGAAGCGTTGCGCTGAAGCTTGGAGGTTTTTACACCGTGTCTCATGATGATATTTTTCTATGTGTGTTGGTTTTGTGAGATTTAGTCGTCGTCGTCTTCGATGTTGGCGGCAATCAGGTCTGCCAGGCCCACGGGGCTTTCCTCTTCCAGACCCAGGCGCGGCTTGGCCTGCGGCACGGGACCGGTAAGCAGGGAGGGATCCACCTGAACGCCCAGGGAGAGCCCCAGTTCCAGCAATTTGTCCTTGATTTCGTTGAGGGATTTTTTGCCGAAATTGCGGTACTTGAGCATTTCGCTTTCGCTCTTCATGGCAAGCTGGCCAACGGTCGTGATATTGGCATTGTTGAGGCAGTTGGCGGCACGCACGGAAAGCTCGATTTCGTTGACGCTCATGTTGAGCAACTTGCGCAGGCGGGCCGTTTCCTCGTCCTGGACGGCGGAAGGAGCTTCCTCAAAGTTAACCTGCTTGTCGTCATAGTTGACGAATACGTCCAGGTGATGGCGCAGAATGGCGGAAGCCTGGAGCATGGCGTCTGCGGGGGCGATGCGGCCGTCCGTCCAGACTTCAAGGATCAGCTTGTCGTAGTCAGTCATCTGCCCCACACGGGTATTCTGCACAGAATACTTCACGCGGGTAACCGGAGAGAAAATGGAGTCGATCGGAATCACACCGATGGGCATATCCGGCACCTTGTTTTCATCGCCGGTGGCAAAACCGCGGCCCACGCGAACCTGGAATTCGCATTCGAACATGGTGTCCTGGTCCAGAGTGCAAATGATTTGATCGGGATTGACCACCTGGTAAACGGTGTCGTCGGCAATATCGGCAGCAGTCACAACGCCCTGCTTATGCACGCGCAGAGAGAGCAGGCGCGGTTCCTTGCCGTTATGCTTGAATTTGACCTTTTTCAGGTTCAGCACGATTTCCGTCACATCTTCCACCACACCGGGCAGGGAGGAAAATTCATGCTGCGCACCGGCGATGCGGACGGAGGTAATGGCGGCGCCTTCAAGAGAACCCAGAAGAACGCGGCGCAGGGAGTTGCCAAGCGTATGGCCGTAACCGTTTTCAAACGGTTCCGCCACAAAGGTCAAATGATTCGCATCATTCGGATCTTCAATTTTTTCCAGACGGCTGGGAACCTCAAAACGGGCCAGCGTGGTAACGGCGGTTTCTTCTGCAGTAGTGGTTTCGTTTTCCGACATAATCGTATGTAATGTACCGGGTTTCCCCTCAACACGGACATGGCGGCCAATGCGCCTGAAGGACCAACGGCATGTTGTGGGAACGCCCGTGCGGGGAGCAATGTAACGATCTGTTTTCAACAATCAACTCTTTTCATGCCCGCCGGTAAATTTTCTGTGACTTAATGTGCGTCATCTGGCATAGTAGGGCAAACCTATCATACCAACTCATGAAGCATCCTGATTTTTTGGACAACAGGGATTTTACAGGTGAAGACAAGAAACGTCCCTCCACCATGTCCATGGATTCCAGCTACCAGGCTCTGGAAGGCGCCGTTAAAAAGCTTTCCGAAATAGCCTCCACCAGGCACGATCCCCGCTACCTCCAAGAGTATATCAAAACGGGAATCAACATGGCCCAGTCCGCCGCCTCGGACCATGATTTTACCGTCCTGATCCGCTCCGGGCGGGAGATGTACCGCGCCAACTGCGTTTTCGCCCCGTACCGCCACATCCGCAAGATTTCCGTCTTCGGCTCCGCCCGCATCAGGAATGACGAACCGGCGTATGAAACGGCGAGGGAATTCGCCAGGGAAGCCAGCGAACACGGCTACATGGTCATTACCGGAGGCGGACCGGGCATCATGCAGGCAGCCAATGAAGGGGCGGGAGAACAACGCTCCTTCGGCCTGAACATCACCCTGCCGTATGAACAAACCTCCAACCATGTGGTGGCCCACAGCGACAAACTCATCAATTTTTATTACTTTTTCGTCAGAAAACTGAACTTCGTGGCGGAAAGCGACGCCATGGTGGCATTCCCCGGAGGCTTCGGAACCATGGATGAAGTGTTTGAAACGCTCACTCTGATCCAGACGGGAAAAGCGACCATTTACCCGATTGTCCTTCTGGATTCCCCCGGCAAAACCTTCTGGCTGAACTGGCTGGCCTTCATTCGCGTGGAACTGGTGGATTCCGGACTGATTTCCGCAGACGATCTTCATCTCATCCATGTCACTAAAAATCCGGCGGAAGCCATGGAACACATCGACCGTTTTTACCGGATTTTCCACTCCTACCGTTTTGTCGGAGATTCCATCGTCATCCGGCTGAATGCGCAGCTTCCCGCCCAGTGGGTGGAACATCTGGAACGGGACTTTTCAGACCTGATTCTGCCTGGGGGGAAAATGATCCAGAGCGGCCCCCTGCCGGATGAAGCGGACGAACCACACCTGGACCGCCTGCCCCGGCTCGTCTTCCCCATCAAACGCGGCAACTACGGCAGGCTGAGGCTGCTGATTGACCGCATCAACCAGACGCCCAGCCGAACCTATTCCCCGCCCACCCATGCCTGACGCCTTTCCCGCATGGGTGATTCCCGTGGTTTTCGGCCTGATGGGGGCCTGCATAGGTTCCTTCCTGAACGTGGTTATCTACCGTATGCCGCGGGGCGTCTCCGTCAACGATCCGGCGCGTTCTTTCTGCCCGGAATGCGGAAAACCCATTCCCTGGTTCCTGAATATTCCGGTTCTGAGCTGGCTGGCTCTCCGGGGTAAATCCGCCTGCTGCGGAACGCGCATCAGCTTCCGATATTGCTTTGTGGAGCTGCTCACGGCCCTGCTCTTCGCGGCCATTGGCTGGAAATACGCGGACGCTTCCACAGGAGCAGCCGTCCTGCTCTGCCTGTGGACTGCCATGGCCATTGTCATCATGTTCATTGACGCGGAACATCTGATTGTCTTCCGCTCTCAGGCATTTATCGGCGCCTTGGCCGGAACGGGGGCCTGCGCCCTTTACCCTTTCCTCCTGCCGGACAGCCATGTCATGACCTGGACGGACGCCTTCACGGCATCCGTGCTGGGAGGAGCGGCAGGGTATGCGGTCATCAGGCTGGTGATTGAATTGGGGAAGCTTCTGTTCGGCACCTGGAAACAGCATTTTGACGTTCCCGCCCCGTGGAGTTTGAGGGAACCGGAATCCGAGCGGGAGGAACTTCAGCTCATCGTCAACGGCCAGCCTCACGACTGGTCCATGCTTTTCCACCGGTCTACGGACAAGGCCGTCCTTTCCGGAGGTTCCGTCACCATTGACGGCAAAACGCACCCTGCCTGCTCCGTCACGCTGCGGTACGACAGGATAGAGATGGAAAACGGGGACGTTTTTCTTCTGGAAAGACTGGAAAGCGTGGAGGGAAATCTGACGGATATCCATGCCAGCAGGGAAGCCATGGGATCAGGCGACGCCTGGATTCTGATGATGGCCGGATGCGCGTGCGGCTGGCAGGGCGCCCTGTTCAGCCTTTTCCTCGGCTCCCTGCTGGGGATTGTACAGGCTGCCGCCTCACGCATGGGGTTCGGCAGAAACCTCCCCTTTGGCCCCGCTCTTCTCAGCGCCGCTCTGATCTGGCTGCTGGGCGGCAGCCAGTGGTGGCAGGCCTACATCCGCTTTATTTCCGGCGAATAATTTTTTCCGCTATGACACGGGCGGCACGCACTCGCACCCGATTGCGTATCCCCTCACTGATTTCCTTCATATTCAATGGGTTCACCCTTCTTTACCCCGGAAGAAAACAGGTGTCATAAAAACAGCGGCGCACCCCCTCTCCGACGCATTTGCCTTTTTATTTTGCAACCGGAATGAATTCCAGGGGTTCCTTTTAGCAAAGGGAGACGTTTCCGCCTGTTTGAAACACCGCAGCGCACGCTCCTTTCCGAAACGCATCAAACCTCACCATTCAAAGATATGACCAAGCAAATGATTATCGCCGCGGCTTTCGCCGCATGTTCCGCGTTCGCTCAGGACGCTCCGCCGCCTCCCGCTCCGGAGGCTCCTTCCGATGCTCCTGAAATGCAGCCCCCCCCTGAAAGAAGGGGAGGTCATCGCCACCATGCCGGAGGCAGAGACCGCCAGGGGCCAAAACGAGTTCAGATGAAGAGAATCGATCCCGGTATCATGATTGTCGGAGAAGAACTGGTATTGGCCAAATACGATACCGACAAGGACGGAAAGCTTTCCGACGAGGAAATAGCCGTTCTGCAAGCCGACGTCAAGAAGGCCCAGGAAGCCAAGAAAGCCGCCATCCTGAAGAAATTTGACAAGGATGGGGACGGCAAGCTTTCCAAGGAGGAAAGAAAGGCTATGCAGGAAGAATGGCTTAAGGACCATCCGGAAGCTGCCAAACGCATGGAAGAAATGAAAGCCCGCCAGGAAGCCAGGAAAGCCGAAATTCTTAAGAAGTACGATAAGGATGGCGATGGCAAGCTTTCCGACGAGGAAAAGAAAGCCATGCGGGAAGATTGGGCAAAAAACCATCCGGAAGCTGCCAAGCGCATGGAAGAAATGAAAGCCCGCCAGGAAGCCCACGCCGCCGCCATGATCAAAAAATTTGACAAAGACGGCGACGGGAAGCTCTCCCCGGAAGAATTGCAGTCCATTCCCCCTCATCACGGCCAGCCCGGCCCGCACCATGCCGTTCCCGGTGGCCCCAAAGGACCGAGAATGCCCAACATGGACGGTCCGAGGCGTCCGGGAGGCCCCAGAGCTGAAGGCCCCCGCGCTCCCAGAGGACCGGAAGGCCGCAGAGGCGGTGAAGGACGCCGGGAAGACGGTAACCGGGGCCCCCACGGCAACCGCCCTAACGGTCCCCGTCCCCAGCTTGACCCCAACCGCGCCCCGATCATGGCTGCCGGATGGATCCTGATTGAAGAAAAGTATGACGCCGACAAGGACGGAAAATTGAATGAGGCTGAAATGGCCCAGCTCAACGCTGACGCTTCCAAGGCTCTTGAAGCGCGCAGGGAAGCCAGAAAGGCAGCCCGCGGCAACAACGACATGCCTCCCCCTCCCGCCCCGGCACAGGAGGAAGGGGATGATGAATAATCTCACCCGCAGAAATACATAGCAGGAAACCAGAGATACGGCCCCGTCTGCCTAACGGCAGGCGGGGTTTTCTTATGCCTGAAATAAAAGAGGGAGGAATGCGAGACAGAAGAGCCATGCGGAAGCCGTAGCCGCATATGGTGGAAACAGGAAAAGCGAAAGAGGCGGACGGGAAAAGAACACGGAGGTTATTCCATACAGAGCCTTTCCCTCTCTTTCCAAGAAACAGACCGGGGAAGGCATTCAGCCTTCCCCGGTCAGAGATTTAACGGCTCAACGCCAAACCTCAGGCTCCGGCCTTCATGGCCTGTCTGACTTCTTCATGCAACCCATGCTTCCGGGAGAAGAAAAGAGCCGCCGGAGAAGCGATGAAGATGGAGGAGTACGTACCAATCAAAATGCCTGCGGAAATCGTCCAGGCGAAGTCTTCCATGGAAGGACCTCCAAAGAAGTACAGGCACACCAGCACGGCCAGCGTGGAAAGAGAGGTCAAAATAGTACGGGAAAGCGTCTGGTTAATGGCTTCGTTCATGATTTGTGAAGCGCTTTCATTCGGGTCGGAGAAGCGGAGGAATTCGCGGATGCGGTCAAATACGATAATTTTGTCATTGATGGAGTACCCCGCCACCGTCAACAACGCGCCAATATGAATAACATTCAGCTCCGTTCCGCTGACAATCACCAGGCCAAGCACCAGCAGGACGTCATGCGTCAGGGCGATGACCGCACCAATGGCGAAGGTCCATTCAAACCGCACCGTCAGGTAAACCATGATTCCCAGAATGCCGAAGAAAAGGGCCCATGCGGAAGTAATGAGCGTATCGTACCCCATGGACTGCCCGATGGTTTCTTCACTGAACGGAGCGTTGTCCAGAACCGGAAACGCCTTGTCCAATGCCGTGGTGATAGCCTCCTTGTCCTGGGCATGGTCGGAGAAATTAATCAGAATATTCACTTTGCTGCTGTCCGTGGACTCCGCCACCTCCTGCACCGTAGCCTTCTGGGTCAGGGACAGCTTGTTGACCACGCCTTCCACTTCCCGGAAGGAGATGTCACCCTTGTTCACCAGATAGGAAATGGAAGAACCGCCCGTAAAGTCCATGCCCAGGCAATCCTTGCCCTTTACGGCGCCAAATACAATGCATATCATCAGCAGAATGGCGGAAAGAGAGCAGGACCAGATTTTCTGGCTCATGAAGTCGATGTTCGTCTTTTTCTTGAAGAGGTTGAGGAATTTAAGATCCTTCATCATGCCGACGGTATCCGCCCAGTAGAACAGGACGCGGGTAACGAGAATCGCCCCAATCATGGAAGTGATGACGCCTACTGTCAACGTGACGGCAAACCCCTTGATGGTGCCGGTTGCCATCCAGTACAGGATGACGGCGGTAATGAGCGAGGTGATATTGGAGTCAAAGATGGCGGAGAACGCCTTGTCAAAGGAGTTGCGGATAGCCACGCGGAAGGGGCGCCCCATTTCCTTTTCTTCCCGCAGGCGTTCATAAATCAACACGTTCGAGTCCACCGCCACGCCCAGAGTCAGCACAATACCGGCAATACCCGGCAGCGTCAGCTCAAACCCGAAGATAGACATGGCTCCCAGAAGAAGCAGGGCATTGATCGTCAGACCCATGATAGCCACCAAACCGGCAAAGCGGTAGTAGATGATCATCATGATGAAGCAGAGGATCAATCCCGTAATGCCAGCGTATTCCCCCTGAAGGAGGGCCGTATGCCCCAAAGAGGCGGAAATTTCACTGGCGGACTCAAAATTGAGCTTGTTGGTAAGGGGGTTGGAAAGCACCTTCGTCAGGGCTTCAGCCTCTCCGGGAGCATCCAGCCCGCTGATTTCAAAACTTTTCGAAAGAATGGCCTGGACCGTTGGAGCGCTCTTGACCACATCATCCAGCACAATGGCCATGCGGTCGTGGCCCAGCTGCATGCGGGAAGTCAGGTTATACATCTTGTCCGCCCCTTCGTTGCTCAGGGTGACGTTGACGTGGCCGGGACGGGCCAGATCCACTCCGGCGCGCACGATATCCCTGCCTGTCAGCGATTCACGCTTTTCCAGGAATATTTTTTCCGTGACGTCCTCACCCTTGCCGTTTTTGAAGGTATATTCATACATCCTGTAGCCGGGAACGCGGATGCGCCCCTCCGCCACCAGTTCGTTGTTACGCGGGTGGACAGGGAGAATCTGAAGTTTGGCTACTTTGGTCAGGATGGCCTTGGTTTCCTCGCGCTTGGCAGGATCCGCAGCGGGGATTTGAACTTCTATAAGATTCAGGTTGTCTTTTTTCTTCGGGCGGATAATGACGTCATTGGCCCCGGTACTGTTAAGGCGGTCCGTCAGGATCACGCATGCCTGTTCCATGGCCTGGTCCGTCAGGGGAATGGGCTTGCCGTCGTCTCCGATATTCGGTTCCACGCTCAACGTGAAGGAGACGCCCCCGGCAATGTCAATGCCGTATTTCAACCCCTGCTGGAAGAGGGAGAACAGGGAAAAAGACGCAATGCCGATAATGAAAATCGTTCCGGCATTGCGCTTGACCTTGTCCTGGTCGGAACCCAGGTACCAGAAAAACACACCCAGCAACACCAGACCGCCAATGAAGATGAAAAGAGGGTTATTGAAGAGATCGTAGATGAAGGCGAGAGGAGCGGACATTCCGCCAGGTGCGGGTAGAGTATCGGCAGATGCCAGGAGATTCATAGACATTTCAATCCGGATTGGGTGTGAATAATACGGCAAAAGATTGTGGAGAAATTCACCAGCAGGTCAAGCCTTCTGTGCGTGTGCCCGTTAAGGGGAAAGCCTCCTTTCCGGGGCGGTGGGAAAAATGCTCCGGAAAGGCAATGAATAACCCGGTTTCCGCAGGGAAACCGGGTTGAAAGGAAAAGGAAAAACACCGGGGATTACATGCCGGCCACCGTCTCCGCCGGAGCGGGAACAGGCTCCGCGGGAGCCACAATCGAGGGAACGGCAAGAGGAGAAGAATCCGGGACAGCAGGAGCCGCGGGCATGGAAGGAGCATGGCCGGCGGCGGCACGTCCTCTCCTGATAAGTTCGGAAACGGTCACCAGTTCATAGCCGCGGTTTTTCAATCCCTTCACAATGGCGTCCACCGCCGCCACCGTGGAAGCGTGAATGTCATGCACCAGAATGATGGAGCCGGGTTTGGCGCCGTTCACGGCGCGGGCGGCCACCACGGAGGAGCCGGGCTTGCGCCAGTCATTCGTGTCCACATCCCACATGACCGTGGTGAAGCCGAAGCGCTGGCGGGCCCAGGACGCCACGCCTGCATTCGTATAGCCGCCGGGGGGGCGCATGACCACGGGGACAACGCCGCAGGCGTTGCGGATGGCTTCATTAGTGCTCTGGAGCTGGGATTCCGCTTTTTCGCGGGGCACTTTGCTCAGATAAACGTGATTCCATGTATGGTTGCCTACTTCATGCCCCTCATTGACCATGCGGCGCACTACCTGGGGATGAGCCTTCACATTGCAGCCCTGCATGAAGAAAGTACCCTTGACGTTATTGTCGCGCAGGATGTCCAGCACCCTGGGGGTCAGCGTTCCATGGGGACCGTCATCAAAGGTGAGGGCCACCACCTTGTCCGGCACAGCCACACGGTTGACCGTTACCCCCGGAATGCGCGGGGAAAGAGGAGTATTATTATAGGACGGGCTTACGGAAGGCACCGGAACGGACTTGGGAGGCAATTTCACGGCCGGCCGGTCCGGCTTTTTCCCAGGAGCAGTCACGGGAGAAATGGTCGTTTTCACCGGAGAACCGGACTCCGCCGGCTGCTCCTGGTGCTGGGAACAGGCGGACATGCCGAACGCCAGGGCACATGCAAGGAATAAATGTTTCTTCATAACAGGTTTTTGGAGGATTTACGCCCATCCCGCCTTCTTGTCACGTCCTAAATCATCCATCCGTGCGGCATGAAAAGGAATCCGCCCCCATGCCCCGGAAAGAATAATCCGAAAGCTCCGCGGGGAATGGAACGGGAACCGGAAGGCTATTCCGGGCTGTCCATATCTATGTAGCTGACGGAGACCGTTCTGCGCGGATTAGAAGGATCCCGGACCTCCACCTTCATCCGTTTGAAAAACCAGGATCCGTCCTTCAATTTCATCACGGAATCAATCATGAACCTTTTAGCCAGCTCCCCGCGGCGGTCAATGCCATCCACCTGCCACATGGCGCCGTTCTCCTTATCAATCCAGACGCGCACCCAGGCATATTGCCCCACCCCGGAATTAGGATTCGGTATCTGGACAATCCAGCAATCCCGCCCCTTGACGGTGCTCGCCGCATCATCCCGGACAATTTTTGCCTGGGGCCAGTACAGGTAGCGCATGGAAAGATCTTCGTACGTTACGTCCGTCCCCGCAATGGGCACCGTATACTGGGCAACCGGCAAAACACCGGCTTTCCCGTCCTTCCAGGAAAGGATCTCCTGGCCGCGGTCCTTGAATTTCAGATCGAACCTGTTCCAGACATTATTGAGCTGGTACTGGAAGGCTATCAGATTGCCGCGCAGACTCATGGAAAAGGGAATTTTGACGCTGCGTTTGCGTATTTGCCCCTTAATGTCCTTGTTTTCCTGAAGAGTTGCCCCCTGGCGCACCCTTTTCAGCAGCTGCCCGGCATCCGGAGAAGCCTCCTGGGCCAAGGAGGCGGCAAAGGAAAAAAACACGGCGGTCATTCCCGCAAAAAAAGTGGAAAGTAAAGAATACCTGCGCAGCATGAATTGCTCATATCACTCCGGAAAGGCGGAAAAAAACCTTTTCTCAGTCACCGGGCGGCGTCCGTGACATTTTACGCCAAATTTTGCTCGACTAGGTAATACAAAACGACAAGATGTCCCCAACGACATTTATTGATCCATCAATTATGGAAACGCCAGCATTCTTGAAGCCTATCCAGTCCTATCCCGGAGAAATCGTCCAATTCATTGAGAGAATTCCGGGAGTAGACGTCGCCGGAGATCGCGAAACCGTGCTGGAACGGCTGGAACCGTACCATAAGGCGGAAGTGGAAGCCCTGGGCTGGCGGTGGAAAGACCTGCGCCGCGCCGAACAGGTGCACGGCACGAAAGTTGCCCTGGTGGGGGACATCGGCTCCAATTATCCTGTGGAAGGCGCGGACGGCCTGATTTGTTCCGGAGTTTCCGACTGCGTGCTTGCCATTTACGTGGCGGACTGCGCCGCCGTGTGGTTGTACGACAAGGAAAACTGCCACCGTTCCCTGATTCATTCAGGCAAGGCGGGAATCGCCGGCAACATCGTTTCCAACACCATCAAGTCCATGAAAAAATGCCTTGGGGTGGAACCGTCCAACCTGATTGCCGTCATTTCCCCCTGTATCCGCCCGCCTCATTATGAGGAAGACATTCCTACAGCCATTAAGGCACAGCTCATTGAAGCAGGGGTACCGGAAGAACAGATTCATGATTCCGGGCTGGACACGGCGGCGGATACCAAGCGTTTTTACTCCTACCGCATGGAAAAAGGGCAAACGGGCCGCATGCTGGCTCTTTTCGGCCCGGATCACGCTACGCGGACGCACGCGATTATTCTTTAACAGCGGGAAGGCGAAGCCTTTCATTCCTTATACAGCGCATCACGATTCTGCCGTGGTGCGCTTTTCTGCCTTGTAGTCCATATACGTTAGCGCTGGATGGGACCGGCCCGCAATCCCGCAGGGGACATGGCCGCATCCCGCTTGCGGCAGGACCGCTCCGGTTATTCCGGACCCGATAATCCAAATTGCCGTTCCTGCATTCAAACTATCATTATATTTGCAATCATGGCAGTAACTATCAGCGATAATTATCAGGTAAAATACACCAGAAAATGGGGCACCCTGCTCCAGCAGCACGCCTCCCGGCTGGACAAGTATGTCAGCGTCATGCGCGACTTGAGCGGCAAAGTAGTATTTCTGGATCAATTCGGCATTCTGGACTTCACGGAAAAAACCACGCGGGTGGGGCAGACCGTTTTGAACGAGGCTCCCACCACACGCCGGTCCATGCGGCCGCGCACGTTCACCAAAGCCATTGGCTACGATGAATTTGACGCCACCCGCCTGGGAGACATGGACCTTCCCGTCAGCAAGACGATTGAAGGTCTCCAGGCCGCAGCAGGCCGCCGCATGGACGACGTGATGATCTCCGGCTTTCTGGATACGAACTACGTGGGAGAAGACGGCATGACCGCCGTTCCGTTCAAGGAAAGCCAGCAAATAGCCGTGGATCACGTGGACAGCGGCACCAAATCCGCCAGCAACCTTACCGTGGCCAAGCTGCGCGCAGCCCTCCAGCTTTTTGAGGAAAACGAAGCCTGGAACCAGGATGCCCCGCAGTTCGGAGACCAGCTCGTCATTGCGGTAACCAGTTCCCAAATCATGAACCTGCTGCGGGAAACGGAGGTCAGCAGTTATGACTTCAACAATGTAAAAGCCCTGGTGGAAGGGAAAATAGACACCTTCATGGGATTCAAATTCATCCGCACCCAGAGGCTTCCCAAAACAGAAGAGGGAGTCCGTTCCTGCCTGGCCTGGGTAAAGAGCAAGGCCCAGTTTGGCATATGGAATGATTTCAAAGTGAAGCTTTCCGTGCGCGACGATATGGAGGAAGCCCTGCAAATCCGGGCCAAGTTCGCCTGCGGCGCCACCCGCCTCCAGGAGGAAGGCTTTGTCAAGATCCTGTGCGACGAAGGAGCCAGCTAACCCCTCTAATATCACGGCATCCTCCCTCCGGAAAAAGGGAGCCGCCCCGGACCGCCTGCGGTCCGGGGTTTTGCTTTTGAGATGATGGGCGCACGGAACATCTTATTTCAAGCTCTGCCGTAAGACGGCAGCCCCAGCCATGCAGGCGTTCATCCCCCGCAAACGGTAATCCGGCGAAGCCGGAGCAAAACGCATCCCCGGGGTTCTCACCCAAGCCTTTTTCTGCCGGAAAAAATGTTCACGTTTTTCAGCCAGCGCCATGAATTGACCGCCGGATTCACCAGATAAGACAGATCCGTATATTTGGTGCGTGCATTATTGAAATGGCCCAGGGATTTGCAGAGGGAGGGAATGGGAGCGCCCTCTCCGCAGGAAACGAACGCAGGGGAAAGAGCATATAAATCACCATAACGTCCCAGATACCGGGCAAACCATTCCTCCAGAGAACCATAATACCTCAGCCATGGCCAGACCCGCTGATCTGACGGAAGAGATAAAAGAATGCGTTCACATAAGGAAAGGTCCATCACATACGCAGATGATGCCGCCATATCCGTTACGCGCAACAGGATGGATTTTTCCCCTTTCGCCACGGAGCAGGCCGTATGGGGAGACAAACGCGGCTCACTTAAAAACAGAGCAGTTCTTTCCCGGCAGCCTTTCAGCAGCTGCCCAAGCATCCGCGCCGTGGAACCTATTACCGGCAGCCTAAAACGGCACTCTTCCTCCACAATCATGAAACGGGAGAAATGGAGGGAAGAAGCCAGCGTTAAAGCGGCCTGGTGACCCAGCACCCGGGCAGCTTTCCGTCTTTCCTTACGAAACCGCTCCTTATCCCAATCCCCTTCCGGAAGAGGAACGGGCACCGGAGGCAATTCATGAACCGGAACGCCATGAGGGACATACGCCTTCCAGGACCATTCCGGATGTCCGGACGAATCTTTTTCCGTCCTTACCACCAGCACGGCATCCAAAGCCGCCCAAAAGGGATTCCGCCCCATCCGCAATAACCTTGACCAAAGCATATTCATGGCTTTCACCTAGCTCCATCCGAACTCCCTTTTCAAGCCGGACCTCCATTCTCAACATGTTTTTAACGTGCAGAGGCAGGAAAATAACGCCCTCCGCCACAACAAGGAAACGGGCCATACGAAACAGCCCTGCCGACATCCTGAACGGCAGCCGGCGCCAACATCCGTCAATCCGTCTGCCGGGAAACCGGCCAACAGGGTTGGCACAGGAAGAAAAACACAGTTCCAAAAGGGAAAAGGCAGGCGAACTGACATACTCGGTCCCAAAATGAAGTGGAACTCATCAATAGAAGATTGACCTTCCTTCCTTTGCTGGGATAGTAGGATGTATGCAGCAGATTGTACGTGAACATCAGGCCTATCCGCCGAAAATCGTTGCGTCCGTTACCTCGTGGGAGCTATGGAAAACGCTGAAAGGAAAAGATTTAACAGACCAGTGCGATCTAGTGGAACTGCGCGTGGATGCCCTTCCCCCGGAACTCACCACTGAACAGGTTATGGAGTTCCGGCCGGAGATGCCCCTGCTGGTCACCGTGCGCTGCCATGAGGAAGGAGGACTGCGCCGCATCCCGGAAGAAGAGCGCTTTGCCCTGCTCCGGGCCTATATGCCATATGCCGCCGCCATGGACATTGAAATCAAGGCCATGCGCCACGCCAGGGAACTGATTATGGAAGCGCGGGATCGGGACGTCATCATCATCGGCTCCACCCATGATTTCCAAATCACGCCGGGTGTGGATTACCTGCGCGAACAGGAAAAAAAGGCGCGCTCCTACAAGGCGGATATCGTCAAATTTGCATTCACGCCCTGCCTGGCCTCGGACATCCAGACAGGAGTACAGCTTTTCACCAAGCCCAAGGGACCGATCGCCGTCATGGGAATGGGGCCCATGGGCCCCGTCTCCCGCCTGCTTTACTCTCAACTGGGCTCCTGCCTGGTATACGGCTACCTGGGAGAAGAGGAAACGGCCCCCGGGCAATGGCACGTCTCACTCATTAAGGAAACCCTCCGCCGCCTCGGCCCCATTCTCCGCTGATTACGGAGCCTTCCCTCACATGAATATCATTACTTCCGCCTTTCTGGCGGCACGCCCCAAGACGCTCACCGCCTCCCTGATTCCAGTATGGGCAGGCTGCATGGTGGTGCAGAAACTGACCGGCAGCTGGAATGCGTCCCTGGCCCTCCTGACGCTGGCTTCCTGCCTGTGCCTCCAGATTGCCTGCAATTTTTTCAATGACGCCATTGACCATGCCAAGCACGCCGATACAGAACAGCGGACCGGACCCGTGCGCATGACGGCCAGCGGAGCCCTCTCCCACGGAACAGTCATGCTCATTGGCCTCTTCTTCCTGCTGGGAGCGTGCCTGCTGGCCTTTCCCCTTATCGAACTGCGCGGCTGGCCCATCCTCGCCATCGGCATCCCGTCCCTCTACTTCACCTATGGATATACGGGAGGGCCGTGGCCGCTGGCCTACAAGGGCCTGGGGGAAATATTCGTCATCCTCTTCTTCGGACTGGTTGCCGTACTGGGAACCATTCTGGTACAGATAGGCACGGCACCCGTCGTGCCCGGCACGTTGGTGGAATCGCTTGCGGTGTACAATGCCGGCATCGTAACAGGCATTCAATGCGGCCTCCTGTGCGCCGTCATGATATCCGTCAACAATATCCGCGACAGAAAGGAAGACCTCACTACGGGCAAGCGCACGCTGGCCGTGCGGCTGGGAGAAGGAAAGGCGCGCGCCATGGCCCAGTCTTTCATCCTGGCTGCCTACATCACGCTGCCTACATCCAGCCGGGCCCTTCACCTGAACCTGTCCCACACGTGGTGGATGTGGATACCCTCCATCCTCTTCGGCGGGTATCTGATGCTCCTAATCCGCAAAACGCCTGCGGACAGCCGCATGAACAGGGTACTGGCACTCTCCTCCCTCCATTTGCTCCTATATCTGGCTACCTACACAATTCTTCCCACACGATGAAAAACGCTTAACCCTGCCAGCGTAGTTAACTACGTTCATCATGAATCCGCTTCCATTAATTCCCGCTTTTCTTATTCTCCCTGTCCTTTTCTCCTGCACCCAAAAAAGCAATCTGGAAATCGCCACCGGCAAAGTGACGACCATCAAGCTGGGCAACGTGGTCCGCATCAAGGAAATCAACGTCCTTACCTCCACGGACGACGGCACCTTTGCCAACATGGCCGGAACGGCGGCGGAGGCCATGACTCCCGGTATCATCGGCATGGGGACCTCAAAACTGGCTTCCGCCACAGGCTCCATCGTGGACGGCAGGGTGGAAGCCGTCAAAATGATCCGCGTGCGCGTCAAGCTCAAGGATACGAACGAACTAGTGGAAGTACAGCAGGAAGTAACGCCCAACTTCACCCTGAAAATAGGCCAGGAAGTCGTCATTACCCAGGGAAGCACTCCCGGCAATGTCTGGCCCGATTAACGGATATGAACCACGATGCGGCACCAGCCCCGCCGCCCCGGGGCCTCCTGATTAAGAGCGCGGGCCTCCTGACGGCCATCTCCCCCCTCTGCACATGGCTCCTTTGGGACACCCTCCCTGCCTCCGCATTGCTGGCCCCCCTGTTTCTCGTTTCCATATTCGCAGGAACGGCACGGGCCATGAAAAAAAACATCCATGAAACATTCCTGCCGGTACTTCCGGCGGTATGGCTCACCCTGGCCGCGGGGCTGGCCTTCACAGCCGTCAGCCTGTTTTCCCAGGCGGCCTTCATCTGGCTTCCCCAGATACTGACAGGAACGGCAGCCATGCCGCATGCATGGCTCATCCCCCTGGGGCATCTGAATCTGCTGGCCATCCTGAGCTCCCTTCTCCTGCTGACCCTGGCGGCGGCTTATGCATGCCTGCTCTGCATCGGAAAGAAAACCACCCGACCGGCTGCTGGAAAAACGCAAGCCACAGCCTGAACCCTGCCTTTCCCGGCGGAACAACGCACCCCCGCCTATAAGGGAATGAAAATCCCTCAGCTCTCCCGCATCAGCCGGAACACATCTTCCGGCCGCATCCCGGCGGCACGCATTTCCTGAAGGCTCAGGCTCCTGTCCCTCTTGGCGAGCCGCTTGCCGGAAGCATCCTTCACCAGCCGGTGATGATACCACTGCGGAACAGGAAGCCCCAACAGGGCCTGGAGCGTCCGGTGGATGCCCGTCACAGGGAATAAATCCTCACCACGGCTTACATGGGTGACTCCCTGGGCGGCGTCGTCCACAACCACGGCAATATGGTAGCTGGCGGCGCAGTCCTTGCGGCCCAGAATCACATCCCCCAGTTCTTCCGGACGGCAGACCTGATCTCCGAACCGCATGTCCCTCCATAGCAGGGGACCGGTAATCCGCGCCGCAGCACGGCAATCCAGCCGCCAGGAAAAAGGTTTGCCGGATTTGAGAAGCTCTTTCCTGCGCCCCTTGTCAAGCAGCCGGCAAGTTCCCGGATATACGTCCACGCAGCCCCCCTGCGGCGCCCCACCCATGGCGGCCACCTCCTCCGCAATCTCCCGGCGCGTACAGAAACAGGGGTACAACACGCCCCGGTCCTTCAGCGTCTGAAGAGCGTGTTCATAAGCGCTGAAGCGTGAAGACTGAACCATCATGGGACCGTCAAAGCGGATGCCCAGCCACTCCAGATCTTTCAATATGCCCTGAACAAACTCCGGACGGCACCGCGTCTGATCGATATCTTCTATCCTCAGCACGCACTTCCCGGAAAAACGGTTCGCCAGGGAACGGGCTTCCCACGCAGCCAGGGCGTGCCCCAAATGGAGATTGCCTGTAGGGCTGGGAGCGAACCTTGTTATTATGGGGGAATCCATGCGGCGCACCAACAATAAAAAAGCGCAGGAACCTTTTCAAACCCTTTCCGGAAAATTATTGCGGCTTGACAGATAGAAGCCGGGAAAGTAGGAGAGTTGGACCCTTTCCCCACACCTTCAACTTTCAAGCCATGCTTCCTCTTCTCAACATCAACTCCGCCTCCGTCATAGGCTGGCTGGAATCAGCGGCCGCCCAGCAATGGATTGTAGGCATTTTGCTGGTCCTGTTATTCATCAGCTTCATCAAGGAATGGATGCCCGTGGAAATCACAGCCCTGACAGGCACCGCCGTCCTCATGCTCACGGGAATTCTGAGCACGCGTGATGTGCTGTCCAGCTTTGCCAACAGCGGACCGCTGACAGTAGTGTGCATGTTCATTCTGAGCGCTTCCCTGGAAAGAACAGGATTAATAGGAGACCTTTCCAAACTGTTCAACAAGGTAGCCAAGGGAAGGGAACTGACCGCCCTGCTGGTCATCACTCTGGGAGCGTTCATGGTTTCCCCCTTCGTCAACAACACCCCGGTGGTCGTCATCCTGATGCCTATCGTGCTGGCCTTCTGCAGGGACCATAACATCGCGGCCTCCAAGCTGCTCATCCCCCTCTCCTACGCCACCATTCTGGGAGGCACCTGCTCCGTGGTCGGAACATCCACCAACGTAGTTGTGCTCGGCCAGGTGCAGAAACTGGGTTATGACGGCATCCAGATGTTCACGGTAACACCCATGGGCCTGATTTATGCGGCGGCAGGCCTGCTCTACCTCTGGACATTAGGCCGCAAATGGCTTCCATCCCGCCCCACTTTGTCCACCATGCTTCCGGGCGGCATCCAGCGCGATTTCCTGCTCCAAGTCAGAATTCCCGCGGATTCCCCCCACATCGGCACCACTCCCATCAACCTGATGCAAACCGAACTGCTGGGCACCAAAATCGTGGAAGTGCGCCGCAGGGGGTTCTCCATGCAGGAAGAGTTGCAGCACATCAACCTGGAAGAAGGAGACCGCATTCTTTTCCTGTGCAACGCCAGAAAAGTCAACCAGGTGCGGGAAGCCAAAGGCGTGGACCTGGGCTGGGATGACAGCCGCGGGCTGGAAACGCTGGAACAGCGCGATGTGCAAATCGTGGAAGGCATGATCGCCAACAATTCCGAATTCGCCGGGCTGTCCCTGTCCGAACTCAAGCTGCGCCAGCGATTCAACATCTTCGTGCTCGCCATCCACAGGCAGGGCAAAAACATTACGGACATGGGGCCGAATACCAAGCTGGCGGCAGGGGACACGCTTCTTCTGGAAGGACCGCAGGAAGGAATGAACCGCATCCTGACCAAGCAGCGCATCATCCCCCTGAGCCAGCGCCCCGCGGAAGCGCACAACCGCAGCAAACAGGGCTGGGCCATCCTGGCCATGGGGCTGTTCATTTTTATCGGCCTGCTGGGGTCCTTTGAGCAATACGGGGAATTCTTCAAATTCTTCGCGCGCTTCAATCCCTTCTATCTCGCTTTCATCGGAGCTCTCATCGTCATCATCTCCGGCTGCATCAAGCCGAAGGAAGCCTACCAGTCGGTGGACTGGGGCATTATTTTCCTGATCCTGGGAATGCTGTGTGTGGGGGAAGCCATGAGCAAAACCGGGCTTGCCAAAGCCATCGCGTTCGGCGTAGTGGATAACATAGGCCCGTTGGGGTGCCTGGTCGCCATCTCCGGTCTGTATCTGCTCTGCTCCATTCTGACGGAGATGATCTCCAACAATGCCGTAGCCGCCGTCATGGGGCCGCTGGCTTATGAAATGGCCCTGCAATTCGACGCCAACCCCGTTCCCTTCATTCTGGCCGTCATGTTTGGCGCCAGCGCCAGTTTCTCCACCCCTATCGGCTACCAGACCAACACTTACGTGTACAATGCGGGCGGTTACAAATTTAAGGACTTCGTCAAAGTGGGACTCCCCCTCAACCTGCTCCTCTGGGTCATTTTTACCTGCGCCATCGGCTGGTTGTATCCGCTCAAGTAGAGCGATAATAGCTTTGGAAGGCCCCGGTCAACGGAAAGGAAACCAAAGCGACTGGTCAAAGGCGCCATCATTCCCATGGGAACAAAAAACAATATCCCTGTTTCGTCTAAAAGCAGGGCTCTTCTTTTACATTATCCTTCTCCTTAAGAAGAGAACAACGGAAAACAGTAGTTTCATCCATCCACATTCAACTGACAGTCAAAAATTTAGCCAAAAAAGACAATTAACGGATACAAGGAAACGGGACAGTATCTGACCTACCAGGGCACTTCTTTTGAGGTTCTTTGCCTGGAAGATAATTTCAACATTGAATTATTCAAAGAGCCTATGAGTACCCTGCACGTCAAGAATTTCAACCCGCGTTTTTTCACGTAGGCCGGATCAGAGGAAAGGTAATCACATACCATATAGGCACGGGAAGAGAACCAATTCCAAATGTCTCGGAACTGGAGCCGCCATCCCGAATGCCATGCGACGGGGGACGAGACGAGAGAACGCAGCCTCTCGATAAACAGGCAAGACCTTATCACCGCATCAGTCCCACCCGCATGGACTGGCATTTGAGCAGGGCGCAAAAGGAAGCATAATCCGTTTCGCGGTCGGAGGAAACCAGGCAGTACCGGTACTGCGGCAGGCAGGCGTCTTCCTGTTCCGCATTGCGAAGACGCAGGGCGATGGTTTCAGCGCCATCCGTCTGCCGTCCGCAAAGGCGGCTTTTAAGCTCCTCCTGCGGAACATAAATGTAAACGTCCGCATAGCAGAGGGGAAGAATGCCCTCCCGGCAGGAACGGACTTGCCCAGCCCCCTGCACGTCAATATCCATCACCACGTTTTTCCCCTGTTCCAGAAGAGTCAAAATATCCGCTTTCAGCGTACCGTAGCGGTTGCCGTGCACCTCCGCATATTCCAGAAAGTCCCCCCGCTCCACCCTGGCGTCAAATTCGGCGGGAGTCAGGAAATGGTAATCCACCCCATTGACTTCCCCGGGTCTGGGCTGGCGCGTCGTGCAGGAAATGCTGTACACGCACAGACCGTTTTCCGTCGCGCGGCGGCACAACGTCGTCTTCCCGGAACCGGAAGGCCCGGATACCACCAGCAATGTTCCCAATGGCTGTTTCATGGCTGTCATTCGATGTTCTGAACCTGTTCCCTGATCTTCTCCAGCTCCGTCTTGGCAGCCACAACCAGATGGGCCAGCGTGGAATCGTTCGCCTTGGAGCCGATGGTGTTGAATTCCCGGAAGATTTCCTGGCAAAGGAAATCCAGAGGCCTGCCCGCAGGAGCGGAGGAACCGCACAAGGTGCGGAACTGGTCAAAATGGGAGGAGAGACGGGTAATTTCCTCGGAAATGTCGCACTTGTCCGCAAACAGGGCCACTTCCCGGATGATGCGTTCATCGTCCGCGGAAACGGACAGGTCGGCATCAGCCAAGCGCTTGAGCATGGCCTCCCGAAGCCTGACAGGCACGGAAGGGGCATGTTCCGCAATACGGAGGCGGAATTGCTCCAAGACATCCAGCTTGCCAAGAACGTCCGCTTTCAGGTTGGCGCCTTCCGCCGCACGCATGGAAATAAAATCCTTCAGGGCGGCTTTGAGCGCCTTTTCCACCATCGGCCACGCTTCTTCCGGAGAAAGGGATGCTTCCGCTGCGGAAGTAACGATATCCAGCCTCAGCAGGTCGGACGCCTGGAGGGGCAACGGTTGACCTGTCAGGTCAGACGCACGGTTCAGCAGCTCCGCCAGGGAGGCCAGTTTCTGCTCATCAAGCTGGAGGGAGCCATCCGCTTCCTCCAGACGCTCCACAGAAATGGAGACGCCTACACGGCCGCGGGAAACAGCCCCCTGCACGATGGAACGCACGGAGGCGTCCCATTCCGCATAGCCGCGCGGCACATTGACGGCAATTTCCGTTTGTTTGCGGTTTACGCCTGATATTTCAACAAGGATATTATAACGGTCTGTCTGGGCGGCGTCTCTGCCGAAACCGGTCATGCTGTTCATGGATACGGGTCAGGTTTGGATTAAGAACGGGAGTAGGCCTTGCGCACTTCATCCGCCACGATGGAAAGCCCCTTGCGCAGGAGTTCCTCCGTCTGGGTGAAGCTGATGCGGATGCATTCATGACGGTGCGGCCAGGGTTCCCCCACCTCCGGAAGGGCGAAGAAAAAGTGATGGCCGGGATTTACAAAACAGCCCCGTGACTTGCACCGTTCGTAAAGCTCCTGGCACGTGATGGGCAATCCCTCAAACCACAGCCACAGAAACATGGCGCCCTCACTCTTATGAACGCGCCAGGGGATGGATTCTCCGAAAAGTTCCGGCAGCAGGGACAGGGCGAATTCCGCCCGGCCACGGTAAAACGGCGTGAGGGTTTCACGGCAGACTCTCTCCAGAGTGCCGTCTTCCAGATAGGGCGTCACCAGAGCCTGGCCCAGATTGTTCGGACACAGGGATGACGTGGTCACCATGCTCACGACGGCACGAATGATCTCCGGGCGCGCAATGACAATGCCGGTGCGCGTTCCGGGCAACCCGATCTTGGACAGGCTCATGGTCAGGATCATGTTCTCATCCCAGGCCGGGGTTACGGGCACAAAACAAATATTGGGCAACGGAGGCCCGTAAGCATTGTCAATCATCAGGGGAACCCCGGCGCGGGAAGTCATTTCCCGCAGAAGCCCCAATTCCTCATCCGTCACCACGTTCCCGGTGGGATTCGTAGGCCGGGACATGCAGACGGCGGCCGTTTCCGGACGTATGTCCAGACGGTCAAAATCAATCACGTACTTGAACGTGTGCCCGTCCAGCATGCGGATGCCGGGCCGGATGCCCCGGAACATGACGCCGCCGCACAGGGATTGGGACTGGTATCCCACATAATCCGGGCACAGGGGAAAAAGGATTTCACGCACAGCACCGTCCGGGCACGGGCCCGCCAGCATGTTGAACAGTGTAAAGCAGGCCATCTGGCCGCCCTGGGTAATCGCCACATTTTCCGGCGTCAGGTTCCATCCGCAACGTTCATTGAGAAAACACACCAGGGCACGGATAAAGGCAGGATCCCCGCCCGGATGGGCATAATGGCCCACCAGCACGTCAAATTTGCCATTTCGCACCAGTTCCTCCATGCTGCGTCGCCAAAGTTCCGTCACTTCAGGAATAACGGCGGGGCTCCCGCCGTTCAACTGGCACAAGCCTGCGTCTCCCGAATGGAGGGCCTTGAATAAATCCTCCATCAAATCATCAATACCCGTTCTGGCCGTCAGATGGCCTCCAATCTCCGATAATTGCATCATGCCGCGGGCATTGTAGCCGCATACGCGTTTTATGCGAGAAAAATCATTGTTCCGGAGGGCGCATGAACAGTTTGACTTTCCCCTCCGTTAAGGTTCATAATCCCCGGCATGTTCAACATCGTGAGATTCACCAGGCGTACCTGTCCGGCATTGGCCCTCACGCTGGCCCTTACTTCGTGCGACAGCAGTACGAATGAAGCCCTGACCTCCTTCCTGACGGGGAATTCATCCCAGGAACACCAGCAGCTCCAGGCCCAGCTCCAGCAAATGAAAAACGCACTGGCCCAGACGGAACAGGAAATAAGCCAGGCGGAATCCCACGATGCCCGCGTTAATTACAATCTTCAGAAAAGGCTTTCCAACCCGGGAAGAATCACGACGCCCTTCACGGTGAAGGATATAGATGTCCTGCCTTCCAAACGCCGCGACTTCGAGCACCTGTGCTTTGACATTGAAGACATGCGCAAAACGCTGGCGCAGCGCAAGCAGGAATTCCATGCCCTGCAATATCAATATAACGCGTATGCGGCCAAACTGGCTGAATTCAAACAAACCCACCCGGTAGACTAACCTCCATTCCCGCGCATCCCATGACCGACGCCCCCGCTCCCAGACAGCCGTCCGGCGAAACTCTCCCCCCTGCGGAAGACGAAACCCGCTTTGCTCCGAAGGAGAACGGAGGAGAACATAAGGATGAAAACTCCGCCCCCGCAGCCAAAAAACGTCTGAAAACCTCCCTGGACGTCGTCTCGGAACACGCTGCGGAAGAAGAATCCGCCCGGCAGGAGGATTCCGAACGGAAAGCCAGGGGAGACGCTCTTTTCTGGAACCTCTGCCTGGGGCTGTTCGCCCTTATCGTCATCAGTGCCGGCTATATTGTTTATGAAAAATTTTCCCAGCTTCCAGACCCTGTCAAAGATGCTCGGGAAGCTTTGGAGGACAATCATGCCCAGCTGCTGAAGAAGCAGGAACAGCTCAGGGAAATACGGAACAGGACCGCTCCCAAGGAACAGCTGCTCAGCCTTTTGGATATCTTTGAACATACGGCCTCCGACCTGGAAGAGACGCAAAAATCCATTGAGAAAGAGAAAATGCGCGTAGCCGGCATCCGGGGAGAAATCCGCTCCTACTTCGAACGCTACCGCCAACACGCCAGAGCCAAGGCACGCGGCCGCAAGTTCGACATTCTGAAGACATCCCATTCAGGCAAAACTTATTTGAATGTGGAAATCACCCGCGTGGAAAATGAATTCGTGCGTATCATGCACGAACAGGGAAGCACCTCCATTCCTGCCGGAGATCTTCCTGACGACATCCGGGAAATGCTGGCCTACGGCGACCCGCTGAATATTACGGCCATGAACCAGACGGATGCTTCCCTCAAATCCCCCGTTATCCGCAGGGCGCCCTCACCGGCCCCGGCTGCCGCCCCCGTGCCCCAGCCCGCCAAAAAGAAAGTGGTGGTGGAAGATCTGGACCCGCCCGCCGGAAAACCGAAAATTGAAACACCTACCCACACCGGAGATTCCGGCAGCTCCTCTTCCGGAAACATGTGGGTTCCCCCCGCCCATTCTCCGCTTCCCCCCATGCAATAATGACATTCCTGCCATGAAAACAATCATACATCCCCTCGCAGCCATACTCCTCGCCTGGAGTGCCGGCGCCTCCGAAACATGGAGTACCAGCCCTGCGGAAGCCATGCAGCAAGCCGCCGCACAGAATAAGGGAGTAATGCTGGAATTCACCGGTTCCGACTGGTGCGGAGCCTGCATCATGCAGAAAAAGCAGGCTCTTTCCCTTCCTGAAATCCAGACAGCCATTTCCCGTTCCTTTATTCCCGTGGAACTGGACTACCCACGTAAAAAGCAGCAGGACGCGCAGACAAAAACTTCTCTGGAAACCTATAAAAAATCCTACGGCATCACCGGATTCCCCACGCTGGTGTTTGCGGATGCCCAGGGGCGGCCCGTCCACACCGTCGTAGGTTACGCCAATCCTGCCCAGGTCATGCAGGATACAAAAAAAGCGGCGGAAGCACTCAACACGCAGCAGTCCCTGACAAACAATCTGGCGGAAAAGCTCACTGACCAGCAGCGGCGGGACACGCTGGTTCAATTGCTGAAAACGGTTCCCCAATCCAGCATCCGCACTTTCTATAAGCCGGCTCTGGCAGAACTGGAAAAACTGGACCCGCAGGACGCTTCCGGAATTCTCGCCAAACTGCACAGGGACGATCTGCTCCATGCCCAGAAATTGGAATGGGCCGATACGTTCCGGAAGAAAAACATCCACATTCTGGCGGATCAAAATCCTGATGAAGCGCTTTCCATCATGGACAGCTACTTGAAAAAGAACGGGCTTCTTCCGGAAGTCAAACAAGCTGTTCTCATGCAAAAAGTGTACCTGCTCATGCAGCAAAACAGGGTCAATGAATTGGAACAGCCTCTCAAAGAAGGCGTTGCGCTCCTCCCAAAAAGTTTTGAAGGAAAAGCGTTCAGCAAACTTCTGGACAAGCTGCCTGAAATCAAGAAGGAACGGGGCCTCCTGAAGCCGGGGGAAGAGCCCCCCCTTCCCCCCGGCGCCATCCGGGCCACGAAGATGATCGTTCCCACGGCTCCCGCAAAATAATACACCCCTTTCTTTACTGCCGGGGTCATCCCTGCCCGGCAGGTGCACGCATGGACCTTTCCGCCGATCACATCCTCGTTGTCTTCCTGCTCACCACGCTGGCTGGTCTTGCTACCGGCATAGGAGGCTTCATCGCCTTCTTCATGAAAAGGACGGATACAAAGACACTTACTTTTGCCCTGGGATTATCCGGCGGAGTCATGGTGTATATCTCCCTGGTGGAACTGCTGGGAGAAGCCCAGCACAGGTTGATAGAGTTCGAAGGCCATACGGCAGGTTCCTGGATCGCCATTGCTTCCTTCTTCGGGGGAATTGCCGTGGCGGCTCTGATTGATTACCTGGTTCCGGAAGACGAAAACCCGCACGAAGCGCGCGGCCCGGAAGACATCCATGGACAGGCCAGCGGTGAATTTTCCTCATCCCGAATTAAAAGGTCCGGCATTCTGTTCGCCCTGGCCATCGGCATCCACAATTTCCCGGAAGGAATCGCCACCTTTGCCGCCGGATTGGACTCCCTGACTTTGGGCACCTCCATCGCCCTGGCCGTAGCCGTCCATAACATTCCGGAAGGAATCGCCGTGGCGGTACCTCTTTACTACGGCACAGGCAGCCGTAAAAAGGCCCTCTTTTATTCCTTTCTCTCCGGTCTGGCTGAACCGGTGGGCGCAGCCATCGCCATGTTCTTCCTGTTCCACTTCCTCACACCTACCGTACTTGCGGTTCTCTTTGCCTCCGTCGCGGGCATTATGGTTTTCATCTCCTTTGACGAACTGCTGCCCATGGCGGAACGCTGGGGGCACCATCACATTTCCATCATGGGCATCATCGCCGGAATGCTGCTGATGGCGATTGTCCTGATCTGAACCGGCTGCAGGAGGAAAATTTCCATGTCCTGGGCACAGACGCATTGAGCATTCCCCGGCATCAGGGAGTCTAAACGGAAACCCCCTTCTCATCCATGCCGGAATCTCCTGCTTCTCCTGCTTCTCCTGCTTCTCCTGCTTCTCCTGCTTCTCCTGCTTCTCCTGCTTCTCCTGCTTCTCCTGCTTCTCCTGCTTCTCCTGCTTCTCCTGCT